>MGOE01000128.1 GCA_001797035.1 Chloroflexi bacterium RBG_16_72_14
CCTGCCCCCCCCGTCCGGCCATCCGGCCCCCACGCGGGCGGGCGCCCCGAGGGGACGCAGCGCGCTCCGCCCGCACGCTCGACCACCGAGGGATCTGCCGATGGCACAGCGATGAAGGATGCCGGACCTGCGTCCCCGTCTCATTCCCCAGCCCCGTCAGTCCCCCGAAGCACGTACCACGCCCCCCGCCCGCTGCCGAGCCGGCGCAAGCGACCCCGCTCGACCAGCGAGCCGAGCGTCCGCCGCGCCCGGTCCCTCGAGATCCCACAGCCCGCCATGAGGTCCCCTCGACGCACCTCGCCACCGGCAGAGGCCAGGCGGAGGGCCTCGGCCTACTATCGCGTGAGCCTAGTCGTGGTCGCCGGCCCGGCCACGCCGTCGAGGCCGCCGGCAGGGGGCGCAGGCGCGTGGATGATCGATGCCCCGAATGCCCCCCCACCGGGGGTCCCGGCCAGCCCCTTGATTATGGTTGACGACCATAATGGCTCACGACCATAATTCTCGGCATGCGGTTCATCGATCGGGACCAGGAGCTGGAGGCGCTCCGCGCGACCCAGCGCCGCGCCGCCCGCCGGAGCCAGTTCACGCTGGTGCTCGGCCGCCGGCGCATCGGCAAGACGACGCTCGTCCGCGAGTTCCTCCGCGGCGTCCCCCGGGCCCTCTACTTCTTCGTCACCCGCAAGCGCGTCGAGGATCTTCGCAGCGACATCGTACGGGAGCCTGACACCCATAGAGGGAGAGCCATGCGAACCACAGACGGTCTGGCGCGCGCTATCCTGATCGGCGGTCTCACCTTGGCGCTCGGCCTGGGCGCCAGCGGTGCCCTCGCCGGGCCGGCCGTCACCGATGTGTTCGTCTTCGGCGACAGCCTCTCCGACACCGGGAACATCTTCGCCGTCACGGGTGGGGCTGTGCCGGCTAGCCCGCCCTACTTCGGCGGGCGTTTCTCCAACGGGCCGGTGTGGGTGGAGGGGCTCGCCAGCCACCTCGGCCATGCAACGGCTCCATCAATGCTCGGGGGCACTAACTTCGCGTTCGGCGGGGCCAGGGTTGCCAGTGGCGGTCCCATGCCTCCCTCACTGAGTGACCAGGTAGGCATGTACCTCGGGCTGCCGGGCCCTGCGGATCCAGGCGCCCTCTATGTCCTCTGGGGAGGCGGAAACGATCTGCGTACCGCGGTCGGCGCGGTGGGGCTCGGGCTGATCACGCCGGCCCAGGCCGTGACGGCCATGCAGACGGCCGCCGTCGACCTCGGCGGGATCATCGGCGTTCTGGCGGCCGATGGTGCCCGGAGCTTCGTCGTGCCCAACCTGCCGAACGTGGGGAGAACCCCGGAGGCGCAGGCCGCCGGCCCCGGGGCGGTGGCGCTGGCCGGGCTCCTGTCGGACGTCTTCAACGCGACCCTGGACCTGGCCCTGGATGCACTCGCGCTGAACCCGACCCTGGACATCGACCGTCTTGACGCCTTTGGCCTGGTCGAGTCCATCGTGGCCGATCCCTGGGCCTTCGGCTTCTCCAATGTCACTGCCCCCTGCTTCAACGGGAGCACCGTGTGCGCCGACCCCGAGCAGTACCTGTTCTGGGACGACGTCCATCCCACGGCGCATGCCCATCGCCTGTTCGCCTCCGTCGCCGTCAGCGCGGTGCCGGAGCCCGCGACCTTGCTGCTGCTCGGCGCCGGGCTTGGGGGGCTCGCGGTAGCCCAGCGAAGGCGCCGCGGCCGGTAGTTCCCCCCCGGCCGAGGCCTGCCGGCGTCCTGCCCCGCCCGGGCGGGCCGGCCTGGACTCCTGCTCCACGACCTCAGACGGTCGGCGGTCAGGAACCTCGATCGGGCCGGCATCCCGCGCTCCGTCGCGATGACGGGTCCGGCTCATCTGGGCGCATCACGCGGGTCGCGGCGCCAGACCTCCGAACACAGCGAGGGCCACGAGCGAGACCCAGAGAGCCACGGCGGTGCCGACCGAAGCCACCAGCAGTGGAACGGTGGCACCGCCCATCATCACCAGCGCGCCGAGCGCTATCTGCGCGAACCCGAGAACGGCAGCGGCGGCCGCCGAGCGCCGAACCGGCGCATCGCTCCGCTCGGTCCGCCACGCGGCGACCAGGAGGACGGCGATCGAGACGGCGACCACACCGGAGATCGCGTCGCGTCCGAACTGGAGCCAGCGCCCGAAACCGCCGGCCGCCGGTCCCGGACGCACCCCGAGACAGCCCAGACACCGCACGGTCGAGCCGCCGTCGGCGACGAGCACGCCGCCGACGAAAACCGCGAAGACGCCCGCAGCCGCCACCAGGGCCAGCCGGACGAAGGCGCGGGAGAACGACAGCCGGTCGGCGAGCTGGGGATTGTCGGGACGGGAGAACGCAACGATTGTGGACGTCAGCATGAGGGCGAGCACGCTCAGCGCCAACCCGAGGTCGAGGGCCGCGGCCCACGGCGGCAGTCCCCGGAGCACCGCGATCGCGCCGAACGCGACGACCGCGATCAGGAGCGCCACGGCCAGCACAGGCGGCCGGCTCACCCACCGGATTGACCTGGCCTTCATCCAGCCCATCAGGGCGGCCGCGATGATGAAGGGCGACGTCAGCGCGGCGAACAGACGATGGGTGTATTCGATGATGGTGTCGGTCCGCATCGGCGGCACCAGCTGGCCGTAGCAGCGCGGCCAATCGGGGCATGCGCGCCCCGATTCGGTCACGCAGACGACTCCGCCCATCGTGACGAGCAGCGCCGTCATTGCCGTTGCCGTCAGCAGGAACGTCCGATGAGGTCTGGAAATGCCGTTCTTCGCGGTGTGTGTCGTCATGGGGAAGGCGGCGATCAGATTCCAGCTAATGGGACTGCCGGTACGCGACGCTCGAGAAACAGAATGCGCTCTGCGCACCGAAGATCATCATGAGCATGGCGACAACACTACCTCATTCACAGAAGGCTTGTCACCGTCCGCCCCCCTCAGCGATGGATACCCTTACACGTTCGCCCCCTCTAGCCTCCTCGCCTCCCTTCGCCTGGACTTCGCCCGATGACGCCACCATGGGACACTCCTCCTCGCCTCGCTGCGCCGAGCACGTCCGTCTCCAGGAGCACATCGATCGCCAACCGCTCGAACAGCGTCGGGAAGCGCGCCCGTTCCTCGGCCCACGGCAAGCGCACCTGCCGCACCCCGTGCTCGGCACACCGCACGCGCGGCGGCCGGGCATGCAGGTCGGTCTTGAACTGGCAGCTATCCAGGAAGAACCACAACCTATATCTATGGGGGGCATCAAGAAATAGCCAGGCACTGTCCCCTTGAAGGGACCGGTGCGCCCGGGCCGCCCGGAGCGTCTCACGCCGGATCGCCGCGACGCCGCGCCTGGAGATGCCTCACTCCTCGAGCGCGATCACCCGACACGACGCCCCCCGCATGCCCTTCAGTTTCATGGGCAGGACGATCAACTTCACTCTGCGCTTCTTGATCTCCCCGAGATTGCACATCGCCCCGAGGTACATGACGTCCGCCGAGTTGAGGATGTGCGGGGAGTGGAAGTCCTCGTACGCCATCTCCTTCGTGTAGCGCGCCAGGTAGCGCTTCGCCTGGTACGACGGGAAGGGCGGTCTCTCCCACGCCGGCTTCGATGCCCACTCGGGCAGCTGATACTTGTCCCCGCGCCCCCAGGTCGCCACGTCAGACCCGACCAGGTCGGACCTGTTGCCCTTCATGATCCTCACGAGCTCCTCGGCCGCCTCCCTGGTCACGAACGGCGTCTTCCGGGCGTAATCGTCCCCCAGCCTGGTCCAGCGCTCGTCATCGCCCCAGCCCGTCCGGAGGATGATCGCGTCCCCTGTCTCCAGCGTCACGCCCTGGAAGGCCGTGACCATGTCGTCGCCGGTCAGCCTGCCGCCCCCCTCGCACGGGGCGTCGACAACCACGGTCTCCCGGAGGACGAGCTTCTCGAGCGGGATCTCATCGACCTTCGGCGCCGTCGGGTCCTGCATCGCCCGGATCATGAGCCGCGTGCCCGCTTCCGAGTGCATCGTGATCATGTGCAGCACGTACCCGTGGCCGTCGGTCGTGATGGGCTGGGTCTGGAACGGGACGTCCCACGCCCAGACGGCGCCGACGGGCATGTAGTCGTAGAGGGGCAGCGTCAGGTCGATGTACCGCATCGCAGTCCTCCTCGGTAGCGCTGGGTCGCTCTGCTTCGCCGGCCGTTGACAGGCAGGGGGGCGCCCCCTCACGAGGGCGGCGGCGGCCCTCCAAGCGTTGACCGTCGCAGCCCGGCGCGCCGGGCTCGCAACATCTTGAGAGTGACACGCGCGTCCGTGGTATTCAAGGCGTGTACCGTGAACCGTCGCCGCACGCTCCGTCTCGTCGTCATCGCCATCGTCGCGCTCATCGCGCTCGTGGCGATCGGTCTGGCCGCGTTGCCCGAGATCGTTCGCCGGGTGGCGGTGTGGCGGCTGGCCGTGACCACGGGCCGGACGGTCATGATCGAGGCCGTCGATCTCGACCTCTTCAACGGTCGCCTGGCCCTCCGCGGGCTCCGCGTGATCGACCGCGACGGGGGCCCGCTCGCGACCCTCGAGCGGCTGGACGTTCGATTCAGCCCGCGCGAGCTGTTCCGGCGTCACTTGCATATTCGAGACGCCACGCTCCAGGCGATGACCGTCCGTATCGTGCGGACGGGCCCGAGCGAGTTCAACATCTCCGACCTCCTGGTCCGCAAGACGGAGGGCGGAGCCACGCTGGCCGTCACGATCGAGCGCTTCCAACTCCTCGGCAGCGCCGGCGTGATCGAGGACCGCACGCTGACCCCGCCACGCACCTGGCAGGTCGACGCGGTGGCGCTGGAAGCGCGAGACGCGACCACGCTGGCCGGGAAGCCGCCCGGTGTCGTCACGCTGAGCGCGGTCGTGGCGGGGTCGCCGGTCTCGCTCTGGGTGACCGAGTTGCGCCTCTCTCCGCTGCGCTTCCGGGCGACGGTCATCGCGCGAGAGATCGACGCGTCGCTCGCTGCCCTCTACCTGCCGCCGGCCAGCCCGCTCAGCCCAACCCGGGGGAGGATCAACGCGACGGCGACGATCGACACCGACGCGTCGACGGGCGCCCTCGTGACTGTCGATGTCGGCTTCGCCGGCATCGAGCTGCACCGGCCAGGACAGGAGGGCCCGTTCCTGTCCGCGCCGGCGGTGCGGGTGACGGTGGAGAATCTCCCGTTTCGCCCCGGCGCGATCGAGCTGGGTCGCCTCGCCGTGGACGGCGGCACCGTGGTGCTGGAGGACGCGCGCCTCGGGCGGGCTCGGCGCTGGCAGGCCGACGGCGTCGCGCTCGAGGCCCGCAACCTGTCGAGCGCCCGCGACGCACCGGCCGGGACCGCGAGCGCCGGCGCGCTGATGGCGGGTGCGCAGGTGTCGGTGTGGGTCGCCAACCTCCGTCTCGCCCCGCTCGAGCTGCACGCGACGGCGATCCTCCGCAACGTCGACCTCGCGCTGCTCCGCCTCTACCTGCCGCCCGAGCTGCCGGTGCAGCCCGAACGCGGTGTCGTCAACGCGTCCCTCCAGGTCGACTACGACGCCCGTCGTGGCACTCGCCTCGCCCTCATGCGGGGCTGAGCGGCATCGAGCTGCGCCGCCCCGCGCACTTCGTGACGGCGCCGTCGCTCCGGGTCACCGCCGAGGACATCGCGTTCGGCGGCGGCGCCGTGACCGTCGGCCGTGTCGCGGTCGCCGGCGATCGCCTCACCCTCGAGGAGCGGACGGTCACCCCCGTCCGG
>MGOE01000129.1 GCA_001797035.1 Chloroflexi bacterium RBG_16_72_14
CGCGGGCCGGGCGCGCCGGCTGCGAGGTCGATGTGTCGCAGCGATTGTACCGGGCTCTCCCCGGAGGGGTGCCTGCCCGGCACCTTGACCGGCGCCCGAGTATCGGCAGGAACGCCTGCTTGCACGTTGAGGATCGCTATGCCGCGGCGAAGGATTCCGATCGCAGCGGCGACTAACCTTGTGAGCCCCCGGTCGTTCGGGGGAGTTACAGAGGCGGACATCCGGGGTGAACACTCCCGCCGTCACCGGCCCGAGGGACGCGGCCACCCGAGAATGGGGTTCGGAGCTCGCCGCCACGTTCGCATCCGAGGCGGCCTTCCGGGCGTTCTACGATCGAGCCTTGCCTCGCGTCTACGGTTATGTCTATGGGCGCTGTGGCGATCCCGCCGTGGCCGAGGAGCTGACCCAACTGGCCTTCACCTCCGCCGTTCACGAGCGCGCGCGGTTCGACGGCCGCTCTGATCCGATCACGTGGCTCATCGGCATCGCCCGTCACAAGCTGGCGGACCACTACCGCCGTGTCGACCGGGACGAACATCGCCGACTTCGCCTGATCGTGCGAGAGATCACGTCGGAGGCCGACGCTCTGGCCTGGCAGCGACTCGACGAGCGCGAGGCCATCCTTCGGGCGCTGCGCGGGCTGCCGGTCCTGCAGCGCGCCGTGCTCGTCTTCCACTACGCCGACGATCTGCCGGTGCGCGAGATCGCCCGCCGCCTGGGCAAGTCCGAGTCCGCGACCGAATCGCTCATGACGCGCGCACGCGAGGCCTTCCGCCGCGCCTACGGGAGCCGACCGATGTCTGACGACCGCCTGCGCAGCGCCTTCCGGCTCCTCGACACTCCGCTCGACCCGCATCCCGCCTTCGCCGAGCGGCTCTACGAATCGCTCGCGATCGAAGCGGGGTTCCGCGGTGCCATATCCCGGCGTCGCCCTTGGCGGTGGGGCACCCTGATGCCGGCCTGGCGGACGATGACACCCGCCATGCGCCTCGTATACCTGGCGGCGGTCGTGGCGTTGCTGCTGGCCGCCCTGGTCGGCGCCGGGCTCGCGGCGCGGCTGCTCCTCGCCGAGCGGACGCCGGCCGAGATCGTGGCCGCCTCGCAGCGGGTGCAGCAGGATCCGCCGGCGTATCGGATGACCATCGAGGCGACCGAGCCGGTGCGGCGGTATGTCATCAGCTTCGACGGGCACGGGGCATGGCGCTGGGATCGCCTCATCGAGCCCGAACTCGCGGCGTCGGCGCAGGGCGCGTATGAGATCCATGCTGACGGAAAAGTCGGGCGCCTCGATCCCACGTTCCGGACGTGGTCCGTGACCGGTGACGAGCTGCGCCTCGTGGAGAACGGCACGTGGTTGAGCTGGATCGAGGTGGTCCCCTATCGGCCGGGGTCCGACCCCATCCCGTGGATCTCCTGCGACAGCTGGGAACGCCTCGATGACGAGGTCGTGGCCGGCCGTCCGGCATACCACCTGCGCTGTGATGGTCGCGAATTCTGGGTCGATACGACCAGCCTGCTGCTCGTGGGCATGTCGTCACCGCAGGGTTCGGAGGGCGCCGGCGTATCGGGCATGGCGACGGCATTGGAGATCGATCCCGCGTTCGGGGCGGACGTCTTTTCCCTGACGGCACCGGCCGGGGCACAGCTCATCGACGAGACCAACCCACCGCCGAGCCTTGTCCTCCGCGTCGGCGAGCCTCCTCCCGTCTTGAGCGCCACGTACCTTGACGGGCGCGTCCTCGATTCGTCCAGGCTGAGCTTGCCGGCAGCCATCTACGCCTGGGCGCCGTGGTGCATACCGTGCACGGGATCAACGTTGCAGGACCTGCAGACCGTGGCCAGCGGCCATCCCGAGATCACGACCGTGGCTGTCGCACCGGATCAACAGGGAACGGTCAGGGGCTACCTGACCCAGCATCCGCTTACGGTGCCGGTCGCCTACGACGACGCCGGTTCTTTGTGGGGCGCCTGGGCACTGAACGGCATCCCCGCGCTCGTCCTTCTGGACCGCGACGGGAAGGTCGCATCTGTCAACCTCGGCTCGCTGACCCGGGCGGACCTCGAGGCGATGTTCTCGGCCTTGGCCGATAGGCGGCCGATCCCGAGCCCGGTCCCGACGCCAGGGCGATCTCCCGAGCCGCCGCCTCCCAGCCCGGTGCCCGGCGCCACCGAGGTCGTCAGCGGACTCTCCACCGGCGAGGCCATGCCCCAGTGGAGCGGCCCGCTCGCTGCGGGCGGGACGTTCCAGAGCTCGAGCCTCGTCGGGCGACCGGCTGCCATCTGGTTCTTCACGGGCGGCACCTGCGATGGCTGCCCGCTGTCCGACCTCGAGTCGTTCGCCGCGACGGCAGCGTCATTCGGCAGCTCCGCGTCGTTCGTCGTCATCAGCAGTGGCGAACCGACGCCGGGCTGGACGCGGGACCTGCTCACGAGGCTCGGCATCAGGGACCTACCGGTGATCCTCGATTTCGGCGGCGCCATCCCCCAGGGTCTCAAGATGAACATCTTCGGAACCATCCTCATCGATGCCGACGGGCGCGTCGCCGAGGTCGTGCCCGGCCTCATGGACCCCGAGACCCTGACGCGCCGCCTCCTGGAGCTGGCCAAGGACGCCGCGACGTCGCCGTAGCACCCACGAGGCTGCCCCGTCGGAGCCTGGGCGTCTCCGCGGCCTGCGCCTGCCGCCTGACCGGATCCGCCTCGATCCCGCCTGACCGATACCATGGAAGGGCGTCCGCCACCGGAGGATCCCGCGTCCATGACCCACCACGACGAGGACCCGCGCGTCATCTCGCCCGAGTCCGAGCTGTACAACGCCCGGCTCGTGCGGCGCGTGGATCAGACCTCGGACCTGGCCACCGTCTGGGTCCGCTACGAGGGCAAGCCGGTGCCCTTCGAGCCGGGGCAGTACATGACCATCGGCGTCTACGCGGACGGGAAGCTCGTCCAGCGGCCCTACTCGGTGGCGTCGTCGCCCACCGTGGCCGGCGAGGAGGGCTACGAGTTCTACGTCCGCCTCGTGCCGGTGATGCGCTTCACGACGCTGCTGTGGCGCCTGCCGGTCGGCCACGAGATGCGCATGATCGGCCCCAAGGGCAGGTTCCTCCTCGAGCCGGACGACGACCGCACGCACCTCTTCGTCTCGACCGGCACCGGCATCGCGCCCTTCATCTCGATGATCCGCCAGCTCATGGCGGCCGGGAAGCCGCGGCGGACGGTCATGCTCCACGGTGCGAGCTACGCCGACGAGCTGGGCTACCGCGACCTGCTCGAGGGCTGGCAGCGGGACCGCACCTACCCGGTGACCTACCTGCCCACGGTCTCCCGTCCCGCCGACCCGCGCAACCGGGGCTGGTCCGGCCGGACCGGCCGCGCCGAGGCGGTCGTGCAGGCGGTCTGCCGGGACCTGGGGCTGAGGCCGGAGAAGACGGTCGTGTACATCTGCGGCAACCCGGAGATGATCCTCAACGTCGAGGCCATCCTGATGGACCACGGCTTCCCCGAGTTCCACGTCAAGAAGGAGCTCTATTGGCCGAAGGGCAAGACGGTCCCCGCTGTCGCCGACGGAGCGCCCGGCCGGCCCGCACTCGAGAGTCCCGCGGCGTCGTGACGTTCGGCCCCCGTTCGGGGTGCACTTCGACGGTGGAGCTACTCTGCGCCGTGCCGGACCATCGTGACGTCAAATCCACACTGAACTGGTTCGATATGCATCCGATCCTCGAGAAGACCGTCCTCTCCCCCACCGTCGCACGGTTCGTCGTCGCGGCGCCGCGCATCGCGGAGGTCCGCCAGCCGGGCCAGTTTGTGATCGTGCGCCGGGGCACCGGCGCGGAGCGGATCCCGCTGACCATCGCCGACGCCGATCCGGGCACCGGCACGATCACCCTGGTCATCCAGGCCATCGGCAAGACGACCAGCGACCTGTGCGAGCTGGAGGTCGGCGACGCCATCACCGACATCGCCGGCCCGCTGGGCAAGGCGACCGAGCTGATCGAGACGGGCCACGCGGTCTGCGTCGGCGGCGGCGTCGGGACGGCCGTGGTGCACCCCATCGCGCAGGGGCTGCACGAACGCGGCGTGCGCGTCACCAGCGTCATCGGCGGGCGATCGCGGGAGTGGGTCATCTTCGAGGACGAGCTGCGCCGCTGGGGCGAGGTCGTCGCCTGCACCGACGACGGCAGCTACGGGCGGGCCGGGTTCGTCACCGAGGCGCTGCGCGACCTGCTCGACGCGGGGGGCATCGACGCGGTCTACGCGGTGGGGCCGGTGCCGATGATGAAGGCGGTCTCGGCGCTGACCCTCCCGTACGGTGTGACGACCACCGTTTCGCTCAACGCGATCATGGTGGACGGCACCGGGATGTGCGGCGGCTGCCGCGTCACGGTGGGCGGGGAGACCCACTACGCCTGCGTGGACGGCCCCGAGTTCGACGGGCACAAGGTGGACTTCGGGATGCTCGCCGACCGCCTGTCCACGTACCGGAGCTTCGAGCAGGAGGCCTTCGCCAAGCGCGGCCCCTGCATGCTGAACGCCCTCGCGGCCGGCGCCCCGGCAGAGGCCTCGAGGTGAGCGAGAGACCGAAGCTCACCCCGCGCGAGCGCATGGCCATCGACCGCTATGCCATGCCCGAACGGGCGCCGGATGTGCGCGCGAAGGACTTCGAGGAGGTCAACCTCGGCTACACGCACCTGCTGGCCGCGGCGGAGGCGGAACGCTGCCTGCAGTGCAAGAACCCGGTGTGCATCGACGGCTGCCCGGTCCGGGTCAACATCCCGCGCTTCCTCGACCTCGTCACGCAAGGGGATCTCAGGGGCGCCGCGGAATCGCTGCTCGACGACAACGCGCTGCCCTGCGTCACCGGCCGTGTCTG
>MGOE01000130.1:0-3019 GCA_001797035.1 Chloroflexi bacterium RBG_16_72_14
CGCCATCGCTTGCTCAGGCGCCGCGGCCACCGCCCCGGCGCCCCGCCTCGCGCCGGGCGATGGACCTCGCATCCAGCGACAGCCGCCCGTGCGACCTGCGCCCGATCGCGAGGAATGGGAACTCCGGTGCCTGCTCGTGCGAGTCGAGCCACGACTCGAGCGCCGCGGCGATCACCGAGGTCTTCGTCGTCCGCTGGCGCGCGACGTGACGCTCCAGCCGGTCCAGCAGGTCGGCATCGAGCAGGATGGTCGTGCGGACGGTCCTCATATGACGTCATATATACCAAGGTGGACGGCGGGGCGCCATCTCGGGCACGATGCCGGGCATTCCCCTCGCGACCCCAGGAGAGCGACGTGACCCGTTTCGAGCCCAACCTCCGCATCCCCGGGCCCACGGCCCTCCCCCCGTCCGTCCGCGAGGCCGGTGGGCGGCAGATGGTCAACCACCGCGGCGAGGAGTTCAAGGCGCTCCTGGGTCGCGTCGAGACGGGCCTGAAGCCATTCTTCGGCACCGAGCACGAAGTGATCCTGCTGACCTGCGCCGGCACGGGCGGGCTGGAGGCGGCGGTCGTCAACACCCTGTCCCCCGGGGACCCGGTCCTCGCCGTGACGATGGGCGCCTTCGGCGACCGGTTTGCGAAGGTCGCCGAGGTCTACGGCGCCGCCGTCACCCGGCTCGAGGTGGAGTGGGGCACGGCGCCGGCGCCCGGGGCGGTCCACGAGGCGGCCGCCGCGATCGCGGACCTGCGCGCGGTCCTGCTCACCCACAACGAGACCTCGACCGGCGTCACCAGCGACATCCCCGCCCTCGCCCAGGCCGTGCGTGCTGCGGCGCCCGACGCGCTCATCCTGGTGGACGCGATCTCGGCGCTCGGAGCGGTGCCGTTCGCGATGGATGCCTGGGGCCTCGACCTCGTCGTGACCGGGTCCCAGAAGGCGTGGATGTCCGCGCCGGGCATGGCGATGACGGCCGTGGGACCGCGCGCGTGGGCCGCCGCCGAAACGGCGCGGATGCCGCGCTTCTACCTCGACCTGCGGCGGCACCGCGAGACCGCGGTCAGCGGCGAGACCCCGTGGACCCCTGCCGTCGCCGTCCTGTACCAGGTGGACGAGGGTCTGCGGCTGATGCAGGCCGAGGGCGAGGGCGTGTTCGCCCGTCACGCCGCCTGCGCGGCGATGACCCGGGCGGGGCTGCGAGCGATTGGGTTCCGGCTGCTCGCGGCCGACGAGGTGGCGTCGACCACCGTGACCGCGGCGTGGGTCCCGGACGGCGTCGACTGGAAGGCCTTCAACGGGGCCCTCAAGCGGCGCGGGCTCATCCTCGCCGGAGGACAGGGCCGGCTCAAGGGCCGGATCTTCCGGCTCGGCCACCTGGGGTCGGTCACGACCGATGACGTCCTGGCCGCAGTCGCGGCGATCGAGGCCGTGGCCATCGAGCAGGGCCTGCCGGTGGAGCCCGGTGCCGCGGTGGCCGCCGCCCAGCGCGCGGGCATCGAGGCCGGGCGTGCCGCCGCCGGGGTGGCGTGATGCGGATCCTCGTCGTCGAACCGCTCGCCCCCCGGGGCCTCGAGCTGCTGCGCGCCCACCACGAGGTGGACGAGCGGCTCGGCCTGCCGCGCGAGGAGATCGCCGCGATCCTGCCCGAGTACGACGCGCTGGTCGTGCGCAGCCAGGTCAAGGTGGACGCCGAGCTGATTGCCGCCGGGACCCGCCTGATGGTCATCGGCCGGGCCGGGGTGGGCGTCGACAACGTGGATCTCGAGGCGGCGACCCGGGCCGGGATCACGGTGGTCAACGCACCCACGGGCAACACGATCGCCGCCGCCGAGCACACCTTCGCCCTGCTGTACGGCCTCGCCCGCCGCACCGCCGCCGCCGACGCCTCGATGCGCCGCGGTGAGTGGAAGCGCTCGCAGTTCACGGGCGTCGAGCTCCGTGGCAAGACGCTGGGCATCGTCGGCCTGGGCAAGATCGGCCAGGCGATCGCCGTCCGGGCCCGGGCGATGGAGATGGCGGTCATCGGGTCGGACCCGTTCGTCACCGCGGAGCAGGCTGCCAACGTCGGCGTGGAGCTGGTCGCGTTCGAGGACCTGGTCGCCCGGGCCGATGTGATCACCGTCCACGTGCCGATGACCCGGGCCACGCGCGGTCTCATCAACGCCGCGGCGATCGCGAGGATGAAGCCGGGCGTGATGTTGCTCAACGTGGCGCGCGGCGGGATCCTCGACGAGGCGGACGTCGCCCAGGCCCTGCTCGACGGGCGGATCGCGGGCGCCGCGGTCGACGTGTTCGAGAAGGAGCCGCCCGCCGGCTCGCCACTGTTCGACGCGCCCAACACGCTGCTCACCCCGCACCTCGGCGCATCCACGGCCGAGGCGCAGGTCGCCGTCGCGGAGGAGGTCGCGGAGCAGATCCTCGAGGTGCTCGACGGCCGCCCGGCCCGCTACGCGGTCAACGCGCCGCTGCTCACGCCCGAGACCGCCCAGGCGATCGCGCCCTACCTGCCGCTGGCAGAGACGCTCGGGCGGTTCATGGCCCAGTTCATCCGGACCGCACCCCGGCAGCTGACGCTCGAGATCGCCGGCGAGCCCGCCGGCTACGACGCGTCGCCGCTCGTGGCGGCGGCGCTGCGGGGGCTGCTCGAGACGGCGACAACCGCGCGGGTCAACCTCGTCAACGCAGCTGCGCTGGCAAAGGCGCGAGGGATCACCGTCGTCGAGCGCAAGACCCCCAACGCCGGCGCGTTCTCGTCGCTGCTCACGCTCGCCGCCGAGGCCGACGGCCGGACCGCGATCGTCGCCGGCACCGTGGCCAACGGCGAGCCGCGGATCGTCCGTCTCGACGAGCACGCGATGGACCTGGCGCCCGCCGATTCGATGCTGATCACGCGCCACCACGACCAGCCGGGCACGATGGGCCGGATCGGCATCCTCCTGGGCGAAGCCGACGTCAACATCAGCGCCATGACCCTCGCCCGGTCCGCGCCGCGCGCCGATGCGTTCATGGTCCTCGCCCTCGA
>MGOE01000130.1:3031-14299 GCA_001797035.1 Chloroflexi bacterium RBG_16_72_14
GGCCGCGGTCGAGGACGCGATCCGCAGCCACCCCGCCGTGATCGACGTGTGGACGGTGCGCCTGGGCCGCGAGCGGTGAGCGACGGGTCCCCGCTGGTCCCCGCGGGCCTCGACGCCTCGCTCGTCCTGTTGCGTCATGGCGAGTCCGAGTGGATCCGCGAGAACCGCTTCCAGGGCCAGGCGGAAACGCCGCTCTCGGCGGTCGGACGGCGGCAGGCGGCGCTGGCCGCGGAGCGGCTCGCGCGGCCCCACGCCTCGCCCGCCCTGCCGGTGCCGCTGGGCCGGCCGGTCGAGGTCGTCCACTCGCCGCTCGCCCGGACCCGCGAGACCGCGGAGACGGTGGGGGCCGCGATCGCAAGCGAGCCCGAGGGCGCGGCCATCCCGGTCCGGCCGGACCCCGGGATCATGGAGATCGGCCAGGGCGAGTGGGAGGGCGTCACCCACGACGAGATCATGCAGCGGTGGCCGGCGGAGATCGCCGCCTGGCGGCGCCGGCCGCACGAGGCGTGGGCGCCCGGCGGCGAGTCGATCGCCCAGGTGCAGGCCCGGGTCCGCCCGGCGCTCGCGGGCATCCTCGAGCGCCTGGGGCGCGACTACCCCCGGGGCAGCCTGGACCGGCCCCAGGTCGGCGGGTACGCGGGCGTCGGCCCGGGACCGGGCCAGCCGTGGTCGATCCTCGTCGGCCACGACGGCGTGTTCAAGATCGTGCTGCTCACGCTGTTCGACCTGCCGCTGGACCGCTTCTGGATGTTCACGTTCGCGCTGTGCGGGATCACGGTCGTCGAGTTCAGGGCCGGCCGTGCCGTGCTCCGGGCGCACAACCTGACCGAGCACCTCGCGTCGCTGCTCGACGAGCGCGCCCAGGAGGATGCCGAGCGGCGCGCCCGGTCCGGCGCCCTGTAGCTGACGAGCCCGGCGGTTTCACGGGCCGGGCACCCCGCGAGACGCGACGGCTACCCCTTCCGGCGCCGAGCGCCCCGTCGCAGGGCGAGCCGGAGCATCGACACCCGGAGCCGGCGCGTCGCGTCGCGCACCGCGCGCAGGCGGTCGCCACCCAGGCGCATGCGGGCGTAGGAGGTCTCGACCTTGGCCTCGGCGACGATCCGCAGGTCCGGCTTCGCGACGGGCACCAACTCGCCCAGGGTCGCGGCGTACTCGTACACGGTCTGCGTCGGCCGCGGCGCGAACCCGAGGCGCGATGCGGCGCGGGCGAGGGTGAACCAGGCCCGATCCGGGGTGATCTCACCGCGCGGACCGCGGAGCCAGGCCGTGATCGCGGCGCCGCCGACCACCAGCGCCAGCACCAGCGTCAGCACGATCAGGAGCGTCCGGTCGGCCGGCCCGCCCCCGCCCGACCCCGGCGGCGTGCTCGTGCCGGCGTCGCCGCCGACCCGGCGGGTGGGGTCGGGCTCGTCGGGACCGAGGGTCGGGACGGGCGCCGACGGGGCCAGGCTGACCTCGGGTCCGGGCTCGATCGGAACCTGGCGTGCCACGCCGCCGCCGGTCGGGTCGAACGGGACCCAGCCGTAGCCCGGGAAGTAGACCTCGACCCACATGTGGGCGCTCAAGTTGGTCACCGTCTCGACGCCGCGTGCCTCGATCGTCCCCGGCAGGAACCCCTGGACGACGCGAGTGGGGATCGGGTTGTCCGGGTTGGCCGCCCGGAGCAGCATGGCCATCGTCGACGCGTAGTGGAGGCAGTACCCGCGCTGCTGGCGGGCGAAGCACTCCACCGCGCTGTTCGAGTCGCACTGGGCCATCACGTCGGTGACGTCGGGGTCGTAGGTGAAGTTGGCGGCGCTCCGGAGGTAGGCCTCGGCGGCGGTGGCCAGGTGCCAGGGGTCCCCGGACTCCGCGGTCGCCCGGATCTGCTCCAGCAGCTCCCTCGCGTCCGGGCCGAGCGCCCCCTCCGGCACATCCGTGTAGGCGGCGGCGATCTCGGCGGGGTAGACCTCGGGTGCGGCCAGCAGCCGGTTGCCGCTGATGACGTCGGTGTTGTCGCGATCCAGCACGTGGGCGGTCAGCGTGTACGCGCGCTTGCCGCCGCCGTCGAGCACGCCGGCGAACCAGCCGCCGGCGCCGAACAGCCGGACCGATGTCGGGGCGCTCACCCGCACGGGCGTCGCGGGGCTCAGCAGGAAGGCATCGTTGTAGGTGTCGGTCGTGACGGTCACCGTGACCTCGAGGGTCGTGGCGGGGTTCGGGTCCTCCTGCGTGCCCACCAGCAGCGACTGGTCGGCGGCCACGTCGATGTCCCGGTACTCCGTCTGGCTCCAGCCACCGAGGTCGAACCGGTCGTACGTGGCGGCGCGCCAGTACAGCGTCCCCGCGTAGATGTCCGGGACGTTCGCCCGGAACGCGACGCCCTCGTCGGTGTACCAGCGGCCGCCGATCCGCACCGTGTCGCCGAAGCTCACCCCGCCGCCGCCCTTGAAGTCGCCGCCCGTGGGAAACCAGCGCGAGACCGTCTCCGCCACGTCGATCAGCTGGTTGTCGATCCCGTCCCACGCCCCCGCGAGCGGGTTCGACGCGGCGCGCTGGGTCAGGACGAGCGACGAGAACAGCGCGACCACGATGAACACCGTGCCGCCCCGGAGGTACAGCGCGGAGATCGTCCCGGGGTCGCCGATCCGCCGCCGGATCCATGTCGTCCGCTCGTCGAACGCGTGCATGCCGATGAGCAGGAACAGGGAGGCGCCCGTGAACGCGATCAGATGGGGCAGCTGGTCGCGGCTCGTGAGCGCCATGTTGCCGACCAGCACGAGGCCCAGGACCACCACGGCGTTGAGCGGGCGCCGGTGGCCGAACACGGCATACGCGCCGAACTGGGCGGTGGCCCAGACGAGGATCCCGAACACGAGGAGGTAATGGATCTCCTCGTTCGTGAACCGGAGGCCCCGCCACGCGATGTCGAGGTAGGCCTCGACGGTCCCGTTGGCGGTCGCCCTGAACGCCTGGGCCAGCGGGACGTCGGGGTACTTCGCCCAGCCGGCGAAGATCGGGATCAGGACGCCCGCGAACGCCGCGCCCACGAGGTGGGTGGTCCATCGCCCCCAGCCGAGCTTCGGGCCCGCGAACCCGACTGCGACGCCGAGCACGGCGAACAGCGGCAGCCCGTCCGTGAGTGTCCCCTTGCCGTTCACCCAGCCGGGCTCGTCGATCGCCCAGGCCACGAGCAGGGCCATGAACGTGACCAGGACGAGCGGCAGCCAGCCCTCGTCGGGGCGGCGGACCCGGACGTCGCTCACCGGGCGAGGGCCTCGGCGAGCTCGTGGTCCGGACCCACGACGTAGGTCGGCAGCTCGTACTCGGCGAGGGCGTGGCGGATCGCCCGGCTTCGCTGCCGCTGCACGTCCGCCTCCGGGGTGTCCTCGGGCGCCGGCTCGAACGCTGGCGCGTCCAAGAGCACGACGACGGCGCTGATCCCCCGCGAGCGGAGCGTCGCCACCGGCCGGATGAACGAAGGGTCCTGGGAGGCCGTGACGATGATCGCGGTCATGCCCCGGCGCAGGCGCGTCAGGCCGTGGACCAGCGATTCGGCGAACGACGCGCGTCCGTCCGCCTCCACCGCGGCGAGCAGCTGGAGGATCTTGAGCCGCTGGCGCGCACCGCGGTCCGCCGGCAGCACGGTCGTGCGGTGGGCATTGACGGTCAGGCCAACCGCCCGGTTCTCGCCGATCGCCTTGTCCGCGACGGAGGCCGCGACGCGGACGGCGATCTCGGTCGTTGACCGGTCGCCGCTGCCCGCCTCGGCGGCCGCGTCGAGGTCGAGGAAGATCCAGGCGTCGGCCGTCTGCTCGAGGTCGAACTCCTTGACCTGGATCTCGCCGAACCGGGCCGTCGTCCGCCAGTGGATCCGGTTCATCGAGTCACCGGGGGCGTACGGGCGCACGGTCGTCGCGAGGGGCGTGGTCTGCAGCGTCCGCTCGGGCGAGGCATGCGCCCCCTCGATGTTGGCCGGGGGCAGGTGCCACATCGGCAGCGCATCGATCCGGGGGTAGACGACCAGGGTCACCCCCTGCCCGACGCTGGCGGAGGCCTCGAAGAACCCGAACGGGTCGCCGGTCCGGATCTGGAGCGGCTCGATCCGGAAATGGCCCCGCCGCAGGAGCGGCGTACGCACCAGCCACGATCGCTCGTGGCGGCCGCCGAGCGAGAGGGCCCGGCCCGGCAGCCCGCCGGCCAGCGTGGTGGGGTTGTGGACCTCGAGCCACGGCTTGGGCAGCCGACCCGTGTTGCGCAGCGTGTACGTCACGCGCAGCCGGTCGCCCACGTGGCCGCTCAGCTGGCTCACGGCGTACCCCGCCTCCAGATCGGACAGGCCGAGACGCGTCAGGACATAGCTGCCGCCGCCCACGAGCAGCCCGACGTAGACCAGGAAGAACAGGAACGGGTAGCCGGTCGAGAAGGCCGCCACGATCAGGACGACGGAGAGGACGAGGAGCTGGAGGCGACGGAGCAAGGCGGGTCGGACCTCCGTTCGGTCGCGGAGTCGCTGGTGGGTCGGTCAGCCGGCGGCGGGGCTGGGGCGGACCTCGCGCGGCCCGCCGGTCTGGCGGGCGGCCTCGATGGGGGTCGAGTCCAGGAGCTCGCGCACGACGTGCGCGGCGCTGATGTCGTGGATCGAGGAGGCGGTCTTGATGATGACCCGGTGTGCGAGCGCGGGCTCGGCGAGCGCCTTGATGTCGTCCGGGATGACGTAGTCACGGCCCAGCAGGGCGGCGAGCGCCTGCGAGGCGCGGTACAGGCTGATCGAGCCGCGCGGGCTGGCCCCCAGGTAGACGTCGGGGTGCGACCGCGTCGCCGCGACCAGCCGCACGATGTAGTCGCTGACCGCGGGGTCCACGTAGATCTCGCGGACGCCGGCCTGCAGGCTGCGCAGCTCCTCGACGGAGCAGACCTCGGTCAGGTCCTCGAGCGGGTGCGTCCGCTTCTGCTCGTCGAGGATCACGATCTCGTCGAGGAGCGCCGGGTAGCCGAGGCGGATGCGGAGGATGAACCGGTCCAGCTGCGCCTCGGGGAGCGCGAACGTGCCCTCGTACTCGATCGGGTTCTGGGTGGCGATCACGAGGAACGGGTCGGGCATCGGGTGGGTGACGCCGTCGATCGTCGCCTGCCGCTCCTCCATGCACTCGAGGAGCGAGCTCTGGGTCTTGGGGGTGGCGCGGTTGATCTCGTCCGCGAGCACGACCTGGCTCATGATCGGGCCCGGTCGGAATTCGAACTCCTGGGTCTTCTGGTTGTAGATCGAGAGGCCGGTCACGTCCGACGGCAGGAGGTCCGGCGTGAACTGGATCCGCCGGAATGAGCAGCCGAGGCTGCGCGCGATCGCCTTGGCCAGCATCGTCTTGCCGGTGCCCGGCACGTCCTCGATCAGCAGGTGACCGCGGCACAGCAGCGCGACGAGCGCCAGGCGGACCTCGTGGTGCTTGCCGACGATGACGCGCTCCACGTTGGCGAGGACCTTGTCACCGGCCTGCTGGATATTGCTCATCGGACTCCCGTCGTGTGTGTGGGCGGCGCCCGCATCCCGGCTCGGCGTCCCTGACGCCCGGCGCAACCCTGCGGTGACGTCGCACAACGGGATCTGGTGGGGACGCGGCGACGTCGTGCCTCCCGCAGCAGTGTACGACCGCGATCCGAAACAGGTTCTCCGGGCCCCGGCGGGTCAGCCCCGGAACAGCGTCAGGCCGCCCACCCAGAGGACCATGAGGCAGCCGATGGCGCCCATCACGCCCAGGAACGGCTCTCCGCCCAGGAAGGCGGCGACAGAGACCAGCGCGAACAGCGCGCCGAGCACGAGGGCGATCCCCGCCATGCCCAGGCGCTCGACCATCGGGCGCGGGCGGCGGTCGGGCTCGGGGGGCGCGGGGTCCCGCGGCTGGGGATCGGACACCCGCGCAGCGTACCGCGGCGGGTGGGACCGGGACGCGTCAGGGCCGCCCGTAGAGCTCGAAGTAGCGGGCCATGAGGTCGCCCGCGAGCGGTGCCGCGCGTTCACCGCCGCGGCCGCCCTGCTCGACCAGGACCGCGATCGCGATGCGCGGCGTCTGGCCACCCGCGTAGCCGATGAACCACGAGTGGGGCTCGCCCGAGCCGCCCAGCTCGGCGGTGCCGGACTTGCCGGCCGTCGGCACGCCCGTCCCCTTCGCCCCGCTCGTGAACAGCCGTCCGAGGTCGCCTTCGACCGCCTCCCGCATCGCGGCCTGGATGACGGCGGCGTCGTCCGCGGCCAGCACCCGCCGCCAGGTCTCGGGCCCCACCGGCCCCGCGCCAGTGCCCTCGCCGGTGACCTCGGACACGAGATGCGGCTTCATGAGGACGCCGTCGTTGGCGACCGTGGCCGCGACGAGCGCCATCTGGAGCGGGGTCACGAACGTCCCGCCCTGCCCGAACGCCGCCGAGGCCAGCTCCACCTCGCCCGAGAAGCCGCCCGGCGCGTCCCCGCTGCCATCGTTGACCCGGCTGGCCGCGGTCGGCAGGTCGAACGGGATGGCGGCCCCGAAGCCGAGCTCCTCCGCCTCGCCCACCAGCCGCTCCCCGCCCGTCGCGAGGCCGGCCAGCGCGAACCACAGGTTGCAGCTGACCTCGGTCGCCTCGACCAGGTCCAGGGCGCGGTCGCCGGTCTGCGGATGGTGGCCGTCGCGGATCGGAAAGCCGTCCACGACCAGCCCGTCCTGCTCGGCGTCGGGCTGCTCGGGGAACGTGGTGGCCGGCGAGATCGCGTCCCCGCCGAGGCCGGCCATGAGGGTCACGATCTTGAACACGGATCCCGGCACGTACCGGCCCAGCGTCGCGCGCGGCAGCAGCGGCTTGGCGTCGTCGTCGCGCAGCCGCTCGAAGGTCGCCGCCGCCGTGGCGGGATCGGCGATGGCGGACGCGTCGTAGGTCGGCGTCGAGGCGAGGGCGAGGATCTCCCCCGTGGCGGGGTCCAGCATGACCACCGCGCCGCGGTCACGCCCCAGCGCCTGGACGGCGGCGCGCTGCAGGCGCAGGTCGAGGGTCAGGCGCAGTCCGAGGGGCTCGCGGGGCGACGGGTCGAACTTGTCCAGCAGGCCACCCATAGGGTCGGCGCCGGCGAGCCCGAGCAGCTCCGGGTTGTACGTCCGCTCGAGGCCGGCGGTCCCGAACTGGCGCGACGCGTAGCCCACCACGTGGCTGACGACCGGGTCGCGGTACTCCCGGAGCGCTTCGCCGTTCGCGTCGCGGGAGCTGCGCGCGAGCCATCGCCCATCGCGGTCCACGATCGGGCCCCGGAGCGTGCGACGCGCGGCGGCGATCACGACCGGGTTGTCGGGCGACGTGGCCAGCCGCTGCGCCTCGACGACCTGCCACCAGCCCGCGCCGCCGGCGAGGACGGCGAACGCGCAGGCAAGCGCCACGCCGGTGCGCAGGATCGTGGTGCCGATCGGGCGGCGGCCGGGGCCCGACGAGGTCAAGCGGCACCTCGCCGCAGGCGGCCCAGGCCGCGCCGTGGCGCGCGCGGGGGCGGCGGCGGCTCCGCGCCACGGTCGGAGAGCGCCAGGAGGAGGCCCACCACGAGGGCGTTGGCGAGCAGCGACGAGCCGCCGTACGAGATCAGGGGCAGCGTGATCCCGGTGAGCGGGATCAGCTTGAGGTTGCCGGCGGCGATGATGAACGCCTGCACCCCGACGACCAGCGACAGCCCAGCGGCGAGGATCGCGCGGAAGTCGTCCTGGGCCGCGGCCGCGATGCGGAGCCCGCGGATGACGAGGACCAGGTACAGCCCGAGGATCGCCAGCAGCCCGATCAGCCCCAGCTCCTCGCCCAGGGCCGCGAGCGGGTAGTCGGTGTGGACCGCGGGGACCGGCAGCCGGCCCCCGATCGTGGGCAGGCCGGCCCCGAGGCCGACCCCCAG
Organism: Chloroflexi bacterium RBG_16_72_14; assembly: GCA_001797035.1. Taxonomy (GTDB): domain Bacteria; phylum Chloroflexota; class Limnocylindria; order Limnocylindrales; family CSP1-4; genus CAIXZV01. The sequence continues at coordinate 10,911 of MGOE01000130.1, forward strand.
CAGGCCACCCCGGCCGAACGCGTACAAGGCCTGGATCGCCTGGAACCCGGCGCCCAGCGGGTCCGCCCACGGATCCAGCCAGTTGTCGACCCGCAGCTGGACGTGGGCGAACAGGTTGTACAGGACCCACGACCCGGCCACAAACAACAGCAGGCCGCCGGCCACGTACGCGGGGCGGCCGGTGGCCACGTAGAGCAGGACGAGGAACACGGCGAAGAACAGGAGCGCGGCGCCGAGGTCCCGCTGGACGACGACGATGCCCAGCGCGATGGCCCACATCGCGACCATCGGGGCGAGGTACGGGATCGGTGGCAGCCGCAGCGGCCCGATCCGGGTGCTCTCCTCGGCGAGCAGCGTCCGGTTCTCCGACAGGTAGCCCGCGAGGAACACGACGAGGATCACCTTGAGCAGCTCGGACGGCTGCCCGGACAGCGGCCCGATCGACAGCGTGAGCCGGGCCCCGTTGACCTCGCTGCCGAACACGAAGGTCAGCAGCAGGAGCGCGATGCCGGCCGCGGCCCAGGTGTACTTGTACAGCCGCAGCCACGCGTCGGACCGCACGGCGAGGGCCAGGGCGGCGATCACGAGAAGCGCGATCAGCAGCCAGCCCAGCTGGAGCTGGCCGAGCCCGAGCGCCACGTCCCCCCAGCGCTGGACCACGAGGTCCTGCGGCAGCCGCTGCATCAGCAGCAGCCCGATCCCGCCGAGCATCGCCAACGTCGGCAGCAGCACCTGGTCCGTTCGTCGCCCGGCGAGGACGAATGCCAGGTGCACCATGAACAGGGCGGTCAGGTACACGGCCAGCCCTCGCGGGTCCGGCGGCGACAGGTCCAGCGACGCCAGCGTCTCGCCCGCGGTCCGGGCGGCGAGCAGGCGCTGGGTTGCGCCCAGCGACGACGCGCCGGCCACGAGCGCCACCGACACGAGCGCGAGCAGCAGGAGCTCCGTGGACCGCATCCGGGGCCGGATCCGGATGGCCGGGATCGGCAGCGCGGGGGCCGCGACGCTCACGTCCGCGGCCGGTCGAGGCGGAGGCGGACCTCGCCCAGCTGGAGCTCGTCCCCGAAGCCGATCGCCGCGACCGTCTCCACCTGGGCGCCGTTCACGAACGTGCCATTGGTGCTGCCCAGGTCCTCCACGTACCAGCTTCGGCCACGGAAGGTGAGGACGGCGTGCTCGCCCGAGACGAACGGGTCGTCCACGACGACCGAGTTGTTGACGTCGCGGCCGAGGGTCGCGATGACGTCCAGCGCGAACGAGGCTCCCGCCGGCGGCTCGCCGCGGGGCGAGGCGAGCACCACGAGGCGGCCCAGCTCGCCACGGCTCCGGGAGGCCGCGCGGAGGTCGCGCAGCAGCACGCGCACGACGGCGAACAGGAACGCGTACAGCAGCAGCAGGAACAGGATCCGGACGAGCCACAGCGTGAGCAGGAACCCGTCCACGATCAGCCTGGCAGCGTCTCGACGACCAGCACCGTATCCCCGAGCTGGATCCGGTCCCCCGACCCCAGCACGATCTCGTCCACGCGCACGCCGTTGACCCGGCTGCCGTTGGTGCTACCGAGGTCCGTGTACACGAGCGCGCCGTGGCGGGCGACGAGCCGGGCGTGATGGCGCGAGACGCGGGTGTCCGCGAGCACGAGCCCGTTGTCCTGGGCCCGGCCGATGGTCAGCTGGGCACCGTCAACGTCGATCGTGCGCTCCGAGCCGTCGGGTGCGCATGCGCGCAGGCTGGCGCGTGCGGCCCGGGGTGCGGGTCGGCGGAAGACGAGGGTCTGGGTCCCATCGCCGCGGATCCCCAGGCGGTCATCCTCGGACAGCCCCTGGACAGCCGGCGGAGGCGTGGCGGGCGACGTCGGTGGATGCGCGGCCATCGACGCCGGACGTGCGGGAGCGGCGGCCACGGGTGCGGCACTCGCCACGCCCGGGGCACCGGCCGCCACGGGTCCGGCGTGCGCGGCCGGCGCGGCCTGCGACGAGGGTCCTGGACCCATCGCCGCGGGACGTGGCGCCCCGTCCATCACCGGATCCACGCCGATCTCCCCGGGCACGACCGACGGATCGGCCAGCAGCGATACGGTCGGGCGGCCACGGAGGTGGTAGCCGTGGGCGCGGGCGAACGCGAGCGCCGCGTCGGCCAGCCGGCCGGCCAGGGCCTCCGCGCTGCCCTCCTGCTGCGCGGCCGCGGCGAGGTCGGGTGGCGCGAGGCGGACGCGGTAGCGGCTGGGGACGGTCGTGCGCCCGCCCTCGGCCAGCCGCGCGTGCTCCATCGCGCGCTCCACGCGCCGCTCGAGCTGCACGGCTTGGATATGGGTACGGAACAGCCGGGCCGAGGAACGCTCGAAGAGGCGTTCCAGGAGCCGCTCGAGGTCCGCGAGGATGGCCATGGCGGCCGCAACCGTACCAGAGGCGGCGGCGCGGGCCGGTGCCGGGACGAACGGCGATCGCCCGGAGTACCTCGGTGTCGGGCCGGGTTTGGAGGCAGGGCTATACTCTGGCCCTCGCTCGGCCGGATGGCCGGGCAAGTCCGACCTGTCCTCCGGGGGTTCGATGACGGAGATCCTCACCGAGTCGTTCTGCGAACGGTGCGGCACGCGCTACACGTTCGAGTCGGCGGCGCCGCGGAAGTCGCGCCTGGGCCGGGTGCGCACGCTCTCGAAGGGCGTCCGCAACTTCGTGCTGTCGGATGACTCGTCGTTCTCGGAGGCGATGGCCGAAGCGCGGAGCGAGGAGGAGCTGGCGGCGACCTCCCACCAGCTTGACGCCTTCCACCAGACCTTCAACTTCTGCCTGACCTGCCGCCAGTACACCTGCGGGGTGTGCTGGAACATCGCCGAGGGCCGGTGCCTCACCTGTGCCCCCCTGCCCGACCAGGAGGAGTCCGTCTCGCCGTTCGCCCTCGGCGCGCTCGCGCCGGAGGCCCTTGAGCCGGCGCCCAGCGGCAACGGCCACGTCCCGGAGGACGACGGCATCGAGGCCTGGCCGGAGATGGACCTGCCCGCCGACCGGCTGGCCAGGGTGCTCGAGCTCGCTCCCGAGCCGCCGGCCTTCGAGGCCGAGGTCGCCGTCGGGGCTGCCGGAGCCGCCCCGTCCGAGGCCGGGGCGCCCGTCCCGGAGGCCCTCGACGCCGAGTCCGAGCCGACGCTCATCGGCGTCGCGCCCGGCCAGAGCCTGGACGACGCCATCGCCGAGTACGAGGCCAGGATCGCCGCCGAGGAGGCCGCCCTTGCGACCGAGGAGGCACTGGCCGCCGAGGAGGTCGAGGTGGCCACCGACGCGGTGGTCGACCAGGAGCCGGCGGCCGCGGAGATCGAGGCGTGGGGGGCCGTGGTCGCCGCTGCTCCCGAGCCGGAACCGGAGGCGGTCGCCGCTGCCCCCGAGCCGGAGCCG
>MGOE01000131.1 GCA_001797035.1 Chloroflexi bacterium RBG_16_72_14
CACCCGCCGGCCCCGCCAGGGGGTCGACTGCGGGCTCGCGCCGGACGACCGGCGACGGGCCCGGTGCCGCGTGCGCGGTCGCCGGGACTCTGGCCTGGGTCGGGGCGGCGGGAGCGGCGGCGGCGGTCATGGGTCAGCCCGGGCGGGTCGTTCGCCGCCGCGTCGATGCCGACGGGGTCCGGTCGCTCGGCGGGGTGATCGTGGTCCCGGTCGTCGCGCCACCGGTCCGCCGACGTCCGGACGTCGGCGGTGTCGTCCGGCCCGCCCCACCCGTCGTCGCTCCGCCTGTGCGTTCCCTGCGCGGCTTGGGGGACGCCGGCATCCCGGCATCCGCGGCCGTCGCCGCTCCGGTCGCGGGCGTCGCGCCGCCGGCTGCACGCCTCGTCCGCGGCTTGGGAGTCGCCGGCGTCTCAGGTGCCGATCCGGCGGCCGCCGCCGCCACGGCACGCTTCAGCGGAATCTCGCGGTACTCCACGCTGCCAGCCCCAGGGGCCACCGCCCGTTCGTCGCGGGCGATCTCCCGGTCGTGCTCGTCGACGACGACCACGGTGAAGGCCGGGGGCTTGCCGCGCTCCTCGGCCGGCACCGTCAACCGGAAGGCGCCGCTCGCGTCGAGGCGGCTCTCGACGCCGCGCACGAGCTTGCCCCCGGCGTCGCGCAGCCTGGCCCGGGCACCCGCGGGAAGCTCGTCGCCCGTGACCAGGATCCGCCCGTCGATCGTGGCCGCCTCCTCGTCCGGCGCCGCCGGCGGCGTGACCGCCCGGAGAGCCTCCAGGTCGAGTGCCCGCACCGTGACCTCGTCGACGGTCAGCCGATCCTGGAGCTCGGCCAGCCGGGGGTCCGCGTCGTCGACGACCCGGCGGACCTCCAACTCGCGCCGCAGGCCCTCGAGGCGGGCCAAGCGGACCTCGAGCAGGCTCGCCAGCCCGCGGGCGCGCGCCTGGTCCGCGTCCTCGATCCCACCCGAGACGATCGCCGCCAGGTCCTCGACCGAGATCTCACGCTCGTCGGCCATGTCAGCCTCCCAGCTTCCCGAAGTCGCCGAACACCCGCTCGAAGCGCTGACAATACGCGCGCTGGGCGCCGGTGACGACGACGATGTTCGGGCCGTCGATGACCCGGTCCGGGCTGGCCGCCGGCTGTGGGCGGACGACCAGGCAGTGTGTCGCCTCGTTGTGCGCGGTGACGTTGACGCCGCCGAGCGTGATCGCCGAGAAGATCGCGTCGGACGCGCCCTCCTTGAGCCGGTTGCCCGTGGCGCGGACGGAGTTTCCGTAGGCGAACAGCTGCGTCAGCAGCGTCCCCTCGGGGATCGTGGTCAGGCACTGGTTGTCGTGGACCCCGACGTCGTCGAGGCTCCATATCGAGATCGATGACAGGCGGAGCGTCAGGTCGAGCGGGAGCAGGTCGCCCGGGCTGATGGGCGGTCGGACGATGCCAGGGATGTCCGGCGACAGTGGCACGAACCGCTTCTTCGCCAGCTCGCCGACGATCTTCAGGGGTACCGCCTCCGCGACCGGGTAGTCGGGAAGCGCGTGGGAGAACTCGCCGAACGCTCCCGAACCGAGGATCGCGTGCGCTCCGGCGTCCGAAACCTCGGACACGCGCACGGACGCGCGGGACGCCGCGACGAGCGCGGGGCCCGCCGTCGCGCTCACCGCGCCGGCCCCGACGGAGAAGGTCGTCCCTCCCGCCGATGCGCCTCCGGCCGCCTCCGCGGCAAGGTCGCCTGCGGTCACGATCGGGTGCGCCTCGGCGACGGTGCCCACCGCGCCGGCCACGGCCCCCGCCCCACCCGCCGGTGACCCGCCGCCGGCCGGTCCGGTGACGGCCCCGCTACCCGCGCCGCCAGCAGCGCCCGCGCCGCCAGCAGCGCCCGCGCCGCCCGCGACCCCGGCACCGCCCCCCGCAGCGGACACGGCCTTGATCGACGCCAGGGCCTCGGCCAGGCTGATCGCGATCGACCCCAGGAGCCGCGGCGGCCGCAGGAGCGATCCGACGAACGAGCACTGGTTGTCGCTGAACTGGACGAACCCGGGCGCGATCGACTCCGCCTCGACGCCCTCCGGCCGCAGCGCGACGTCGAGCTTGACCTTCGAGACATCCGTCGCCAGCTTGAACGCTCCCAGCCCCTTCGCCATTGCGAGATTCGTGAAATACGCTGGCGTCGACCGCTCCTCGGCAGACCGGCCGAGGTTGAAGATCGTGACGGTGGACCCGAACAGCCCATTCCGAAGCGGCTCGGGCCGAGGGACGATGCCCAGGCTCGTGAACGTGTTGCCGTGGACGAACACGGGCCCGTTGGCCGTCACCGTAAGCGCCTGCCCGAGCGGCTGCGACACGACGTTGTCGCGAACCCGGAGGGCTGCCGTGCCGTCCTGCTGGCCCCGGGCCAGGATCCGCGCCAGCAGGGCGACGTGTTGCCCGATCGGCGCCGAGCAGGTCACGATGTGGATCCCGCCGCGGCGCCCGGGCCGTGCGTTCGCCGGCGGCTCTCCGGTCGGCGCGCCGTTGTTGACGATGCGGTTGTCCGCGATCTCGACCGCCTCGCCGTTGAGCAGGAAGATCCCGCAGATCGGGTCGAGGTAGTCGCGCCCGTTGTCCTCGATGACGTTCCGCCGAATCAGGAGCCGGTCGACGTCGGCGAGCGAGATCCCCCCGAAGCCAGACGCGCTCGCAGTCGCCTCGCTCAGCGCGGATACGGGCCGCATCAGGCAGCGCCGGATCTCGTTGTCGTCGATCCGCAGCCCTTCGACGCTGATGACGCGCCGGAAACCGAGCTCGCTCCGGCCGAAGTACCCGACGACGCCGATGCCGTTGAGCCCGGCGTCCAGGATCCGGTTGCGCTCGATCGAGACGTCGCGCAGCGGCCCGGCCGGCATCGGGATCGGGGTGTCGGCTGGCGCATCGGCCGGCGGGTCGAGCACGATGACGTGCCCCGGGAGGCACGGGCTGCCGTCGTCGTCCAGGTCGAGGTCGAGGATCCAGCCGATCCGGAGCCGGAGGTCGATCCCATCGCGGTTCACGAGCCGGACTGAGCCGAGCGTGATCCCATTGCCGGCGCCGCCCTGGACGACGTTCTCGACCAGGCGGACGCGTTCCGAGAGGCCCCCGATCTGGATCCCGCCGAGCCCGAGCCGGGCTGTCGTGCCGGGCGCGCTGAACAGCGCCTCGAGGACGGCGGGCGACGCGGCGACCGGCGTCAGCGCCGCCGACCCCACGGCAGCCGGGAGCGCCGCCAGCATCGTGGGGCTCGCGGCCAGGGCGTGGGTCGCCATGGCCACGGCGGGGCCGGTCGCGCCGGCCACGTGCGTCGCCGTGGGCGCGCCGGCGTGGGCGCCAGCCTCGGGCGTGTCCTCGGGCTGGCGCACGAGCGCCACCGCGGTCGTCGGCCGAGCGGCGAACAGCCGCGGCAGGTTCCCGATGGGGAGCCGCCCGATCGGCAGCCGGCGCTGCACGCGAACGAGGTTGCGCTCGATCAGCAGGTCCTCGCCCTGGGCGAAGATTCCCGGCCACGTCGTGCGGACGTCGGCCATGCTGACCACGTTGTCGCGGATCGTCACGTCGCGTGCCCCGTGGACCTCGATGCCGGCCCGGGTCGAGGCCGTCACGAGGAGATCGGTCAGGCGGATCGCGGAGGTGGCGCCCGTCGGTGCGACGTCGCGCCCGCGGTCGAGGATCTCGGGCACGTTGTCCTCGACCAGGATGCCGACCTGGTCGCCGATTGTCTGGACCGCGAGACCGGTCACCGTGATGCCCTGCGAGTTGACGACGTGCACCAGCGGCCGAGGCTCGCCCTCGCGCGGCGGCTGCCCTATGACGACGCTCCGGCCCCTGCAACCGGAGATCGTCACATTCCGGCGCATGACCAGCCGGACGTTCTCGCGGTAGGTCCCCGGCAGCACGCAGACTTCGCCACCCTCCGCCGGCAGGTGGTCCAGCGCTTCCTGGATCGACTCGAACTCGCCGTGGCTCGTGACCCCGTCGCCGACGCGGTACGAGCAGCACGTGCCGAGCCGGGTCAGCGGATTGAAGATGCGCCGGCAGTCCTCGATGGCTCCCGTCCGCCGATCGAGCCGCGGCTCGCCGGTCCATCGGAGGATTGCGAGCGGCACGCGCTCGACGACCGGGCCCTCCGGTGGCGCATGGGTGGGGAACGGACCGACGTTCTCGACGTCGCCGGCGCGGACGGGGAACGTCCAGTAGTCGCCAGGCACGTAGTGGCGCGCGGGGCCGGGCGGCTCGAAGGCCAGCGAGATCCCGTCGCGGAACGGTGTGGGGCCGGGAGCCGGGTAGGCGTCGAGCCGCTCGAGGCCATTCCACAGCCGGATGAACATCGCGGCCGAACCGCCGGGGATCGTGCCGAACGCCGGGGCCGCCGGGAGCACGAGGCGATGCTCGCCGTCGAGCTGGACGGTCGCACCGTAGACGACCGTCCAGCGATCCGCCACCGCGCTGAACTCGAACGCCTCGAGGTAGAACGTGTCGAGGTTGGACGACGCGATCGCCGCCAGGTTCGCGGTGATGGTCGCCCGCATGGCGACGGCGTCGAACAGCGCCCGACCGACCAGGCCCCCGTTGAACTGGGACCATTTGAACCACGCCTGGCCGTCGTCGGTCGCCGCGATCTCGATGCGGAACAGGTTGTGCTCGAGTCCGCGGTAGCCTCCGCCCTCGACGACGGGGCAATCGCCGCCGATGACCACCCGTGGCTCGAGGGTCACGGTGAGCCGGCCGTGCGCATCGCGGTCGTCGGCCAGCCGGTCGCCGAGCGTCTCGCAGGTCTCGCCGGCATCCAGGCGCACGAGCCGGATCGAGGCGCCCGTCCTCAGGCGCTCGGTCGTGTCAGGGCCGCCGAGCGCAGGCTCGATCAGCTCGTCGGGCTCCTGGAACCCGTTGACCGCCTCTCGCCAGACCTCGAGCACGACGGCGTCGCGGACGCCGGCGCCGATCGAGTCGACCGTCGCGCCAGGGTCCTGGACCGGCGGCCCCAGGTAGGACGCCTCGCGCCGCACGGGCGCGTCCCCGTCGATCCGCACGAGGCGCCCGTTCGCCCAGGCGCGGCCGGGCTGGACGAGGAGCTCCACCATGCCGTCGACGATCGAGGCGGTCTCGACCTGGAGCGAGTCACGCACGTCGGCGGGGATCGCGGCGACGCCGGACCCGATCATGTCGGACGCGGCCGTGTCCTCCCAGTCGACCGCGATCAGCGTGGCCGCAGTGGCGTCGGTGTCCAGGGTCACGCGCCCCTGCTGGAAGAGCACGCCGGCCCAGCGCTGCGTCAGCGCTCGCGAGAAGTCGCCCAGCTCGACCATCGTGCTCTCCCTACGTGACCGGGACCAGGAGCGGCCGGATCCCGAGCGGCATGAACTCGCGGAACCGGACCTGGAGGTTTCGCCACTTGTGCGCCTCGCGCAGGAAGCCGTAGGCGCCCATCTCGTCGTCGCCCGGGCCGCGCTCGAGCACGCGGAAGTCCGTCGTCCGCGCGAGCTGGCCGTACCCGGGATCTCCAAAGGCGACGCTCGTGAACCGCAGGCGCGCGTCCGTGCCGCGGACGCACTCGACGTTCCGGGGGATGCGGTCGCCCGCGCCCGAGAGGTAGCTAAGCCGGATGCATCCGACCTGGTCGTCGTGGACCAGGAGCGACTGGGTCCAGATCGCCCCGGATGCCTCCTCGATGCGCTCGACGCGGGCGCCGCCGAGGAACGTGACGCGGGCGACCGTGACCGGCGGCGCCCAGCCGTTGACCGGATCGGTGGCGTTGCCGACGGCGAGCGCCCCCGGCGGGTCCGCGGGACCGGCGCCGGCGTCGACAATCGAGTCCCACAGCTCGAGCGTGTAGTCGTCGTCCGCGAGGATGGCGCCGACGATCGCGCGCCGAACCTCGATCACCGGCGTTTCACGGAACGCCGTCGCGTCGGCGGGCTGCGCGAAGCCGTGGCCGGCGTGGAGGGCGATCGATGCCTGCACCGCGGTGCGCGTGCCGTCGCGCTCCCGCCAGCCGCCCGGGTCGAGCGTGCAGCCGTGGAGCTCCAGGCGGTTCAGCGCGGCGCGGGCGATCAGCGGCGATCCCGCCGGGAACCCCTCGCCCCGCGTGAGGAACAGGCCCTCCAGCCGCAGCGCGAGGTGCTGGTTGCGCTCGTCCAGCTCGCGCTGGTCCTTGGGCGAGGCTGCGACGACCGCCGCGGGGCGGACGCGCAGCGGCTGCGCCAGGCGGATGATCGGGCGCTCGCCGTTCGCGGCCCGGACGATCACGGTTCGTGCCAGGGCGAGGTTGGGCCCGCCGTCCTCGAGGACTGTTCCGGCGACGGTGGCGAGGTCGAGGTCGTGGACGAGGCTGTCGGCAATCTCGACGATCACGGGCCGGGCCGCCGTGTCGAGGCCCCCGAGCTCGTCCGCAAGCGTCGGACCCGACCCATGGCCGTCCACGAGCCGCACGGCGTCGAACGGCTCATGGTTCCACGCCTCGGGTGCGTCCGGGCGGTCGTGCGGCTGGGCGCCGACCGGACCGGCGGCGCCCGTCGTGAACCCCAGCCGCAGGTCCCGCCGCAGGGCGGCCGCCTCGGCCCCCGAGGCGACGCCGACGAGGAGCCGCCCGATCACGGGATCGATCGCGATCTCGCGGTCGAGCAGCGGAGCGTCGAGGCCCCGTTCCCAGGCGCACAGGTTCGCGGCACGGAACTGCCACGACCCGGTCCCGAACGAGGCCTCGGGCACGAACAGTTGGAGCCCGGCGGCGGCCAGGTCGCGGGTCGCCGCCGGCGAGGCTGGGTCGTACGGGTCGACGGCCACGTAGGCGGCAGGGTTGCCCGCGGGGGTGTCGTCTGTCAGGCGCGGGGCGAGGATCGGGCCCGGCGCCTGGTCGAGCTCGGTCAGCGTGTCTGGCGTGCCCGGGGTCTCGTGGTCGCAGCAGCCCAGCGCCTCATCGCGCGAGCCGCCACCGCGGTTGAACAGGCGCACGGGTCGCGCCAGCGGGTCGACCTCGACCCGCACCAGGCGCGCCGCTGCGCGGGGCGTGGCCGCCGCGGACGGCGCCGGTGACCGAACGCTCGCCGCACCGGGCTTCGTAAGCGCGATGCGATACGGCGCCAGGCGCCACAGGAAGATGGCCAGGTTCGGGAGGTTGTAGCGGATGGATCCGAGTCCCGGCGCACGCAGGTCCGCGAGGTGCGCGAACGGATCGAACGGCGTGCCGATCAGGCTGAGGAGCGCGGAATCGCGAAGCGTCACGGTGCCGCCCCGCCGCGGGGCAGCGAGGCCGGGCCCCGGTGGCGACACCCCGGCACCCTCGCCGAGGTCGGGCCGCAGGTGGTTGAGGTGCTGGCTCCAGGCGAGGTTCTCACGCAGCTCGATGGCGTGGATGGCCCAGCCGGTGAGGTCGAACGTGAGCCGCTCGATGGCGGCGAGCGTGCCCTTCCGGCGCCGGAGCGCGATGGTATCTGCGACGTCGGCGCGGATCGTCCATGGGTCGCCAGAGAGCGGGCTCGTGCCGAGCAGGTCGCCGATGTACGGGACGGCCCAATCGGATGCCGTCTCGACGAACAGGTCGTCGTACAGTCGCCAGATGTCGGCGTGGATCGCGCCGAACGCGGCGTCGATCAGGTCGAGGAACGCGCGGAGCTGGTCCTTGCCCTCGCCCTCGGGCTCGCCGTCCTTCGTGCGGTGAATCTCGGGCAGGCGCTCGAACAGCGGCAGCAGCGGCGTCGTCATCCATCGGCCTCCCGCTGCGGCGCGACGATCGCCACCGCGAGGTCCTCCATGCGCAGCGCCAGGATTTCGTCGGGGCCCGCGGGCAAGGCGCGCGACGGCCGTCGAGGCGCGAGCCGCTCGACGAGGTCAAACGGTTCGAGACCGCGGAACCGGAAGCCGGAGACGACCTCGACGGGCGCACGCCCGGCGAGGCGCGGCAGCGATCGGAGCCGGCTCGCGACCGCCGCCGCAGCGGCGATGCGTCGGAGCCCGTCCACGCGGACCCAGCGGACGCTCGCAACTCGCTGCGCCAGCCCCTCGATCGTCGTGGCGTGGACGTCCGTCCCGAACCCGCGATCCGCCGTCCCGTCCTCGTCGGCACCGTCGGCCACGCGCAGGGCGGCGCGGACCGCGGCGACCACGTCGGCGTCATGGACGGTCCCGTCGACGGCGACCCGGAGGTCGACGCCGAAGCACTGTCGCCGCCCGCCGACCACGATGACCGGGAACCGCGCCGCCCCACGCCGCCGGTCCGCGGTCGCGACGATCCGCCGTACTTGATCGAGCTCGGTCTCGCGGCCGGCGTCCATGAGCACGGTCACCACCGTGGCCGGGACGTTGTCGACCAGCCGCCAGGCGGCCTTCGCCCGCGACACGCCGGCCACCGCGAGGGCCTCGGCCTCGAAGTCGCCGAGGCTGACCAGCCGGTCGAGCGCCTGGATCCTGCCTGGTGCGGCGACGCGCGCGCTGGCCGCCGTCTCGGACCGCTCGCCCCCGGTCACCTCGCCGGGCAGCCGGATCCGGTCCAGCCGATCGAGCCGGGTCGCGGCTGCCACCGATGTCTGCGGCCGGAGCGGTCCGAACGCGCCGGCGCCCGTTCGGTAGCGCGCGACGACGTTGTCCGCCCCTGACGGAAGGCGCGCGCCGGTCCGCCCGTCTCCGAATTGCACCCACGACGCGCCGCCGTCGTCCTCGCGGACGACGTAGACCTCGTCCGCCGGGCCTGCGCCGAACAGCGACGCGACCCGTCGCCAGCGCCGTCCCGCGACGTAGACGTCCAGCTCCGGGACCTCGGGGGGCGTCGAGCCCGGGGTGGTGAGGTAGGTCAAGGGCGTCTTGGGCAGCGGCATCGTCTGGAACGTGGCCCGCGCGTCGCCGCTCCCGATCGCCTCCTCGCGCTCGAGCCGGCCCTGGGTCGCATCGACGATGTTCCCGTGCACGACGACGGGCGACGCCTCGGGGCCGAAGTCCGCGTAGTCAACCGGCGTGTCGATGCGCAGCATCCGCAGGGCGCGCCGGTCGGACGCCAGGCCGGGCGCGGGCTCGACCGCCTGGACGCTCACGGTCGTCGGCGCATCGGACGGCGGCACGAGGAGCAGTCGTCTGCCGGCCAGCGTGGCCGCCTCGGTTCCCGTCCCGACGAAGCCGAGCCGATTGCCGCTCGAGTCCTGTGACGGCACCGGCGCCGCCCGGAACCTGAGCTCGGGGCTGGTCGCCTCGTGGAATGTCAGGTCGGCGATGTTCGCCCAGCCGCCGGCGTCGTCCGACATCGGGACGTCGAGGCTGAGGATCGTGCTCGGCCCCGAGAGCGACCCCCAGGTCAGCGAGCCCTGGCGGACTCCGTCGACGGTGCGGACGACGGTCATGTTCGCGTGCCGTCCGTAGCGAACCCTCGCGAGGTCGACCCGCCCGGCGGGCGATCGATACTCGGCGACGAGCAACGTCGCCCTCGACAGGCTCTCGGCAGGCGCCCAGCCGCTCGACGCTCCTCCGTCCGTGCCGCCGAAGATGCCGCCCACCGCCGACCGTGCGGCGTCGAGCGCCGCCTCGGCGGTGTTCACGAACGCCTCCGCAGTCTGCGCCTGCTGCCGCTGGATCGCGCCGAACTCGGTGCGGTCGATGTACTCGGCCCGGTCGAACACCGTCCTTCCGGGCTGCGTCAGCTGGCAGACCACGACCATGCCGGGCGTCAGGTCCAACACCGATGCGTCGAGCGGGATCTCGTCCGCCCCGAGGCTCGGGCGCCCGTCCGTGGTGGCGGACGTCCTCGCGCCGAGGCTCCGGGTGGGCTCGACAGCCACGTTCCGGGCATTCCCATTCGCGTCCGCCGTGACCCAATGGGGAGGCGCGTTGTGCCCGAAGTGGCGGAAGGTGCGGCCGATCCGATACCCGACGAGCTCGCGCGCCGGGGCGACGCCGCGCAGGTTGCCGCGCACCGTGACCAGGGTCTCGCCCCGGCGCTCACGCACGGCGTCGACCACCACGACCTGCGCGCGCCCCCAGCTGTCCGCCGAGCCGCCCGAGCCGAGGATCAGCCGCTGGCCGGGCTGGAGCTCGAGGTCGGCCGGGCCACGAGCGATCGCGAGCTCCCGCGTGTCCGCCGCGACCTCGGGCGTGAGCAGCGGGCGGCACAGCGCGAATCGGCTCAGCCAGGGGTATGCGACGAGGGCGTCCGTCGTCTGGAACTCGGCCGGGCCCTCGATCCCGCTCACCTGCGCCGTGAGCGGGAAGCCGGCGGCGACGATGAGGGGCTCCGTGCCGCGCACCTCGAGCGCGAACACGCCCCGGCCGCCGACGCCCGGCGCCAGCCGGTAGCCCACGAGCCGGACGAGCGCCCCGACGCTCTCCCGCCAGGTCGCCGTCCGCAGGTAGGCCTCGTTCGCGTACAGCTCCTGGTAGAAGGTCAGGATGTCGCCCAGGATCGCGGCGCCCTCGAGCAGCGCGATCCCAGGGTCGTCCGACCCGCGATGCGTCCAGCCACGGAGAGCGGGCTCGACGTCGAGCCGCCGGAGCAGGAACGCGCGGATCTCGGCGTAGGTACCGATCCGCCGCCGGATCCGCGGCAGCACCGGGCGGTTGGCCGGGCAGCGCGGAAAGCCCGGGTCGCGCCTGCAGGCGTCGTCGAGCTCGGGGATCATGCCCGGCCTCCCTGGAGCTCGAACGTGATCGTGCCCGCCTCGAGCCGGTCCGGGTCGTTGCGAACCAGGATGATCTCGTTGGCCCGCAGGCCGACGATCGCGTCGGTCGCCGGGGACGTCGCGCCGAACCGGCGCATCCGGATCGCGACCACGTGCTCGATCCCCGGGATGTCGGCAAGCCCGCCGGCGATCTCGCTGGCGTGGAGGTCCTGGCCGAACGTCCAGCGGTCGGGGTGGAAGAACGCCGCCCGGCCGTCGCGCCTGATCCGGTCGGAGAACGCCTCGCGGAGCTCGACCCGGAGGTCGTCCGGCCACACCTCCGGGTCCACGCACAGCGTGACCGTGATCTCGAGCGGCACGAGCGCAGGCCCACGCAGCTCGATGTCCTCGCCGATGAGGCGCACGGCGTCGAGGTGGCGCATCACCGCGGCGCGCAGGTCGTCGTCGAGCGCCACGCCGCCGACCGGGTCGACCGTGACCTGCACCGTGCGCCAGCTCCCCGTCCAGGCGTAGCGCGCGGCGGCGCGGGCGACCCGCGGCACCTCGCTCGCACGCCGGGCGTAGTCCGCGAGCGTCACCCCGCGGAGCTGACGCGCCCGGAACGCCTCGGGGATGCGCCGGATGGCCTGGGCGATCGGCTCGGGGTCGCGCCCGTCGGACACGTCCAGGGGGTTCGTCACGCTCGCGGTCTCGACCAGGCCGTCATGGCCTGTATCGAAGTGCACGATCGAGTCCGCGCCCACGTTCCCCTCGAGCGGCCGACCAACCTGGTACGTGCAAACGACGGTCGCGGCCGTGGGCAGGCGCCGGCCGTTCGTCCCGTTGCCGAAGCGGATCACGCTCCGGCCCAGCTCGTCGGTCTCCACCATGAAGTGCGGATCGTCCGGGTGGCTGTGGACGAGGCTCGGGCACTCGTGCCAGTCCTCGCTGCCCGCCGCCGTCTCGACGGTCACGGCGAGCGTCGAGCACGAGGGCAACTCGCCCCCCGGCGGCGCGAAGCGGTAGGCGAGGCGGCCCTCCTCCTCGGGCAGGCGGCAGACGACGCCGTCGGGGCGGCCGCCGGCGCCCGGCAGGCAGGGATCGTCGACGCCGGCGCAGGGCTCGATCGCCCGCTCGTAGTGCCGGATCCGGTCGGCGTCCTGGACGAGCGGGTTCAGCTCGATCGTCGGGTCTTTGAACGTGACCGTGACCAGGCGTCCGTGGGTCGCGCGGACGAGGTTGCCGCTCACGATCGTGATGTCGTCCCGATCGACCTGGGTGTCGCCGCTGCCGCAGGTCGACGTGATGCAGGCGCCGCGTGCGAGCGGCTCACGCCAGCGCACATGGACGGCCCAGGTGCCGGCGTTGTCGTTGGCCGGCTGGGACGGGTCCGGGTCGTGCACGGAGAACGCCGAGCCGCGCACGAGCGTCAGGACCTGGCGACGCTCGCGGTCGACGTTGACGGGCAGGCAGGTCTCGGGGTTGCGGACCTCCTCGATCAGGAGGTGGGTGACGAGCCCCTCGTTGACTTCCCCGCTGATCGCGTCGGCGTCGGCCTGCGTGTGCACCGCCGAGTCGAGCAGCAGGTCGGCCTCCGTCGTTCCGGCCGGCAGGCTCCGGACGGCGCCGCCCCAGCTGTGGACGCGCATCCGGTCGAGGAGCCCGTTCACGTGCGTGGTGTCGGTGGAGGCGAACACCTGGCGGCCGCCCTCGACGCCCTCCGGGCCGGCGGTCCACGAGATGAGGCCGGGCGGCACGTCGCCGACGACGTTCGCGCCGACGCGAAGCACGAGCCACGTCGACGCCTGGTTGCCTTGGTGGAGGTGGTAGTCCATCAGCCGGGCGTGGCGGGCGATCGAGACCCGCTTGCGGGCGGTGCCGAGGTAGGCCTCGGCCATGACCCGGTCCTGCAGGTCGGCGAGCTCGTCGGCGCGAACACTCAGGAGCTCGATCAGCGTCTCGTCGAGGTCCGCCTCGCTGGTCGGCCGCCAGCCGGGGACGCGGTCCATCATCGCCGCGATCAGCGTGTGCTTGAACGAGTCGAAGTCGCGGGCGAGGTAGTCGATTGCTGGCGCCGGCTCGTCGCTCACCGCGGGCGGACACCAGTCGGGATCGCACTCGGTCGTGAAGCACCCGGGCCGGAACCGGAAGTCCAGCCGTCGGAACAGCGGGTCCATCGCCGGGAAGGCGACCGACAGCGTGTAGGTCGAGTAGTCGCCGATCGGGGCGACGTGCAGCTGCAGAGTCGCGGGGCCCGACCCGGCCTCCACGCCGGTCACCTGGACCTCGCCGGGCTCGTCCCCGGCCGGAAGCCGCGATCCGCCGCGGATCGGGAAGATCGCCCGTGCCCTGTTCGCGTCCGGCTGAGCCTCGGCGAGGATCGCGGCGACGCCGTTGGCGTTCCAGAACTGGACGTCGAGCACGGCCTCGGTCGGGTCGGCGGCGGGCGCGAGGTCGACGAGGACCTGGCGCAGGCCGTTCAGCTGGTCGAGGTTCCGTGCGCGCTCCCGGAGCGCCTCGGCGTCGTAGGTCACCATGTCAGGCCTGCCTCGGGACGAAGCGCAGCCGGCGCGACCGGTCGGCGCCCGGGAGCCGGTACTGGAGCTCGATCGTGAGCTTCGCCTCCTCGGCGACGACCTCGAGGTGCTCCACGATCACCCGGTGCCCGAGGTACCGGGCGAGGGCGCTGCTCACGGTCGACTTCGCCATCGCCGCGCCGACGTCGTCGGCGCGCTCGAACACGAGGCGCCGCGCCCCGCCGCCGAAGTCGGGGACGAACGCCCGCTCGCCGGGCGCGGTCAGGATCAGCTGGATAACCTCGTCGTGGACGTGCTGGTCCAGGCTCTGGACGCGCTCCGTCCGGCCGTCGTCGCCGATGCGGAACGGGAACGCGAGGTGCGGTCCGTCGGGGGCCGGCATCACGCGGTCACCGAGCTCTGGCCGGCCGACTTCTGGGCCGTGCCCTGGACGGCGTTCTCGGCGCTGTAGCACTTCCCGACGCTCGTCATGAGGAGCGCTGCGGTGCCGCCGGCGGATGGTTTCTCCGAGCCCTGCGACCATTCGATCCGCACGCACGGCTGGTACTTCTGCCCGACGGTGAACGGGCAGCCGACGACGGTGTGGACGTCGCTCACGAGCAAGGCGAGCGCCTCGCCGACGCGCATGGTCGTGTTGGCAGTCGTCAGCAGCGCGGTTCCGCCGTGTTGGCAGGTGATGGTGCTCATGACCGTGAGGACGAGCGCGCTCATGGCGTCACGTCGTGACCCGGAACGCGGTGTCGTTGATCGATACCCCGCCGTCGTCGATCACGACCTTCGTCTGCCCGAACCGCAGCGTGATCGCATCGTCGGCGATCGTGATCTCGGCCCGCGAGCCGCTGAGCAGCCGTATCTCCTTGGCGTCGTCGTCGAGCACGACCTTGAGACCGCCGGACGTGACGATCGCGCGGCTCTGGATGTCGGCGTCCTCCGGGAGCTCGCCCTGCGCCCACCAGCCGCCGGTCCAGATCGGGTGCGACGGGTCGCCACCCTCGAACTCGACCCAGACGCCGTCGCCCACCTCGGGCAAGAACAGCATCCCGTGGCCGTCGCCCGCGTACGGCGTTGCCGGAAAGGCGGGCGGGGACTCCTCGTCGCCGTAGACCGACGGCACCCGGACGGAGATCCGGCCCATGCGGTCGTCGTCGTCCACGCCCGCGACCGTGCCCCGGAAGCGGCCCCACAGGCGGCCGATGGACGCGCCGGGCGGGGGGGTGGTGAATTCGTCGAGATCCAGGTCGACCATCAGAAGATGTCCGGCAGCGCGGGGCCGCCGCCTCCGGCGCGGGAGCGCGCATTGCGCGCGAGCACGAACCGCTGCGTCCAGGACGAACGGGTGATGTGGTGTCGGACGCGGCGGACGAGGTAGTCGCCGCTCAGCTCTGCGCTCACCGCCTTGACCGTCACGACGCGGTACGGACCGAGCACCGCGGGATAGCACCCGGTCGCGACCCGCCCGTCGGCCCGGAGCGCGTAGCTGAACCGCTCGGCGGCCGCCCGCACCGCCGTCTCGGCGTCGACCGAGCCGTCCCCACCGGCTGGCAGGACCCTCGTGGCCGGCACCTCGACCGCGTCGCCAGCGGCCGAGTCGCCGAGCAGCCGGACGTCCCGGAAGCTCGCCGTCGCCCGGGTGACCGACTTGTCCATCAGGCTCAGCGTCTGGGCCTTGACCGATGCGGGGCTCTGGGCGTCCTCGTGCGGGTTGAACGTCTCCACGTTCCGGTCTTTGCCCAGCAGGACCAGCGGTGGCAGCCCGTCAGGGCGGCTGGGCAGAGGCTTGAACACCCCGACGCTCCGCCCCGGGCGGGAGCCGGGGAGGACGTAGGCGTGCATGCCCTGGCGTCGCGCGAGGCCTCGCAGCAGCTGCATGTCCGTCCCGCGCTGGAACGTCGTGACCGTACCGTCCGCGCCGGAGCGGGACGACGTGTCGATGTCCGTGTCCGCGATGTGACGCTCGTTGCGGAACAGCCGGGACGCGATCTCGTGGTCCAGCTGCCGCTCGTGCGCGACCTGCCGCTCCTCGCGGTTCAGCAGCACGCTGTCGTCATGCACCACGAGCGTCTCCACGCTCTGGCCCGGCTGGGCGGTCATCGTCTGGCGTCGCCCGACGATCGGGCCGTCGATCAGCGGCACGAACGTCCCGTCGCCCGGGTCGAGCTCCACGCGCAGGCGCCCGAAGGTGGCCGCGAACGCCTCGCCCGGGTAGCACCAGTTGCCCTCGTCGTCGGTGCAGATCGGGATCTGGAGCTCGGCCTGCCAGGCCGCGTCCATCCGCTGGTCGACGTCGACCTCGTCGATCTGGTCGAGCTGGTCGCGGGTCGCCGGCTGGTCGTCGAGGTACAGCCGGAACCGGGGGTCGCCCATCACGTCTCCGGGGCCTGGATGACGCGGCCGGCCACGGCGAGGCTGGCCGCCTCGAGCTCGGTGTTCGCGTCTGCAATGTGCCAGTAGCGCGTGGGGTCGTCGTACCGCCGCCGGGCGAGGACGTCGAGGCGATCGGTGCGCTGGAGCGAGTACGGCGCGCCGTCCGTCGCGGGCAGCCGGCGGAGCTTCACGGCGGTCACCTCCCGGCCGTTTGCCAGCCGGACGGTCACCGTGCCGATGGCGGCGTAGCGGGAGCTCGGGGTGAACATGGCAGCCTCACTCAGAAGGGAATGATCTCGACGACCTGCGCGACCGAGTTCGCGAGGTTCGCGACGGACTGGACGTCCTTGATCGTGTTGGTGTAGGCCAGCGCACCCTTGGCGATCACGTCGTCTGAGCAGCGCTCGGGCTGCACGACCGCGAGCCCGACCGTCACCTCGGCGCGTGTCGGGTTGAGCAGCCCGTCGTACTGGAGCTCGTTGATCGCCATCGATTGGACGATCACCGGCACCACGCGCGCGGGACCCCAGATGAACAGGATCCGCGGGTACTGCTGGCGCGGGATCGGCGCGGATGGCGCGCCACCACCGCCCAACCCGAGCGCCGACCCGATCGCGTCGACCGCGGCGCCGATCGCCCCGCTCAGCAGGCCCTCGGACGGCCGGGCCATCTTCTCGAGCGCGGCGATCGCCGGCCCGACGCCGAACACGCGGGCGAGCGACACGTCGATCGGCTTGTCGAGGTTGTCCGAGGCGTCGAGCTCGATCTTGAGCGAGAACGTCTCGACCGGCGTGTCGCCGGCCTGCGACGTCTCGCGGCTGGTCGCGCCGGTCGGACGGGCGGGAACCTGGATCGTCCGGTTGATCGACTCGGGGTTGAACTGGAACACCACGACGTTGGGGATCGGCCCCAGGAAGTCGGTCCCGTACTCGACCAGCGCGCCGCGGATGCCACCCGCCATCAGCGAGCCCTCCTGGGCGGCGGCAGGTGCGCGGCGACGGAGCGCGCGATCGCGTCGGCCACGGCCGGGACCTCGGGCGCCGGCGAGCCGGCCGCACGCTCCGCCGTCACGCGGAGCCGAGCGACGGACGCTCTTCCCGGTCCCGCCGTCGCGAGTGGGTCCGCGAGCCGCCCGGCAAGCGCGGGCCCCAGCCCGGCGGCCAGCGCCGTCGCGGCGTCGCGCGTGTCGCCCCGCAGGCGAAGCCGGATGCGCTCGATCCGCAGGGTCGTGTCACGGACGGTTGTGTCACGCATGACGCGCGTCCTCCACGACGTCGGCGTAGTGGCCGAATTGCGTTGGGCCCACGGCGCGCTGGAGCTTCTCGTGCTCGCGCTTGACCGCGACGAGCACATGGTCCATGGCCAGGACCGGCCGGCCGTGACGGTGGTGCAGGTCCGGGTCGGCGGCAGCCTGGAGGCAGGCATTCAGCACCGCGGACCGGATGTTCCCGCCGGTCAGCTGGAACTGGCGGCCCAGGAATTCGACATCGAGGTCGCCCGCATCGACCCCGGGCGGCAGGACGCTCGTCCAGATCCGGCGCCGCTCGGCCGCGTCCGGGACCGGGAACTCCACGATGTACCGCAGGCGGCGGAGGAAGGCCTCGTCGAGGTCGCCTCGGCGGTTCGTCGCGAGGATCGCGAGACCCTTGAATCGCTCCATCCGCTCGAGCAGGTACGCGACCTCGAGGTTGGCGTAGCGGTCGTGCGCGTCGCGGACCTCGGTCCGCCGGCCGAACAGCGCGTCCGCCTCGTCGAAGAACAGGATCGTGTCCGACGCGTCGGCGGCATCGAAGATCCGCTCGAGGTTCTTCTCGGTCTCGCCGATGTACTTGTCGACGACCTGGGCGAGATTCACCCGGAACATCGGGATGTCGAGCAGGACCGACAGCACCTCGGCCGCCATCGTCTTGCCCGTGCCGGACGGACCTGCGAACAGGACCGAGATCCCGCCCTCGTTCCACGCCCGGGCCGTGCCCCAGGCGAAGTGGACCGTGGTGAGCGAGCGCATCGCGCGCTCGATCTCGTCGAACTGGCGGCGCTGCTGGGGCGGCAGGATCAGCTCGTCGGGGCCGAAGCGCGGGGCGACGGCCTGCGCGAGACCGTTCATGTCGACCGAAACCGCGGCGCGGCACGCGGCGAACAGGTCCGACCGGGTGATCGGCTCAGGTCGCGCGGCAAGGCCGGCGCCGACGGCGGCAATCGTCGCGGCCTCGAAGCGGAACCGCCGTGCACCCTCCAGGATCGTGTCCTCGACGTACGCCCGCTGCTCGCCGAGCGCGACGCGCCAGCGTTCCGCGCGCTCCTCGAACGTGAGCCGCGGCGCCGCGAGCGTGGGCTGGACCACCTCCCGCGGGAGGCTCGCGAGCGTCTCGCGGCGCGCTCGCAGGAACACGGTGACCGGGACTGCCTGCGCCGCCCGGAGCGCGTCCGCCAGCGTCCCGCCGTG
>MGOE01000132.1:0-915 GCA_001797035.1 Chloroflexi bacterium RBG_16_72_14
CTCGATGACGGCACCCTCGCGCAACGGGGACGCGAGCGCCGCCTCGAGGACGCAGACCAGCCGCATCGTGGGCAGGCCGCCGTTCCCGGGCGGCAGCGTGACCCCGGCCGCCGTGAGCCGCAGGTCAGCGCCCGCCCCATCGACCCGCACCACCAGCGCCGCGGCCACCTCCCGGCAGCCACCCACCCGCGCGGTCTCGAGCTCGGGACCCGCGAGCGTCCCGTCGCCGTCGGTGTCGAGGCGCTGCACCGCCTGGAAGGCCGGGATCTCGGCCCGGTCGATGACCACGTCGAGGAGCACCCGCTCGGGCTCGACGCGGATCCCGGCGTAATGGTTGATCGTGTAGTTGCCGAGTGGGTGCGCGGCGACGATCGTGGCCGCGAACGGCACCAGCGCCAGCGCGGCGATCGCGGCCCCCGCCAGGCGTCGACGAATCCCGACCACCCGCATCATCGGAGCGACTCCAGCGCGCTCTCGGCGCGCGCCCTCGCGACCGGATCCAGCGCCGGTCCGAGCGCCAGCGCGTCGGCGAGGAACGCCCGCGCCTCGTCGGCCCGGCCATTCGCCGCGGCGACGAGCCCGGCGTGGTACCACAGGCGCGCATCACGCGTGCCCGCCGCGAGGGCGGCCGCCATGGGGGCCTCGGCCTCGGCCGGGCGGCTCGCGTTGAGCAGGGCCCAGGCGACGGCGTCCCAGCCGTAGGCGTCGCGGCGCATCTCGAGCTCAGCGGCCGCCATCCGGACCGCCCGGTCCGGGTCCAGCCCGTGATCGGACAGGTACAGCGACAGGCCGCGGTCGTAGACCCGCGCCGCGTCGCCGGCCAGGCGCGCGATCGCCTCGACCGTGGCCCGGTCCGCGGCGGCCTGCGCCGCATCACCGGCCGCGCCGCGCAGGTCCAGGAGGTCGGCGCGGCGC
>MGOE01000132.1:985-10066 GCA_001797035.1 Chloroflexi bacterium RBG_16_72_14
CATCGTACGCGTCGAGCCTGGCGAGCCCCGCCAATGCGGACGGCAGCTGCGGCCGGACAACCAGCGCGGCGTCGAACGCGGCACTGGCGCCATCGGCATCGCCGGTG
The DNA here is from genome assembly GCA_001797035.1 of Chloroflexi bacterium RBG_16_72_14. Taxonomy (GTDB): domain Bacteria; phylum Chloroflexota; class Limnocylindria; order Limnocylindrales; family CSP1-4; genus CAIXZV01. The sequence continues at coordinate 1,093 of MGOE01000132.1, forward strand.
GCGACCAGCAGCTCGCCCAGCGTCACGTGGTAGAAGGCGAGCTCGCCGCCCTCGAACCCGTCGTCCGTGGCGGCCGCCACAGCGGCGCGGGCGCCCGTGACGGCAGCGGCGGGCTCACCGCGGATGAAGGCGAGCCGCGACGCCCGGACCTCGGCGGCGGCGCCACCGCCCACGAGCCCGAGGTGCTGGTATGCGGCACCCGCCGTGGCCAGGTCACCCAGCTCGAGCGACGCATCGCCGAGGACGCCGAGCGCCGTGGAGTCGGCGGGCGTCGTGGCCAGGATGGCGCGCGCGACGTCGCGCGCCTCGGCGAACCGGTGGAGCGACACGAGCACGGTGGCGCGCAGCGCGAGCGCCGGCTCGTAATCGGGCCGGGCGACGAGCGCGCGATCGACCGCGTCCTGCGCCCGCAGGTAGGCCGTCGCGTCGCCGGTGAGCCGAGCCTCGGCGAGGTCGGCCTCGGCCAGCTTGACGGCGGCCACGATGTCGCCGGCGTCGGCCTCCGCGCGGGCGGCCCAGAACGCGATGTCCTCGCGCACGCGGGCGCGCTCGGCCGCGGGGTCGAAGGCTCCGGTCAGCGCGCCGGTGTCGCCGGCCGCTGCGGCGGCGTCCTCGGCCGGCACGACGTCGAGCAGCGGCTCGTCGAGCCCGAGCGGGTCGCCGGCCGGCAGCAGCGCCCCAAGCTGGGTCGCGAGCGCGATCGCCATCGCCCCGGCGAGGGCGGCGAGGGGCGCGAGCCTGGGTCGGCGCGTGGCGTGGGCGGTCATCGTCGGGGGCTCCTGGCAAGGTCGTGGTCGTGGAGTCGGCAAGGTCGCGGGTGCGAGTGGACCGGGAGCGCCGCCCGGGCACGAACGGCGCTCCCGGGGGGCCTCAGTGCGGCGAGGCCAGGTACGGGAACGTCGACGGCAGGGACTTGTCGTTGGCGTTCACGCCGTCGCCGGTGGTGATCACGAAGTTCGTGAGCAGCGCGAACTCCGCGTCGATCACGTCGTCACCGGGATACCGCCCGTTGAGGGCGAGCGTCGCGAGCGAGCTGCCCGAGGCGAAGTGGGCGCTGCTGCCGAGGGTGAGCGTCAGCTCGTCGGGCAGGAGCACGTTCGCGATCGCGCCGACCTCGCCCGCGGTGTACGGCGTGGCGCCGTTCGCGGTGAGGACGCCCCCGATCGCGTCGAGCACGGCGGTGACGTTGTCGGTCGTCGTGCCCCGGTCATTGCTCGGACGCTGGACGTTGAAGGCGTCCTTCTCGAGGCCGTTGTAGTCCGAGTCCTCCGGCAGGATCAGCCCGTTGAACACGGTGTTGATCGCTGGCCGGCCCATCCGGTCCACCTGCCGCCAGCCGCCATTCGAGCGGACGGACGTGGTCGCGAACACGCCGATGCTGTTGCCGGTGCCGCCGAGCTTCTCGTTCGGCAGCCGGAGCACGATCGAGAGGACGTTGGTCCCGGCGAAGGTGTCGCTGCCCGTGAAGTCGCCGAGCAGCGTCGGCAGGTCCGTCGTGCCGCCGAGCAGCTCGTGCTTGAAGGTCACGAACCCCGGCAGGTCGAAGAAGAACGGGTCGTCGCGGGTGCCCGCGAAGGCCATGCCGCCGCCGGCGATCGAGGCGCTCCGGACGGCGTGCTTCCAGGGGGTCGTGCGACCGACGGCGACGACGGCCCCGGTCCACACGTTCCGTGCCGCCTCGGCGCCGGTCGCCCGCCGCACGACGTAGGACTGCGTGCGGGTGCCGTCCGCGTTGGCGCGCGGGTCGGAGAACCGCACCCGGTAGGCGAGGTCCGCGGCGCCATTCTGGTCGCGGTCGATCTTGAGCTCGTACAGGGCGTTGGGGCGGAACGTCGCCGTCCTGCTGGCGGCGGGCGTCATCAGCCCGTCCACGTTGAGCACGAGCGCGGTGGAGCCGGCACCCGCGCGGAACGCGTAGACGTCGGTGATGTCGATCCGGTGATCGAGCTTGACCGCCGGGGCGTCGAGGTGGTCGGCGCCGCTCACGAGCAGCGGCGACGCTCCCACGACGAGCGCCAGGCCCGCGAGCGCGAGCAGCGGCGTCCGGCGGGCGCGGGACTGGATGGACGGGCGCATGGGGGGTGGTCCTCCTGCTCGGCCGGCATCCGTACCGGCCGCTCGAACCCCTCATGCGCACCAGCCGGCCAGACGGATCAATCGCCTACACTCGGGGGCGTGGAGGAGCGAGCCGGGGCCCCGGGACGGGGCGTGTTCATCACCCTCGAAGGGCCCGACGGGTCCGGGAAGTCCAGCCTGCTGCCGCGCCTGGCCGACGTGCTGCGCCGGGGTGGCTGCGAGGTGGTGACCACGCGCGAGCCGGGGTCGACGCCGCTGGGCGAGCAGGTCCGGCGCCTGGTGCTGGACACCGAGCCGCGGGTCGACCGGACCGGCCTCGCGGACGCGCTGCTGTTCGCCGCCTCGCGCGCCCAGCACGTCGCCGAGGTCATCCGGCCGGGCCTGGAGCGGGGGGCGGTCGTCGTGTGCGACCGGTACGCGGACTCGTCGCTCGCCTACCAGGGGGCGGGGTCGGGGGTGCCGATGGAGGAGCTGCGCGTCGTCCAGCGGTTCGCGACCGGAGGGCTGGTGCCGGACCTCACGATCCTCCTCGACCTGCCGGTGGAGGCCGGGCTGGGGCGCAAGTCCGCGGAGGTGACCCGGTTCGAGGCGTTCCAGGACCTCGCCTACCACGAGCGGGTCCGCGCCGCGTTCCTCTCGTTCGCCGCGGCGGAGCCGGACCGGTACGCGATCGTGGACGCGACCGGCGACGCGGCGGCGGTGCTCGCGGGGGCGGTGGCGGCCGTGCGCCGGGTCGCGGGCCGGCTGCCGTGCCTGGGCGCGGCGCTCGAGGCGGCGGAGGCGCGCGCGGGGTGAACCGCCGGGCGTCCCCCCGCGCATGACACGATGAGCGGCATCCGCTCCGAGCCGGCGGCCGTGCCGGGGCGCCTCGACGGCCCCACCGACGAGGCGCTCCTGGCCGGGCTGGCCGCCGGCGATCTGGGGGCGCTCGACACGCTCTACGACCGGTACAAGTCCATGGCCTACGGCATCGCCCGCCGCATCACCGCCGACGACGTCCTCGCCGAGGACGTGGTCCAGGACGCGTTCCTCGGCGCGTGGCGGAGCGCGGACCGCTACGTCGCGGGCCGGGGCAGCGTGAAGACGTGGCTGCTCTCGATCGTCCACCACCGGGCCATCGACGTCGTGCGCCGTCGCCGGCCGACCGCGGAGCTCCCCGCCGAGGAGGAGGGCGCCCGCACGCCGGAGCCGCTGACCCTGCCCGACGTGTGGGGCGAGGTGGCCGGCCGGCTGGACCGCGAAACGGTCGTGTCCGCGGTCGCGACGCTGCCGGACGCGCAGCGCGAGGCGTTGGAGCTCGCCTACTGGAGCGGCCTGACCCAGACCGAGATCGCGGAGCGGACAGGGGTGCCGCTCGGGACGGTGAAGAGCCGGGTCCGGCTGGCGCTGCTGGCGCTGCGACGCGAGCTGGCCCCGGACTCCGGCCTGGGGGAGGGGCCGTCATGAGCCTCCGGCCCGCCCTGACCTGCGACGAGGTCCGGGACCTGGCGCCGATGTTCGTCACCGGCGCGCTGGACCCGGACGAGATGGACGCGATCCGCGAGCACCTCGCGGGCTGCGAGGACGCGCACGCGGAGCTCTCCGGGCTGGGCGAGGCCGCGACGGCGCTGCTGGCGTCGGTGGAGCCCGTCGAGCCGCCGGCGGCGCTCCGGTCGCGGCTCCTCGCGGCGGCCGAGGCGGACCTCGCGGAGGGCCGGCACCCGGCATCGGCCCCCGCGCCCGTTCCAGCCCCGGTCATCGACCTCGACGAGGAGCGCGCCCGCCGGCGCTCCCGCCTGGGCTGGCTGCTGGCGGCCGCCGCCGCGATCGCCGTGATCGCGCTCGGCGGCTGGAACCTCGCCCTGCAGCGCGACCTGGCGGCCGCGCAGGCCTACCGGAACGGGGTCGCGCAGGCACTCGAGGCGGCCGCGGAGCCCGGCGCCCTGACCGCGTTCCTGGCCGCGGAGGACGGCTCCGTGTCCGGGCTGGGCGTCGTGGCGACGGACGGGACAGTCCACCTCGCGATGCGCGGCCTCGCCGGCACGACCGGCACGCAGGTCTACACCGCCTGGGCGATCGCGAGCGAGGGTGCCCCGGTGCCGATCGGCGAGTTCACCGTGGGGGCGGACGGGGTGGCCGTGGCCACGGCCCGGGTCGCGGCGGCGATCCCGGGCACGACGCTGGCGCTCACGCTGGAGGCGGCGCCAGGCGCGACCACGCCCACCCTGCCGATCGTCGCGGCCGGCGTGGCCGGCCCCGCGTCCGGGTAGCGCCCTGGTGCGGCTCGCGCCCGGCCAGCACGCCGGAGCGGCCTACGGGCCCGACGGCTGCGGATCGTCTCGCGGGTAGGCCTTCGCGTACGCACGCAGCTCCGCCGGCAGCGCCTCCAGCGACGTCCGGTCGACGGCGAGCCGGAAGAAGAGCTCGTTCTCGATCCAGGAGCGGTAGAGGAACGCCTCGAACGACTCAGAGCAGACAGCCAGCCACCCCTCGGCGTCCTCGAGACGGACAACGCGAAGCGGCTCCTGTTCGGCGTCATCGAAGCCGAGCGGTTCGGGGGGGACGACGACAGCCTCCGATCCGTCGGAGCCGACGTAGAGGAGCCAGTGCAGCACCCACTGCTGGTCCGAAAGGAAGTGGATCAGCGTGCCTCCGTCGCTCACCGCGACCGCGACCTGGGCGAGATCGAGGTAGCAGGCCGTCGCCGACCGGATGTGGCGCCGCGGTTCCGGGTCCTCGATGAACCGGCGGAAGGCGGTCGGCAGCGACAGGCCAGCCGCGATCGCCCGCAGTCCCTCGGCATCCGCGTCCCGCTGCGCGGGAGTGTCAGGCCCACGCTGAAGCGACGGATCGCGGGTCGGCGTGTCGAGCAGCCAGCGGAGCGTCCCGTCGAACAGCCGCCCGATCGGCGGCATCGCATCCAGGGGGAGCGGCCAGTAGGTGGACCAGCGCCGTTCGAGGACCCCGGGCACGCCGATCGTCCACCACTGTCGGGGGAGACCGGGCAACGCGCCCACGTGCGTGAGCCTGCCGGGAGTCGGGATGCCGAGCCAACCGGAGAGGCGCCGGCGCCCTACGCGCTGGGCTCGCCGGCGGCCTCCGCGATCGAGGCGCGCCCGGCGACGCCGGACAGCGCCGCCCGCGCGGCGGCGAGCAGCGACTCGGCGTCGCCGCCGTCCTGCGGGAACCTGGCGACCCCCGCCGAGACCGACACTGCCGCGCCGCCGACCGTCTCGAGCTTCGCGATCCCGTCCATGACCCGGCGCGCGACCGTGACGCCGGCGGACCCCGGGGCGACCAGCACGAACTCGTCGCCGCCCGTCCGCGCGATCGTGTCCACGAGCCGGACGCTCTCGGCCAGCACGGCTGCGACCTGGCGCAGCACCTGGTCGCCCGCCCGCGATCCCGCGGTCAGGTTGAGCGCCGTGAACCCGTCCACGTCGAACAGCGCGACCGAGACCTCGCTGTCCTGGCGCTGGGCCCGCGCCACCTCGAGCTCCAGGATCCGGTTGAGCGTCCGGGCGTTGGACAGGCCGGTCAGCGGGTCCGTGTGGGCGACCCGCTCGAACCACTCGGCGCGCTCCGCGGCCAGCGACTGCGTCCGGAACGCGGCGATGGCCGCGGCCGCGAGGTCCGCGATCCCGACCAGCAGCGTCTCCTCGCGGGTGCCCACCTCGTGGGCGCCCGGCCAGCCGTAGGTCAGCACGCCGATGCCGTCCTCGACCCCGCCGCTCGACACGACGAGCGGCAGGTCCACGGCCGTCATCGACGAGCCGTCCGGGGCCGGCTGCACCCGGCCGAGCGACCCGGAGCGGTCCAGCGCGGCCCGGTGGATCGGGTGGTCCGGGGTGTCCGCGACCTCGGCCGCGAAGCCGTCCACCGCGTCATCGGCCATGCCCAGCGTCAGCAGCAGCTCCAGGCCGGGCCGGTCGGGATCGAGGGCGAACAGGGCCGCCGAGGACGCGCCGACGCCGGCCGCCCCGGTTTCGACGATCACGGACAGCGCGGTGTCCAGGTCGTCCGCGCGCGCGAGGGCCGCCGCGCCTGCCGAGAGGACGGTGAGCGGGCCGTCGCCGGCGCCGGTGGAGTCGGACACGTGTGCCTCCGCGGTTGCTGCCCGATCGGCCCGGGCCGTCCGGATCCGCCGGCGGCGCCCCTCGAGCGAGATCGAGGCGAGTCGGCATCGTACACCCGCGGTATGGCCCGGCGACCGCCGCGGACGCGGTGTCGTGACGGGCGCGGTCGGCTATCCTCGCCGCGATGAAGCTCGTCGTGGCCATCGTGCACAACGAAGACGCGGGCACGCTCGTGGACGCCCTGCTGGAGCGCGAGTTCCGGGCGACGCGCCTGCACTCCTCGGGCGGGTTCCTCAAGCAGTCCAACGCGACGGTGATGCTGGGCGTCGAGGACGACGAGGTGGACGAGGTCCTGGGCATCGTCCGCGAGAGCTGCCACGCCCGGACCCAGATCGTGAACCCGATGCCCCCGATCATGGAGCCGGGCGAGTTCTTCATGCCCTACCCGCTCGAGGTGGAGGTCGGCGGGGCCACCGTGTTCGTCGTCCCCGTGGAGCGCTTCGAACGCCTGTGAGGGCCGGCTGAATGCACCGTCTCATGCGCAAGGTCCTGCTCTGGTTCGCCCGCAACGCGTGGCTGCGCGAGCGGCTGCCGAAGCTGCCGTTCATGCAGCGGGCAGTGCGCAGGTTCATGCCCGGCGAGGAGATCGGCGACGCGCTCCACGCCGCGGTCGACCTCCAGGTGCTGGGGATCGGCACGCTGTACACGCGGCTGGGCGAGAACCTGACCGAGGCCTCGCAGGCGCAGGCCGTCACGGATCACTACCTGGCGCTGCTGGACCGGATCACCGCCGCCGAGATCGACGGCGAGATCAGCGTCAAGCCCACCCAGCTGGGCCTGGACGTGGACGAGGATGCCTGCTTCGGGCACCTGCGCACCCTCGCCGCGGCCGCCGAGGCGCACGGCTCGTACCTCTGGATCGACATGGAGGACAGCAGCTACGTGGACCGGACGCTGGACCTCTACCAGCGCCTCCGCGCGTCGCAGCCGCGCACGGGCATCTGCCTCCAGGCGTATCTCCGGCGCACGGCCAAGGACGTGGAGCGGCTGCTGCCATTGGGCCCCGCCATCCGCCTCGTCAAGGGTGCCTACGACGAGCCGCGGGAGGTCGCCTTCCGCTCGAAGAAGGAGGTCGACGCCAACTTCCTCGCCATCGCCGTGACGCTGCTGCGGGAGAGCCGAGCCCGCCAGATCCGGCTGGGCCTCGGCACCCACGACGTGGAGCTGGTGGAGCAGATCGCCTCCCACGCGGCCGCCGCCGGCGTGACCAAGGACGGGTTCGAGGTCCAGATGCTGTACGGCATCCGGGCGAAGGAGCAGCGCCGCCTGGCGCGCTCCGGGTACAAGGTCCAGACGCTGATCGCCTACGGCGCCGCGTGGTACCCGTGGTACATGCGCCGGCTCGCCGAGCGGCCGGCCAACGTGCTGTTCGCACTCCGCCAGCTCCTGCCCGGCTGACGACGAACGTCGGCGGGACGGATCGCGCCGCCCGGGCGTCGTTGAGAGTGTGATCGCCCCGCACCCGATGGCCGAGGATCCGCCGACCTTCGAGGCCGCCTATCGCGCCCACCACCGCGACGTGCTGCGCTACGCGGCGCTGATGCTGGGCGACCCAGACGAGGCCGCCGATGTCGCGGCCGATGCGTTCACCCGGGCGTTCTCCGCGTGGCGTGACGGCCGCGGCCCGACGGGCCGACCCTTGCCGTGGCTGCTCGTCATCGCTCGGCGGCTGGTGCTGGACCGCGCTCGGCGACGCCGGCTGATCCGCTGGCTGCCGCTCCTCGGCGGCGAACGGCTCCCGGCCACGGCGGCGGATGGCGCCACCGTGAACGAGGTCTGGATCTGGCTGGCCGAGCTGGCCGCCGCCCTGCCCGAGCGCCAGCGCGAGGTCCTGTTCCTGCGCTACCGGCGCGACCTGACCGACGAGGAGATCGGCGAGGTGATGGGCCTCTCCGCATCCGGCGTCCGATCGCTGCTGTCGCGCGCCGTCCACGCCCTCCGCGAGCACCCGGAGCTGAGTCGATGACCCCCCGTGACGACGACCAGACCGTGCCGCCTTCGATCGAGGCCCGGCTGCGCTCGATCGAGGACGCTTTGCCGCCAACGCCGACGTGGCACCCGCCGACGGAGGAGCCGCGCCCGCTCCGGGTCGTGGGCGTACGCCCGGCGTCGCGGGGCCCGTCGGTCGCGGTCGGGCTGGTCGCCCTCGCGGTGGTGGTGGGCGCGGGCATGTGGCTCGGTCGGCAGCCCGCCGCCGTGCCCGGGTCCGGGGATCCGTCCGGGTCCGCCACGGCAGGGGCGTCAGCGCCGCTCGAGACTGCCGAACCGACGGCTCCGACCGGGACGACGGCACCTGGCCAGCCGGTGGTCGAGGTCCTTCGCGGAGCCGATGACGGGGACTCCCTGTTCGCGCAGCGGAACGGCTGCGGCTCGTTCGTCGGCGCCGACGCGGCCACCGCGACCGCGTTCGACGGTGACGACGTGGACCGCGCCGCGGGGGAGACCGGGATCGACGCGGGATGGCTGGAGCTCACGGCCGAGGGCGGCCAGGCCGTCCGCGTCTGGTTGGGGACGGACCCGGTCGCCCTCGCGATCGACGCCGCGACGCCGCTGGCCGCCATCGACGGACGAGGGGACGTGTGGCTGGGTACGCCGACTCGCGTCACTCGATGGGTCAGCATCCTCACGCCTGCCGGACGGGTGGCCTGGCGCGAGACGGGCAACTCGGTCGCGGCCGCCGAGGGGTGTGCACCGGCTCGCGCGACGCCGGTCGCCTTCGGGGGCCTGCGGTCGATCACGTGCGGGCTGTCGCTGGACGCCTGCAAGGCCGCCCTCGACGTCGC
>MGOE01000132.1:10089-23299 GCA_001797035.1 Chloroflexi bacterium RBG_16_72_14
GCCGAGGCGTTCCGGCCGGACGTGGACGTCGTGGCGGAGTCTTCCTGCGGCCCGAATCAGCGCTGCGCGGCCGGCGCGACCGTCGACATCGCCGCGGTCCCGGCGGGCTGGACGGGGCTCGATGACGTCCGCGCGTTCGAGGTCGGTGACCCGCTGCTGATGTTCGTGGTCCGCGAGACCACCGCGGACCGGCTGCCGGCCCACGTCCTGGCCCTCGTCGGCCGGCCATCGCTGCGGCTGCCGACCTTCGCGACGGCCCCGACTGTCTGCCTGGATGCCCGGCTCGGGGGCACGCTCCACGGATCGCCCTGGGACGAACGGGTCGCCTGGATCGGCACGACCGCGGTCAGGTGGCCATTCGGGACCACCGCCCGGTTCGTGCCGGACCTCGAGCTCGTGTCGCCGAACGGCGCGGTCATCGCCCGCGAGGGCGACTCGATGGTGCTGGGCGGTGGCCTCACCACGGAGGACGGGACGTTCGGGGCGTGCTCCGTCAACGGGTGACGGCCGCCTCGCGACGCGCGGCTAGAACCCGCCCCGCAGCTGGGTCCGGGCGCCCTGGACGGTGCCCAACACCGGGCGTGTGAGCGTGAAGGTGCCCGTCCGCCCCGCCCCCAGGGTTGACGGCGACAGCGTCGCGATCCCGCGGCCCAGCACCTCGCCGCGGGTCCCGTACCAGGTCCGCGCGACCTTGACGTTCCTCGCGGTCCGCGAGCCCGTGTTGCGCACCGACCCCGTCTCGCTGACGGTCCCGTTGCCGTTGGCCGTGGCCGAGAGGCCCGTCAGTGCGAGCGCCGGCTCGGCGGACGGGGCGACGCTGGTGGTGGTCAACGTCATCGACGCGTACACGGGCACCCGACCGGCCAGTGCGAACGACGTCAGCCCGCCATCCTTCGTCCGGTCCTCGAACGCCCGGCCGCGCAGGGTCCCAACGACCTCGCCGGCGGCGCTGCGGAACGTCGCTGTGACGGTCACGGCCCCCCGAGTCCGGCCGGTGTTGTTGAGCACCTCGCCCACGACCCGCACGACGTCACCGGAGCGGGTCGTGCGTGACGACTTGACCGGCAGCCCGGCCGCCATCGGGCGGAAGCGGACGACCCACGGCTGGGCACTCGTGGCCCCGCCCGGGACGGTCACCCGCACGCGGTACGTGCCGGCGCCCAGCGTCCGCGTCAGCTCCTCGAATCGCAGGCCGGCATGGTCCGAGCTCGCCAGCAGCGTCGAGCAGCCGGCATACAGGTCAAGCCGCGCGTCCACCGGCAGGTCGCCGAGCGAGACGACCACCCGGTGCCGCGAGCCGAGCGAGAAGCGGAACCAGTCGGTGTCACCGGCGCCGGTCGTGCGCTCGCCGATCCACGTCGACCTGGGCGAGACCGTCGTCGCGCTGGCGCACGTGTCCGGCGCGTCGGGCAGGAAGGTCGCGAGCAGGTCCACCGCGGGCGCCGCGGCGGTCAAGTCGTGCGTGCGCGGCAGGCCGTCGCTCCACGCGCTGAAGCGGTAGCGCCGGCCGCCGACCGACGCGGCGAGCGGGGCCCCGATCGTCACAGTCCCGTTGCGGATGACGGTCGTCTCGCTGGGGCTGGCCCGGTCCTCGCCGGCGACGAACAGCGGAATCCCCGCGGGCGAGCTGTCGGCGCCGATCACGGACGTCTGCGGGTGGAGCTCGATCGAGGTCGTCGCGGACGTCCCGTGGCTGTCCGTGGCCGTGAGCCGGAGCTCGAGGTGCGACGGGTACTCGTGGTCGGGGGCGTCGATCGACCCGGCGGCCACGCCCTCGAACGTCTGGATCACGTGGTCGTGGCAGTCGGCCGGGCAGTGCCGCATCACGAGGTCCCAGGAGAGGGCAGACGCGGGCAGCGTGCCGTCCTCCGGATCCGTGGCGGAGCCGGCGAACGGGATCGTGTCGCCCACCGCCCAGGTGAGCGACGGGTCCGGCGCGTCGATGGACGGGACGGGCGGCTCGCCCTCCGCGTCCACCACGAGCTCGAGCGTGTCGGCCAGCCCGTTCGAGCTCACCACCTGCAGGGTGATCGGGTACACGGCCGGCGTCTCGATATGCCACACGACGACCTCGCCCGACCGGTCGCTCGCGCCCGTGAAGCTCCCGTCGTGGTCGAGGTCCCAGTTCCAGGCCGTGAGGGTCGAGGTGGGGTCGGGGTCGGTGGAGGCCGACGCGTCGAGGGTCACGTCCACCGGCGCCGCCGCGACCTGGGGCGTCACCGTCGCGCTCGCGATCGGCTGGACCAGGTGCCGGATCCGGACCACGCGTCCGCCGTCGATGTCCACGTAGTACAGGTCGCCGCCCGGCCCGGTCACCAGGTCCACGGGGCTGCCCACGCCGGTTGCCACGACCTCCATCGTCGAAGGGTCGGGCACCCCGCCGGCGCCCGGCAGCAGGACGGCGAGGCAGTCCCGCGAGTAGTCCGCGAAGAACAGGGCCCCGTCGTAGCGCGCGGGGTAGGGTGCGGACCCCGGTTCGGCGCCGTCGTAGAACGCGAGGCCGGTCACGGACGATCCCATCGCCCCGTTGGGGCCGGGCGCGAAGCACGGACCCGTGGGCTCGAGACCGGTCCAGTGGCTGTACTGGTAGAGCGGTGCCGTGACCGCGCCGGCCTGGCCGTACAGGTTGGTGCACAGGTTGAGGCCCAGCGACTCGAGGCCGCTCCGGTCCACGCCCTCGTAGCACGGCCAGCCGAAGTTGGGCAGGGTCGTCCGCGTCAGCGCCCCGCCGGGCATGACGATCCGCTCGATCTCCTCCCAGGTCTGGTTGCCCACGTCGCCCAGGTACACCTCGGTGGTGCCGGGCCGGAACGTCCAGCGGAACGCGTTGCGGAACCCGTGGGCCACGATCCGCCGGTTGTTGGCGTCGGTGCTCGCCGAGAGCGGGTTGCCCGCCGATCCCTCGCCGGTGTCCGGGTCGATGCGGATCAGCGTGCCGCCAAGGCCGGTCGGGTCGGCGCCGGTGCGGACGTCCTGGGACCGGAGCATGCCGCCCTCGGCCGTCGCGACCTCGGTGACCGGCGTGCCGTCGGGGTTGGGATCGAGCAGCGTGGTCGGGTCGCCGCACGGGTTGACGGGTGTGATCGGGTCGTCGGGATCGGGGAGGGTGCCGCCGCGCTGGCCGTAGTCGGAGCCGTTGAAGCTCGCCCCGTCGCCGCCGCTCAGGTACAGCTGCCCGTCGGGCCCGAAGGCCATGCCGCCGCCGGCGTGGCTCGGGTACTGCTGGCACCAGTCGTGGATCAGGAGCAGGCGCGATCCGGGCACGGCCACGTTGGTGGCAGGGTCGAGCGTGATGCGCTCCAGCCGCGAGGTGACGACGCAGCCGTCCTGGGTGCCACCGGGGCCGGGCGGGCTCGCTGCCGGGCCAGAACAGGCGTCATTCCACACGGGCGCCACCTCGCCGGGCGGCGCGTCGTAGACGAAGTAGAGGTAGAGGTAGGGTCGTCCCGAGAGGAACCCCGGGTCAACGGCGATGCCGAGCAGGCCGCGATCCCAGTAGCTGTTGACCTCCGTCGCCAGCGCGATGACCGTGGTGGGCGTGGTGTCCGTCACGGAGTCGAACGCCTTGACGACGCCGGCCTTCTCGGCCACGAACGCCCGGCCGTCAGAGGCGAAGCGGACGGACACGGGCCTGGACAGCCCGGTGAACACGTTGAACTCGCGGAAATAGGGGTCCGTGAACGTGCCCGCGGCAAGCGCCCGCTGTGGGGCGGGGATGCCGGTGACCGGGCCGCCTACGACGGAGGCAGCGGCCAACGCCACGGCGATGAGCGTGGCGACCCCCCGTCGCCCGGGACCCCGGCGGTACCTGACGGACATGTCGCGCAAGGGTACTGGCGGCGGATGGGACTGTCAGCGAGGTCGGTGCGGGAACCGGTGCCAGGTGGCGACGCCGTGCGGTGGCGCGGGCGTGTCGGCTACCCTCCCGGCGTGTCCGCCCGCATCGACGTCCTCGCCGACCTCGCGCCCGATGTCGTCGCCGCGTGGCGCGGCATCGAGGAGGGCCGCCTGATCACGGTGCGGCGCGAGGTGCGGCGCCGGGCGGGCGAGGGGAGTGCGGCGCGCGTCGTCCCGCAACTGGCCGCGGTCGCGTCCCTGTTCGCGGCGATCGTGGAGGGGCTGCCGGACGCGGCGTTCGCGATGCCCGGCGGCGAGGGCGACTGGAACGTGGCGCAGGCGATCGGGCACGCGGCGGACTCGCGGGCGGGTCTGGCGATGGCGGCCTCGCTGGCCTCGAGCGGGCGCTGGCCGGCGGTGGCCCCGACCGTCGTCCCCGGCGTCCCGGGTCGCGCCGACGCCACTCGGGAGCAGCTGGTGCGGCGCCTGGCGACCAGCCAGCGGATCGTGGAGCGCGCGGCACGGGCGGTGGAGGGTCACGAGGTGGAGCCGTGCCCCCTGGACCACCCGCTCGTGGGCCGGTTGCGGTGCGGCGAGTGGCTCCTGTTCGCCGGCGTCCACGATCTGATGCATCTCGACCAGCTCGAGCGGGTGGAGGGGGGCCTGGTGCCCGGGGTCTCGCAATGAGCCTGCGGCCGGACCTCGTCGAGTGCTGGGTGTTCCGGGTGGTGCCGCAGTCCGGCCCCTCCGACCCGCGCCCGGACGCGGAGCGGCTCGAGATCCTGCTCATCCGCCGCGCCCCGGACCGGATCTTCCCGGGCCTGTGGCAGTGCGTGACGGGCGGGGTCGAGCCCAGCGAGCGCGTGCCGGCGGCGGCGATCCGCGAGGTCCGCGAGGAGACCGGGTTCGGGCCGTCGGAGGTGGAGGCGTACTACGACCTGGACCAGGTGGCCCCGTTCTACGACGAGGGCGCCGATGCCGTCGTCGTGAGCGCGATCTTCGCAGCCCGCGTGCGGCCGGACGCCGAGGCGCGGCCCTCGCACGAGCACGACGGCGTGCGCTGGGTCCCGGTCGCGGACGCCGCGCGGCTCGCGATCTGGCCGTCCTACGCTGAGTCCGTCCAGCGCGTCCGCGAGCTGCTCACGGATCCCGAGACGGCCCGCTGGTTCGCGCTGGACCACGACGGCCGGCGGATCGCGAGGCGACCGCTCGAGGGCTGAGGGCACCCCGTCGCGACCAGCGCCCCGCGCGGCCCACACCTCCGCGGCCGCGCCCCCCGCGGCTGAACGGGTGGCGTTCCTGGGAACGCCCCGCGTTCATTACGGCGAACGGGCGGTCCGTCGGCTGCCAGCTGGAACGGCAGGCGTTCGAAGCGGGGACGCGAGGCGCCGGTAACCGCCAGCCCGAACGCCAGGCGTTCAATGATCGAGCCGCAACCGCCGTATGGAACGCTCGGCGGTCAGCGATTGGCCACGCGGAAGTGGCGCGGCGGTCAGCGAGCGGCCACCCCCGGCGAACCTCAGAACCGGTCGGGGATGAACGTCTGCTCGTCCATCGGCGGGCGGACGTAGCCGCGGTCCGGCTCGCGCGGGGGCAGGGCGATCGGCTCCGGCGTGAGGTCCTCGTACGGGATCAGCGACAGCAGGTGGCTGATCACGTTGAGGCGCGCCCGCTTCTTGTCGTCCGCGGTGACCACGTACCAGGGCGCCTGCTTGATGTCCGTGAAGCGGAACATCTCGTCCTTGGCCATCGAGTACTCGACCCAGCGGGTCCGCGACTGGAGGTCCATCGGCGACAGCTTCCAGCGCTTGGTGGGGTCCTTGATCCGGGCCTGGAACCGCCGCTCCTGCTCCGCGTCGCTGACCGAGAACCAGTACTTGACGAGGATGATCCCGGCCCGGACCAGCATCCGCTCGAACTCCGGGCAGGAGCGGTAGAACTCCTGGACCTCCTCGGGCGTGGCGAAGCCCATCACCCGCTCCACGCCGGCGCGGTTGTACCAGGAGCGGTCGAACAGGGCGATCTCGCCCGCGGCCGGCAGGTGCGGCACGTAGCGCTGGAAGTACCACTGCGTCCGCTCGCGCTCGGTGGGGGCGGGCAGGGCCACGACCCGGGCGACGCGCGGGTTGAGCGCGAGCGAGATCGTCTTGATCGCGCCGCCCTTGCCGGCGGCGTCCCGCCCCTCGAAGATCACGACGACCTTGAGGCCCCTGGCGCGGACCCACTCCTGGAGCTTCGACAGCTCCACCTGGAGCTTGCCCAGGTGGGCGAGGTACTCCTTGTTGGACAGCGGCGCGTGGGTCCCGGGCGGGGCATCGTGCGGCGGCTCATCCCAGCCGTGGGCCGGGCCGTCGTCGCTGGGAGGCCCACCGTTCGACCCGGCGCCCGCCGTCGCCTTCGCCACCTTCGACTTCGTCTTCGCCATCGCCCGCCCTCCTCCCGCGCCGGTATCAGTGTCCGGCCACAGATCGGGCTGATTATCCCCCGGCCGGGTACCGGTAGACTGTCCCGACGACGCGGCAGGCGCGGACGATGGGCGAGAAGGGCGGCGGCATGACGGACACGTTGGCGAATCGGCGGGTGTTCCGCTCGAAGGTGGACGCGATCCGGCCCACGTACGGGTTCGAGGACGTCTCGCTCGCCCCGGGCACCGACACCGTCGATCCCGCCGACGTCGTCCTCGCCCAGGACTTCTGCGGGATCGGGCTCGAGATCCCAGTCCTCGCCGCCGCCATGGATGCCGTCGCGGACGTGCGCCTGTCCGCCGAGCTGGCGCGGCTGGGCGGGCTGTCGATCCTCAACCTCGAGGGCGTCCAGACCCGCTACGTCGACCCGTCCGAGGTCCTCGCGCGGATCGCCACCGCCGACGACGCCGATGTCCAGGACGTCCTCGCCGAGACCTACGCCGCGCCCATCCGCGAGGACCTCATCGCCCGCCGGATCGAGGAGCTGCACGCCGCGGGCTCGAAGGCCGCCGTGTCCGCCACCCCGGGCGTCGCCCGCAAGTACGGCCCGTTCTGCGCCCAGCACGGCGCGGACCTGTTCCTCGTCCAGTCCCAGGTCTCGTCCGCCCGCCACCTGGCGACGGGCTACGAGGCGCTCGCGCTGGCGGAGTTCGCCCGCTTCATGCCGATCCCGGTCGCGGTCGGCAACACCACCAACGCCGAGGCGGCCTACCAGCTGATCGAGCAGGGCGCGGCGGCCGTGTTCGTGGGCGTCGGGCCGGGGGCCGCGTGCACGACCCGCGAGGTGCTGGGGATCGGCGTGCCCCAGGTGACCGCGATCGCGGACGTGGCGGCCGCCCGCGACCTGTACCACGCCGAGACCGGGCGGTACGTGCCGGTCGTAGCGGACGGCGGGATGAAGCGGGGCGGCGACATCGCGAAGGCGCTGGCCGCCGGGGCCGATGTCGTGATGCTGGGCTCCCCGCTGGCGCGCGCCTCCGAGGCGCCGGGCCGGGGCACGAACTGGGGCATGGCGGCCCCGTCGCCGATGCTTCCGCGCGGGACCCGGATCAAGGTGGGCACCGTGGGCTCGCTGGACCAGATCCTCAACGGGCCTTCGCACGTGACGGACGGGACGCAGAACCTGATGGGCGCGCTCCGCCAGTCGATGGCCGCCCTCGGCGCCCGCACGATCGCCGACATGCACGAGGTCGAGATCGTGTATGCGCCCTCGGTGATTACCGAAGGGAAGTCCTGGCAGCTCCGCGGGAAGTAGCGCCTCGGGGTGAGGTGACCCTCGCGCACGGCGCCGTCATCTCGCGCCGTGTTGTGACACCGGGGCCGGCGGGCGTCCCGGGCCGCGTCACGACCGTCGCCTCTAGCCAGGGGTGGTAGCGCGGCCCATCCTGCCTCTTGCGGGCGGGACAGCGCCGAGCGACTGGCGGGACTGACCGCAGAGGCGTCCCAGGTAGGCAACGTCGCTTCACCGGCGGAGCGAGCCAGACCATGGATGCCACGTCCCCCGAGACACCCTCGCAACTTGCGCCTGACGTTGCTCAGGCGGGTGATGAGCGAGAACGGCTCCTCGCGAGGCTCGAGGAACTGTCCCAGGACTTTGACTACATCCTGATTGACGTGGGGTTCTACGTCGTGCTGCGCCGCCTGAGCGGCGGTAGCGCGAGGCGGCTCTACGGCTCGTTCTTCTTCGGCGCGATGCAGGCAGTCTTCCTGTTCGCGAGTCCGCTCGTTGTTGCCGTTCTCTCCGGCACCCTGGATCGCTCGCCCGTGCTCTCCTGGCTCGCGTTCGCCGTAATCTGGGTGGTCAGGCTGTGGTTGCCGATCGGCGCCTACGCGACCTCATCCGAGCAGGACATGGCAGTCGGCCGAGCGCTGGGCAGCGTGCACGACCTGAGGGCCGTCGTCGACTGGACGCGCCGGTGGCGGCGTCTCCGGTTTGCCGCCTCGACGAGCGCGGCCCTGGTCGCCGGGCTCGCGCTGGTCATCGTCTACATGTCCCCTGGTGGCTGGGCCACGGTCCCGCCCGGAACCATCTGGCTCGTCCTGATCCTCTTGTACCAGACCGGAGAGCAGGGATGGTGGGCACTGCACAAGGTTGCCTACGACCGAGTGCTGGCCCGGATGCGTTTCGACCTGCCAGCCTTCCGGCCGCTCGACAGCCCCGTCGTGCGCCAGATCATCCACAACGCAGACGGAGTCACCTCGTCCAACGCTGTGTGGACGGCGGCCTACGCATGCATGGCGCTGGTGGTCCTGCCCCTGGACATTGGCGTCGTCCTTCCCGTCGTCGCGGTGATCCTCGGTGTCTGCTATGCGTCGGTAATCACCGACGCCATCTCCACACGACGGCTCATCACCCACATCGTCGAACGCGACCGGACGGCTCGCCTCGACGACCTTGGCCGACAGATCGAGCCGCTCATGGTGCGAGTCCCCGACCTGTCGACCGACGAGGAGCACCGCCTCGATCTGCTGCGCAACACGTATGAGAACATCGCCGGATCACCGACGACGTCACCCCTCCTGCCGGCTACAGGCAAGGCCGTCGGGGCAATGCTCATCCCGACGTTGGCCTTCATCGTGGCTGCAGCCGCAGAGGGCACGGTCGAACGGGGGGTCGATGCCATTCTCGACCGGCTTGGGCTGTGACGCTTCGGCCGCCCCGAGCGGTCGGCCGACCTCATCAGGTGTTATTGGCACACACTGGCCCATGACGAGGTTGCGGCACCTGATCGGATCGTTGCGCACTTGACCATGTGCCTGCGGCGGATGGACGATCATCCGCGCTCGGAAGGCCCGCACCCGGCCATGGGGCTGCGATGTACTGGGATGACCTCCTCCGTCGCTGGCGACGTGAGAATCCGCAACTCGGACCGCGTCTGCTCGCGGGCGCCGCTGGCCGAGTCGCCGTCGCGCCGAGCCGCCGGAGGCAGCGTCGGAGGACCCTGCTCGCGCTTCTTGTCGCCGTCCTCGTGCTCCTCGCCCTTGCCGCTGGCAGCGGCCGCGTTGATGCCGTGGGCGTACCGGATGAGAGCGTCAGGACGACGTTGCCGGTCTTGTGCCAGGTTTCGACGTAGCGGTGCGCCTCCGCGACGCGTTCCATCGGATAGGTCCGGTCGATCACCGGGCGGTAGGCGCCGGCCTCGATGAGCTCCTTCATGAATGCCACGTCGGCTCTTGATCGCCGAGGGTTCGCCACCTGGGTCGTCGTCACCCCGCGACGAGCCGCCACAGGGCCGGGTGCGCGCCTCGGATGTGGGTGTCCGTCTGGCTGACCGTCGCGGCGCGCACGTGGATGAGCACCTCGCCATCGCCCGGCACCGGCCGCTCGACCTCCTCGATGCGCAGGACCTCCGGAGGCCCGTACCGATCCTGCACGACGGCCCGCATCAAGCGAGCGAGACGAGCACGTGGAGACGCCTGGTCACGCGATGAGCGTATGGGACGGATCTCGTTCGTCAAGGTTGGGAGGGTAGTGGCGCGTCGTCCATCGGTGGCATGCTGGCCCTGAACCGGCGACCGGCCCGACATCGCGGCACGATGTGAACGATGCGGAGGGTCAGGGCTCCAGGCATGAAGGCGATCGCACTTGCAGCCGCGTTGACGCTCGCGGCAGCGTGCATCGCCCCCGTCGAGGTGAAGGTCGGCGACTGGACGGCGAGCTGCCTCGGCGTCTCGCGGTCCGACTGCACGGGAATCGCGGCGCTGTTCATCAACAACCTTGCCTGGAGCGGAGCGTCCGTGCTCCGCGACAGTGGCGGCAGGGTCTCGATCGCCCCACGACCTGATTGCCCGGCGGTTCCTCCAGACGACGACGGCAGTGTCTGCTGGCAGGCGTCAGCTGTCGTTCCCACCGGTCGGGTATGCATGGTGGTTGCCAGGCGCGCGGACGCGGGCTCCTTCGGCTTCGGACAGGTCGGCGGGGACGACATGACCGGTCGAATGGGCCCGCCGCCCGAGTGGCCCCCCTGCAGGTGAGCGATCGGGTTCGTAGCGGAACCGGCGTCATCGGCGCACCCTCGCGCAAGATTGCGCACCAGGCAGTCGATTAGCATCTCCACGATGCCCCGGAACGTGCTGGTGCCGCCTGAACGTGATGCCGGCTCGCAGGCGGTCCTGCAGCGTGAACTGGCGTGGCGGATCGCGTTTGTGATCCTCGGCATCGCGTTCGCTGGCGGCCAGCTGCTCGACTACGCGACCGCCCAAGGCCTGTCGTCAACCGAGCCCAGGGGTTACTTCGCCGAGGGCAACCCGCTTCTCGCGCAGATCTCCGACTCCGTCACCCGCGAGTACGTCGGCTTCGCGTTGAAGGTCGCGCTGGTGATCTTCGTTGTCGCGGTCGCGAGGTTGCAGCGTCGCCGCGCCATCGGGACGGGACTCCTGCTTCTCGGGACCATGGCGGGGCTGTTCGGGGCCTGGTCGAACCTGAACCCGTGGCGGTAGCATCGACGGTCTCCAGATCGAGCGGGCCGAAGCCGATCAGGAGCACGTTGCCCCATGACCCGGGGTGTCATGGGGGTCGATCGAGTGACCGGCCAGCGCCAGGCGTCATTCCACCGGGCCCGTCAGGCCGATCGCGAGCCGCCATCTGGTGCCGGGAGCGGCCGTAACGACCACCCGATAGTCGGGCGACGGAACCGCCAGGCGTGAGAGGTCGAGCCGCCCGGCGGGCATGCAGTCGGGCATCGCGAGACCGAGCTGCGGCACGGGCGCCGGGAACGTGTCCTCGACGAGCTCCACGCGCATGCCATCGCCCACGCACGCGAGCGCGACCGCCATCAGCCCGCGCTCGCCGAGCCGGCCGAGATCCCAGGTGCCGCGATTCGGCAACGACGATGCATCGTCGGCTCGAACGACGATGCTCGATCCGGGCGGCAGGAGCGCATCGAGCGCGACCGGGCTGGCGAGCTCGTCCGCTGGCGACGGACGCGACGTCGGAGCGGGTTGAACCGGCGCGCATCCCATGGCGAGGGGCAGCACCCCAACGACCGCGAGGCGTCTGCAGGTGGCCCATCTCGCCTTCGTCCCCACACCGTCCCTACCCGCTCCCGTCCAGGTTCTCGCCGTAGCGCGCGTCCCGCCATGCGAGCGCCGCCTTCACGCCGCGCTCCCGGGCGATCTCGTTGAACTCCCGCTGCTCGGGCGTGTCGGCAGCGTTGAGCATTGCCGAGAGATCCAGGTTCGCGGCCACCGCCGCGCGGAGACCCATCGCCTCGTAGGCACGATTGAGGGCGATCTTCGTGAGCCGCAGGACCGCGAGCGGCGTCGGTGCGATCTTGCGCACGAGGTCCGTGACCGCGGCGTCCAGCTCCTCGTCGGGCACCACGCGGTTGACGAGCCCCAGGCGCTCGGCCTCGGCGGCCTCGAGCGCGTCTCCCGTGAACAGCAGCTCGTTCGTCTTCTTCTGCCCGAGCACGAACGGCATGAGCAGCGTGACCGGCCCCGAGCCGAACCGGATCTCGGGCTCCCCGAACCGCGCATCCTCGGTCGCGACGATCAGGTCGCAGGCCATCGCGAGCTCGCACGCCCCGCCCAGGCACCAGCCGCGGACGGCGGCGATCACCGGCTTGGGAAGGCTCCAGACGCGCATCGTCAGGTCGATGTCCTTGGCGAGCTCCTCGCGCCAGCCGAGGGCTCCCTCGATGCCTGCCTCGTTCTCGGGCGAGATGTCGAAGCCGGCCGAGAACGCACGCCCGGCGCCGGTGATCACGACGACCCTGACCTCGTCGTCCGACTCGGCGCGACCCAGCGCCTCGTGGAGCGCCGCGACCATCTCGCGGCTCAGGGCGTTGAGCTTGTCCGGCCGGTTGAGGGTGATCCACGCGGCCGGCCCGCGCCGCTCGTAGCGGACGATGTCATCGGTCATCAACGGATCGTAGAAGCGCGGCACCCCGGCGGCGCGTCGAGTTGCGGCCCTCGCGGCGCCGCGACATCGCCTGCTCCCTGCGCCGTGCGAACCTCGACCCTCTAGGATCGACGGACACCTGATCCCGACGAGGAGGCGCGCGCGATGCTCACGGCCACCAAGGACCTGATGCTCCCGGCGACCGTCACCGGATCGTGGCCGCGGCCGCGCTGGTACGACGGGGGCCTGTGGGGCCGGCCCCTCGACACGGCGCTGCTCGACGTTCGCTTCCGCGAGCAGTTCCTCGACGCGCACGCCACCGTGATCGCCGACCAGGAGCGCGCGGGCCTCGACATCCTGACCAATGGCGACTATCACCTGGACGAGGACTTCGCCGGCCGCTCGTGGCACCACTACCCGCTCCAGCGCTGGACGGGGCTCGAGCACGAGGAGCTCCAGTACGAGCGATCGCGCGACCGGTTGCTGGAGTTCGCGCCCGGGACGCTGATGAACGAGATCGAGTCGACGTGGCGCTGGCCGCGCGTGGTCGGCAAGGTCGAACACGACCCTCGCAACCCGCTCGAATACGCCAAGCTGTGGCGGATCGCCCAGGCGCGCGCGGCGTCGGGCAAGCCGGTGAAGTTCGGGAGCTGCTCGTCGCAGGTGCTGTCGATCTTCCTCGACAGCCACACGCCCGAGTACGACCTCGAGGACAAGAAGCAGCTGATCTGGGACATGGCGACCGCGATGAACACCGAGCTGCGCCAGCTCGCGGCTGCCGGGGCGAAGGTGATCCAGATCGAGGAGCCCACGATCCACTTCGTCGCCTGCTTCTACCCGGACCAGACGGAGCTGCTCGACTTCCTCGTCGACGCGTTCAACCACGAGGTGGACGGGCTCGATGACGTCGAGCTGTGGATCCACACCTGCTGGGGCAACCCGAACATGCAGAAGGTCTACGCGGGCGAGTCGTACGCGAACTCGATCGAGATCTACCTCGAGCGCCTGAAGGGCGACGTGTGGACCATCGAGGCGACCGAGAACGAGTTCGCCGAGATCGACCTGT
>MGOE01000133.1:0-854 GCA_001797035.1 Chloroflexi bacterium RBG_16_72_14
TCGCCCGCGGAGGCTACCTCCGCACCGGGGAATTCCGACCGAATTCGTCGGGATTGAGTCTAGACCGGACGCGCAGGGTCGTCAACGACGGGGCGGGGTAGTAGATGGGAGGGCGGGGAGTTGCCGGGCCCGAGCCCCCGCGTTCGCCTGCCGCCCGAGCGCGATCGGCGACGAACGGCAAGGGCGGACGCCAGGACGACAAGCATGACGACGGGACCCGCCGCGACAACGAGCGGACGGGCGTCCATGGACGGGCCCGTGGCTGGACTCGCCGCATCTCCATCCACGACGAACGTTGTCTCGCCGAAGAACCCCGGATGCGCTGGCACTTCGGCTCTCGCGATCCACTCGGCCTCGCCGCCAGGCCCGACAACGAACTTGTCGCTGACGAACCCAGGTCGGCCGGCGCGGGGACCGCCGTGAGCCGAGCGGCACCGGCTCCGCCGACTACGGGGCGGCCACGGACCGTCGGTTCGGCACTTGGCGCTGGCCGGGTGCGGCTCCAGCATCGCCATCGAGCACAGGAGGTCGGGCGATGTTCAGGACGATTCGGTGGATCGCGGCCGGCGCAGCGATCGGGTTCGCGGCGGACCGGGTGCTGCTGGAGCTCAGGAAGCCGGCCGCGGACCAGTTCCCGTGGTTGCGCGAGAGAATGAACGACACGGTCAACCCGTGGCTCATGGAGCATGGCATCCCGGGCAGCGCGAGGGCGGAGATCGCAACCCTGGAGCACGTCGGACGCAAGTCGGGCACGACGTACTTCACGCCGGTCCACCCCACGATCCACGAGGAGATGGTGCTGATCCCGGCGCCGCTGGGCGTCGGGTCGCAGTGGGCACGCAACGTCCTGGACG
>MGOE01000133.1:935-1963 GCA_001797035.1 Chloroflexi bacterium RBG_16_72_14
TGGTCCCGCCGCCGATCGCCGGCCCGTTCGATCACATGGGCTGGCGCTACCTGCGCCTGCACAAGGTCGCCGAGGTGCCGGGCACGTTCGCGACGCACAAGCTGTCGATGCCGTCGCTTGAGGGCCACCCGGTCACCGAACCGCCGCTCGACGTGGCCTACGAGATCCCGATCGAGCCGAAGATGGTCGACCGCTGAGCGGCGACGGCCTGCCGAGCGAGTGCGGCTTCCGAAGCCGCGATCCCGAGGGCAGGAGCCTCGCGCGCGGCCTGGGAAGCCGCAACCGTGCCGGTTGGAGCAGGATCGGTGACCGAACCGTGTCCGATTGCGGCTTCCGGAGCCGCACAGGTCGATGACAGGTCCTGAATCGCGGCTTGCCACGCAGGACGGGAGTCGGACGCGGCCAACCGGGTGGACGGCCCGCCGGCGACGCATCACCTCGGGCTCACCCCGCGAGCGCGCGACCCCAGTCCCCCGCGACGTCGGCCTCCCGGCGCCCGGGTGTGGCCAGCACCCAGGGCGCTCGCAGCGCGCGGGTCCAGCGGTTGGACGGCAGCTCCGGGCGCAGGACCGCCAGGCTGGTGCCGAACTTCGACACCTTCGTCGGGCGGTAGCCCAGGGACCACAGCGCCCTGTCGGCGACCGACGGCGGCCCGGGCGACTTCGTCTCCATGATCGCCATCCCGTCCAGCGCCACGAGGCGGCCGGCCGGCGTCAGCGCCTCCAGGTCCTCGTCCACGGTCACCCGCACGCCGCCCGCGCCGACCAGCAGCGTCGCCCGCGTGTAGCGGGTTGTCAGCGCCGGCTCCAGCCACCGGCTCGCTGCCCCGATGAGCTCGCAGAGGGCCACGAACGCCCGGTCCTCGGGGTCCAGGCCGTCCCGGAGCCCGATCGGGTGCTCGATCCGCTCCTTGACGGTCCGCCCGCGGGGATCGCGGGTCTTGATCTCGAGCAGGCAGCGCCCGCTGTCGAGGTAGGACCGCGTCCGCACCTTGAACCGGCGGGGCCGGCGCCGGGCGGCCGCGAGGT
>MGOE01000133.1:2062-6018 GCA_001797035.1 Chloroflexi bacterium RBG_16_72_14
GCTCCACGACCGCCTCGGCCGACTGGACCGGTACCAGGTACTTGCGGTCGCGCCGGGTGAGCAGCGCGGCCGTGGCGTCAAGCTCATCCAGGCCCACCGGGACGAGCCCGTCGAGCACCGTGATCCCGCTCATCACGCCACCTCCACCTCGTGCTGGTGGACGACGTGGACCCGGGCCGGGATCGCGGCCGCGTCGCGCAGCTCGTAGCGGGCCTCGACCACTGTCGTTGCCTCTACCAGGTCCACCCGGCGGACCTTGATCCGGTGCACCCGGGCGCCCAGCAGCTCCTCGAGCCGCGCGATCAGCAGGCGCTCATCGGTGTACGCCGCGTCCAGGGTCATCGTGGTCACCCGGTACCGGGCGAACAGCCGCGGGTGGTCGCCGATCGCCATCGCCGCGAGCACCGCGACCATCAGCGTCGGGGCAAGCCAGGCGGGCGAGATGACGAGCCCGCCGAGGAGGCCGATCGTCATCGAGGCGAAGTAGTACGCGACCTCCGGCTGGTCCATCTCCGCGGAGCGGAGCCGGATGATCGACAGCACCGCGAACAGCCCGAACCCGAGCCCGGCGCTGATCCCGGTCGTCGTGAGCGCGGCGGTGATCGCAACCAGGCCGAGGTTCACCACGAGATACGCGACCACCATGTCGCGGCGCCGGTGGCGTGGGAAGTAGAGCGCGAACACCATGACGGCGATCGCGGCCAGGTCCAGCAGGAACATCAGGGGGAGAGTCACCGGAGGGCTCCTTCGTCGGGTCGGCGGCGGGTCGGGGTCGGCACAGGGGTCGGCACAGGGGTCGGCACAGGGGTCGGCGTGGGCTCAGCCGGCCACGGCGCTGACGCTGCCGATGGACGTGCCGCCGGAGCTGTCCACCCCGAGGTACAGCCCGCCAAGCGAGTCGCCGCTCACCGTCCCGCCGACCAGCACCTCGTAGCTCGCGCCCGACACGAGGCCGGGGGCGCTCAGGACGAGCGACTGGAACGGCTTGGAGGCGACGAACGTGGCGACCGCGGCCCCGTCCGACGAGCGGATCGTGATGACCGTCCCGGCCGCCTGGGTCGCGTTGAACTGCAGGTTGACGTACGCCTGCGTGGACGCGGCGTCGGGCGCCTCGGCCATGCCGGCACTGCCGGCGGCGAGCAGGACGGCGTCCGAGACGAGGAGCTCGCCATTGACGTCGAGCGCGCCGTTGTTGTTGGCGGTGGGGCCGTTGACCACGATCGTGCCGCCGGTGATCGTGGCGTCTCCGTTGGAGTCGAAGCCGTCGCCACCGGCGTCGATGAGCAGCGTGCCGCCGCTCATCTCGACGTAGTAGCCGTCCACGGCCTGCTCGCCGCCCGGGCCGCCGGGTCCGCCGAAGCCGCCCGGCCCGCTCTGCACCGAGCCGTCGTTGCCGCCCGCGACGTTGAGGCCGTCGTCCTCAGACACGATGGCGATGTCGCCGCCGGTGATCACGATCTGGGTGGCCTCGATGCCCTCGTAGGACCGCGAGACGTCGATCGTGCCGCCGTTGATCTCGAGCCGGACGTCCGCGTGCAGGGCGTCGTCGCCGGCCGCGATCGCCAGGGTCCCGCCGTTGACGACGAGGCTGCTCACGGCGTCCACGGCGTCCACGCCGGACGTGAGGTCGAAGGTGCCGGCCTCGATGACGATGAACCCGAGGCTCGCGTCCTCCTCGTTGTCGACCTTGAGGGCATCGCCGCCCGCGTCCACGGAGATCGTCCCGCCGCGCACGACGAGGTAGTCCTTGCCACGGATACCGTCGTCCGTCGCGGTCACCCTGATCGTGCCGCCGGCGATCACGACGCCGTCCTTGGACGCGATCGCGTCGTTGGAAGTGCCGGTGACCGTGAGCGCGCCGTTGCCGGCGATCGAGAGGTCGGCTGCGGTGTAGAGCGCCGCGTTGGGCTCGTCCACGTCGGCGCTGCCGAACACGTACGTTGCGGCATCCGCAAGCGTGTTGTCCGAGCCGTCGGCCAGGATGACGACGAGCTTGCCCGCGTCGAGGGCGGCGATCGCCGAGGTCGTGGAGCTGGTGATCGAGACGCCGTCGAGCACGAGGCGCACGACGCCGTCGTCCGCGGAATCCACGACGACCTGGCCGTCGCCGAGCGTGCCGCTGAGGCGATAGGTGCCCGCGGCGGTGATCGTGACGGTGTCGCCGTCCACGGTGACGCCCGTGCCGCCGGTGCTGGCGCCGTCGGCGAGCGTGATCGCGACCTCGGCGGGGGCGTCCCACTCGTAGTCCGACGCTTCCTCGTGCGTGTCCACGGTCGAGGCGGCGGTCGAGGTCCCGGTGCCGGTGCCGGACGTGGAGTCCGTGGAGGTCGGCGTGTCCGATGACGCGGTGGTGGTCGTCGTCGTGGTCGTCCCGGACCCACCCTCGGTGCCGGTCGTCGTGACCGAGCAGGCGGCGAGGGTGAGCCCCAGGACGATGGTGGCCAGGGTGACGGGCTTGCCGACGGGCATGGTGTCGTTCCTCGGAGGCTCGGATGTCGATGGCGGGGGATCGCCGGACACGACCGTACGAGGGCGAACCTTTCGAACGGATGAAGGCCCCCCAGGCCGGGATCAGGCCCGCGCCATCCTCCGGGCGAGGTAGGCGGCGAAGCCGTCCAGCAGGCATGCGAGCCCGAACTCGAAGCGGTCATCCACGCTGCCGGCGATGAGCTTGGGCCCGACCCAGGCCAGCGCCGGAAACTGCTCGGGCGGCAGCGCCGCGACGGCGTCCGCCGCCGCCTGCCGCCGCGCCACGCGCTCCGCCCCGGTCGTGCCGGCGAGCCCCACGGCCTCCCACAGCGCGGCGCCTGCGACGTAGTTGCCGAGGGCGTGGTTCGCCATCACCGCCCCGCGCCGCCCGAACCCCGTGGCCCGCAGCACGCCCAGGGTCCGGTCCAGCAACGGCAGCTCGGCCCCGCCGCGCCCCGAACGCGACGTGAGCAGCAACGTCAGGTGCGGCCGCTTGAGGAGGCTCGCGCGCACGTCACGCGCGATCATCTCGAGGTCGGCGCGCCAGTCGCCACTGAGCGGGGTGGTCGCGACCTCCGACGCCATCGCCGCCAGCACGAGGTCCAGGAGCTCCTCGCGCCCACCCACGTGGCGGTAGAGCGACATCGCGCCGGCGCCCAGCCGGTGGGCCACTGCGCGCATGGTGAGCGCGTCCGGGCCCGACTCGTCGACGAGGGCGATGGCGGCCTCCACGATTCGGTCCCGGGTGAGCGCGGGCCGCATGGCTGGCCGATCCATTGACATGTCGGCAGTGTAGCGGTAGCGTACGCGGTACGCAAGCGTACGTTGTGCGCACCAACAACAGGCCGGATTTCGCCGCGCGCTGGGCAGGCATCCCGATGCAGATCCCATCCTCGTGGCTGCCAGGCAGGCGGCAACGCGAGGATGAGGCTCCAGCATCGCGGTCTTGCTTGCTGAACAGGCGAGGTCGCGGGGGTCTTCTTCGCAACGCCTGCTGCGCAGGCACCGGTGGCCGGGCGCCGCGCGATCGCGAGGAGGGCAGGGGCACGAGGGCGCGCCGCAAGCGCCGCCGATCAGCCACAGCCGGCGACGAGCCGGCGGGCGGTCAGCCGACCGGCGCGGCCCGCATCTCCCCGGCGAGCTCCCCCGCCCAGGCCTCGATGTCCGCCCACGGCCTGAAGTCGCCCTCCGGCGCGCGGACGGCCGCGAGGATCGCCTTCTCGCCCAGCCCGAGCCGCTTCTTGTCGATCAGGCCCGCGAAGACGCGGTGGCCGCGTGCCCCGACCAGGGCCGCCATCGGCGCGGCGTCGAGCGGATCCTCCTCGGGCTTGGGCGGATCGCCGATCGGCCCGCTCGAGAACAGCCAGACCGGGATCGCGGCCAGCGCCTCGCGATGGCGCGCGAGCAGGTCCTTGGCCGGATCCAGCCAGCGGCCGGCGTACACACCGGAGCCGATGACGGCGGCGTCGAACCCCTCGACGCTGGCC
>MGOE01000133.1:6027-11742 GCA_001797035.1 Chloroflexi bacterium RBG_16_72_14
GTCGCTCCGTGCTTGGACGCGGCGCTGACCAGCACCTTCATCGGTCGGTCTCCTCTCCGTGGCCGCCAACCGGTGCGACCCGTGCGACCCGTGCGAGCGAGTCTCAGCCCACTCGCTGGTCGGCGATCAGGGCCGGATGGCGGGACCGCGCCCCGCCTCCTTGCGGACCGGCCCGGGCCGAATGGGCACCGAACGTCCCGGAGTGGGCGCCGAACGTCCCGGAGGTCGCTTCAGCACGGCCTAAGACGGCCCGTAGCCCGGTGTCCAGGATGTGCACCTCGACACCCAGCCAGCCACCAACCACCGGAGCCCCACGATGCGCCACCGCGACGCCCTCCTCGAGCTCATCTCGCCGGCCCTCGCCCGCGCCCGCCGCGAGCGCCAGGTCCGCGTCAGGCACCCCATCCCGCGGCCGATGCCACACCCCGAGCTCGCCGCCCAGACGCTGGCCGTCCAGACGCTGGCCGTCCGGACGCGCTGACCGCTTCCTCGCCCGCCGCGCTGACCGCGCCTCGCCGTCCGTCCGGCCGGTCGGGGTACGACCGTCCTATCGCCCGATCGAGAGCGCTCGCATACGTTGCCCCCTGACACCTCGCCCGGGTTCACCGTGCCCGGGCCCGTCGAGTCCGACCTGGGGTAGCCACCGCCGCATGGCCCTCGCGCTCGAAGACGGCACGCCCACCCGCCCCGGTCGCACGACCAGGGCGGCCCGCACTCGGCCGCTCAGCCCGCGGGCCCAGGAGGCCCGGGTGGCGGCCCTGCACCGGATCGTCGCCGAGGTCAGCGCGAACCTCGAGCTCGGAGACGTGTTCGAGGACGTGCTCGACTCCTCCCAGGAGCTGTTCGGCGCCGACGTCGCTGGGCTGTGGCTGCTGGAGCCCGGCACCCATCCCTTCCGACTCGCCGCCCACCGGGACCTCGACCCCGACCTGATCGACGCGGTCGGGCGCGTCACCGAGGACGCGCCGGTGCTCGGCCTGCGCGCCATCCGTGAGCGCCGGCCGATCGTCCTGGACCGGCCCGAGACCGCTCCGCACTTTGCCCAGATGTACGTCCGGCTGGGCTTCCGGACGGTCAACTTCGTCCCGCTGCTGTTCCGGGACGAGCCGGTCGGGCTCCTGGTCCTCTATCACCGGCGGCCATGGGCGTGGACGCCCGACGAGCTGGAGCTGTGCACGACCTTTGCCAACCAGATGGCGACCGCCGTCGCCAACGCGCGGCTGTACGCATCGGTGCGGGACAACGCCGCCCGCCTGCGCGCGATCCAGGACCTGTCCGCGCGGCTCAACCGGATTCAGGACGTGGAGGGGATCGGCGAGGCCATCGTGTCCGAGGCCGACCGGCTCATCGCCCACGACACGATCCGCGTCTACCGCGTCGACCACGCCAGCCAGACGTGCGAGCCGGTGGCGTTCCAGGGCCAGTTCATGGGAATCGGCCGGCCGTCGACCGACATGCTCAGGGTGCGGATCGGCGAGGGCCTGACCGGCTGGGTGGCGCTCCACAACCGCACGATCTGCCTGGGCGACGCGGCTGCCGACCCGCGCGGCATGCAAGTCGGCCTGTCGCGCGGCGCCGAATCCATGCTCCTGGTGCCGATGTCGTACGAGGCCCGGGTGCTGGGCGTGATCGTGGTGTCCAAGTCCGGCCACGACCAGTTCTCCGAGGACGACCAGCGGACCCTGGAGATCTTCGCCGGCTACGCCGCGCAGGCGCTGGCCAACGCGGAGGCGTTCGCGCAGGTGCGGCGCCAGCAGGACGAGCTCCACCACCGGCTGGAGAGCCAGCGACGGCTGCTCGAGGTCAACGAGCGTCTGCTGGCGACGCTCGACCCCAGCGGCGTGCTGGACATGATCGCCGACTCCCTCAAGGCGGTGGTGTCCCACGACTCGCTCACGATCTACCGCGTGGATCGGGCCGCCGGGGTGCGACGCGCCGTCGTCTCCCGCGACCGGTTCGCCGACCTGATCATGTCCCACGAGGGCCCGCTGGACGCGGGCATCACCGGCTGGGCGATCCGCAACGCCGAGGCCGTGCTGGCCAATGACGCTCACCGGGATCCGCGGTCCGTGCAGATCCCAGGGACGCCGGAGGAGCCGGAGTCGATGATCGTGTGCCCCCTGCTCGTCGCGGGCGAGGTCATCGGCACGCTGAACATGGCCCGGATGGGAGGCGACGAGTCGCACTTCACGCAGGACGAGTTCGAGCTCGTCCAGCTGTTCGCCGCCCAGGCGTCGATCGGGCTGCGCAATGCCGAGGCACACGGGGCCGTGATGACCCGCGCCGAGCACGACTCGCTCACCGGCCTGCGCAACCACGGCGCCTTCCAGCGCGAGCTCGGCGAGTGGATCGAGGCCGACGAGCCGTTCGCGCTGCTGATGCTCGATCTCGACGCGTTCAAGGCCTACAACGACACGCACGGCCACCCGGCCGGTGACGCGCTCCTGGCGCGGATCGCGGAGGCGATGCGGGGTGGCATCCGCGACGGGGACCGGGTGTACCGCTACGGCGGCGACGAGTTCGCGATCCTGCTGCCCTGTGTGGGCTCCAGCGAGGCGCGCGAGGTGGTGGGGCGGGTCCGGGCCGCGGTCGCCTGCCTGACGGAGACGGCCGGCCCGCTGGTCACGGTGAGCGTCGGGCTTGCCCGCTTCCCGGACGACGCGCGGACCAAGGACGCCCTCGTCGCGGAGGCCGACCGCGGCCTCTACCTCGCCAAGCCGCCGAACCGGTCACGGGCCGCGTCCGACGAGCAGAGCCGGGACCTGTACCTCGCCGCCCTCGACGAGACGGCGTTCACGCTGCTGGAGCGCCTCGAGCCGCACCAGCTGGTGCGGGCGATCATCGAGCGCGCCGGGGTCATGGTCGGGGTTTCGCATGGCTACCTCTACCTGCTCGAGGACGACGGGCGGGGGGGCGCTGACCTCGTGGTGCGCGTCGCGACCGGGCTGTTCGAAGACTACGAGGGATACCGGCTTCCTCACGGCAGCGGGGCCGGCTGGGCCGTCGTGCGGACCGGCCAGGCGCAGCTGGTGGACGACTACGACACGTACACCGGCCGGGCGCCCGACCTCGCGTACGGCCGGTTTGGGGCCGTGTGCGCGGTGCCGCTCACCTCGGGCGGCGAGGTACTGGGCGTCCTGGGGCTCGCCTCGGGCGATCCCAACCGGCCGTTCACGGAGCGCGAGCTGGCCGCCCTGGTCCGGTTCGCCCAGCTGGCCTCGATCGCGCTCGACAACGCGCGCCTGTTCGAGCGGGCCCAGTCGGAGGTCCTCAACCGGGCGCATGCGGCGCTCCATGACCTGCTCACCGGCCTTCCCAACCGGACGCTGCTCCTCAACCGCCTGGCGGAGCGCCTCGAGGTCCCGCCGGGCGACGGCGTCCGGCCGATGGGCCGGATCGGGATGATCCTGCTGGACCTGGACCGGTTCAAGGTCGTGAACGAGAGCCTCGGCCACGCCGCCGGCGACCTGCTGTTGACCGAGGTCGGGCGGCGGCTGCAGCGCGCGGCACGCTCGACGGACACCGTCGCTCGGCTGGGCAGCGACGAGTTCGGGGTGCTCCTGGGGCCGGTCCGCAGCGCCCGCGAGGCGGAGCGCGTGGCAACCCGGATCGAGCGCCTGCTCGCCGAGCCCTTCGACCTCGACGGCCGCGACGTGTCGGTGGGCGTCAGCGTGGGGCTCGCGATCGGGCGCATCGGGGACACCCACGCCGGGGATCTGCTCAAGGAGGCCGAGATCGCGCTGCACCGGGCGAAGGCCGACCCGCTGCGGTCGGTGATCGCGTTCGACCCCGAGATGCGGGCCCAGACGCTCGACAGGGCGACGATGGAGCACGACCTGAGACGCGCGATCGACCGGGACGAGCTGGTGCTCCAGTACCAGCCGCTGGTCAGCCTCGAGGGGGGCACGATCCTGGGCATGGAGGCCCTGCTGCGCTGGAACCACCCGGCTCGCGGCCTCGTGCCGCCGCTGGCGTTCATCCCGCTGGCCGAGGAGACCGGCCAGATCCTGCCGATCGGGCGCTGGGTCCTGGAGACGGCCTGCCGCCAGATGCGCGAGTGGCAGATACGCCATCCGGCGGCGGCCGCGCTCGTCGTGAGCGTCAACCTGTCGGCCCGCCAGTTCGCGCAGGCGGATCTCGTTGGGGACGTGGCGGCGATCCTGGACCGGACGGGGCTCGACCCGGCCGCGCTCGAGCTGGAGATCACGGAAAGCGTGGCCATGGACCAGTCGGAGGCGTCGATCGAGCGGCTGCGCGGGCTGCGTGCGCTGGGTGTGAAGCTGGTGCTGGACGACTTCGGGACGGGCTACTCGTCCCTGTCCTACCTGCGCCGCTTGCCGCTGGATACGATCAAGATCGACCGTTCGTTCGTGTCGGGGCTGGACGGGGGCGAGTCCTCGGTCGACGCGCCCATCGTCCAGGCCGTGATCTCCCTGGCCCACGGCCTGGGGATCGACGTCGTCGCCGAAGGGATCGAGACCGAGACGCAACTGGCCTGGCTGCGCCGGCTGGGCTGCGACCGCGGCCAGGGCTACCTGTACGCGCGGCCGCTGCCGTCGGCCCGGGTGGAGGTCCTGCTCGGGGACGCGGCAGGCGGCGCGCTGGTGCTCCCGGCCCGCGAGCTTGCGGCCTCCTAGTCCCTGCCGCTCCCCATCAGGCGGAGCAGGAACAGGAACAGGTTGATGAAGTTGAGGTACAGGTGGAGCGCGGCGAGGATCGAGGCCCGCTCCATCGTGCCGGCGAACGCCGCGTAGTCGCCGCGGGTGATGCGCTGCACGTCGAACGCGGTCAGCACCGTGAACAGGACCACCCCGATGACCGAGATGAGCCAGCCGAGCGGGCTGGAGCCGAGGAACAGGTTCACCACCATCGCGGCGATCAGCCCGATGAGGCCCATGGACAGGATGCCGCCGAGGCCGGCCAGCTCGCGCCTGGTGGTCGCACCGTAGATCGCGGCGCCGCCGAACATCGCGGCCGCCGAGAAGAAGGCCGTGGCCACCGACTCGCCCGTGTACAGCGTGACGATCACGCCGATGGTCAGGCCCATGGTGGCGGCGAACACGAAGAACAGCCCGAGGCTCACCGTCGGCGACACGCGGTTGATGACCGCCTGGATCCCGATCGCGAGCGCGATCTGCCCGATCGCGAGCACGATCCACAGGCTGGCCACGGTCTCGATCAGCGATTCGCTCGTCGCCACGAGGAACGCCACGCCGGCCGTCAGCAGGAGCCCCGCGAACATCCAGCCGAACGCGCCCAGCAGCAGCTGCTGGACGAGCGCCGGCGCCGGTCGGACGCCGAGCTGGGTCGGCGTCTGGGGATAGCCAAACATCATTCACTCCTCTCGGATGATGCCGTTCGAGCGCGCGGGCCCCGGCCGCGCGCGGGACGAGCGAGGGTGGCGCCGGTCGCCTCGGCCTGCTCGGCCACGCGGGCGAGGATCCACAGCAGGTCGGCGAGGCGGTTCAGGTACGGCAGCAGCCGGCCCTCCGCGAGCCCCGGGTCGACGGCCGCCAGCGCGACGGTGCGACGCTCCGCGCGGCGGACGATCGTGCGGGCGAGCTCCAGCGCGGCGCTGACGCGCGTCGCGCCCGGCACGACGAACTCGCGTGGCAGCGCGATCGCCGCCTCCATCTCGCGCAGCGTCGCGTCGAGCCGCTCGACCATCGCGCCCGAGACGCGCGTCTCGCCGTCCTGCTGCCGGTCACGGGCGTC
>MGOE01000133.1:11753-14823 GCA_001797035.1 Chloroflexi bacterium RBG_16_72_14
CGAGCTCCGCGCCCACCACGAACAGCTCTCGCTGGAGCCGCAGGATCAGGTCCGCGAGCCCGCCGAGGTTGTGCGACAGGACGCCGTACTGCGCCTTCATGCCCAGCTCCGCGCGCGCCAGGCCCAGCGCGGCCACCGCCTCGTCGAGCGCCCCGTACGCCTCGGTCCGGGGGTCGTCCTTGCGGACGCGGTCGCCGCCGAACAGCAGGCCGGTCGTGCCGTCATCGCCGCGGCCGGTCGCCACGGCGGATTCGAAGGGGAGGGACCGCGGGCTCATCGGGATCGGGCCGGGCAGGACGCCGCGCTCACCACATCAGGCCGGCGTCGCGCGGGTCCCAGCGCTCCGCCAGCAGGGTGACCTTGACGGGGTGGTCCACGACGCTCTCCGCCTGCTCCTTGACCTGCTGGATCATCGCGCCGGCGTACGGGCAGAACGGGGTCGTGAGGATCATCTTGATCTCGGTGGACGCCGGGCCCAGGAGGACCTGCCGGATCAGCGCCAGCTCCACGACGTTCATCCCGATCTCGGGGTCCACGACGGCCCGCAACGCGTCGAGGATCGCCAGCTCCGTGGCTCGGCGCTGGGGGTCGAAGGCTGCGTCGGTGCCGGCGTCGGGGGCGGCGGCGGGCTGGGTGTCGGTCATGGTCGGGAAATCCTACCATCAGACTCGGATATGTCGATCCAGGCCCCCGCGGGTCGTCCGGTCCGCGAACGGGGTCCCAACGGCACCGCCCGGCCGGTCCGTTCGCCAGCGTCCGCCGAGCGCCCGGACCGTGATGATCTGGGCGTCCCGGGCGGCCCGCCAGCGCCGCCGGGCAGGCGCGCAGCGCGTTCGGAGGCACGGCATGGGCACCAGGACCGCGACCGTGACGCTCGCCGACGACCGGATGCGGTTCGAGGCCGTGGTCGACAGCGGGCACACGATCGTGTTCGACGACGCGGACGGCGACACGGGCGCTCGGCCCGCCGAGCTCCTGGGCGCCACCCTCGGTGCGTGCACGGCCATGGACGTGATCTCGATCCTGCGCAAGAAGCACCAGGTCGTGCGCGGGTACGAGGTCAGGGTCACCGGGCTGCAGGCCGAGGAGCACCCGCACGCGTTCTCGCGGTTCGACGTCGTGCACGTGATCGACGGAGACGCGGTGGACCCGGAGGCGGTCCGGCGGGCGATCGAGCTGTCGGCGCGGAAGTACTGCGCGGTGGGCTCGACGCTGGCATCGGGCGCGGTGGAGGTGCACCACACGTACCTGCTGCGCGACGGGAGCGGCGACGAGCGCTACGCCGAGGTGCTGGTCATCGGGCCGTACATGACACCCGAGGAGGTGGCGGGCCGCTGAGCGCCGGAGCCCCGGCCGGGCAGGGTCATCGCGCGTCGCGGCGCGATCAGGCCGTGGCGGCGACCTTGACCACGACGCCGGGCACGAGCAGGTGCGGCGGCAGGGCCGACGCCTCGGCCTCGGTGAAGCCCGGGCCGTGGAGGGAACCGTCGGCGGCGAACAAGTCCGCGTAGTGGTCGCGGTGCGCCGCGGCGTAGGCGTACGCCTCCGCGATCCCCACCTGCCTGAGCTCCGGGTAGTCCTTGAGCAGGTCCGTGACCGTGTAGCCCGCGCGCCGGAGCTCGAGCACCTGGCGCACGGTCAGGCGGCTGCCGTAGCAGAAGGGTTCGCCGTTCAGCACGAGCGGGTCCGTCTTGACCCACTTGATCGTCATTCCCGGGTCCCCTATGCGCCGCGGTAGAGCGCGGCGAGGATCCGGTTCCGCTTCCGGGCATCGCCCGCGAGGCGGCGGTACCAGCGGAACACGGCGATGGCCTCGTCGATGGCCGCCTCCGCCGGGACCATCTCGTCGGCGGACAGCACGCCGCGCGCACCGGCGCGCATCGCCTCGAGCAGTCGGACGACGTCATCCATGGGCACCAGCCGGCGGCGGTATACCGTGGCGGTCTGGTCCGCGAATGCCCTGAGCCCGTTCGGGTCGTTGCCGGCCACGCACAGGGCGAGGCGGTCCACGAACACCTCGGCGTCGAGCAGCAGGTTGCGCAGCGCGGCGTCGTCGTGCCGGGTGCGGAGCGTGGGATCCTCGTCCACCGCGACCTCGAGGGCGCGAGCGGCCAGCCGGGCGCGGTTCGCGCGCAGCCGCGCGGCCCCGTCCGGGTAACCGGCGTGGAGGCTGCGGGGCGGGAGGCCGAGCGTCGGGTGGGTCACGATCTCGAAGGATACCGCCCGCGACCCCCGGCCGCGTAGCATCTGGTCCATGAGCGACCTCGATCCCGGCACCGGCCACGACGCGCCGGGGCCCGGCGGCACCGGTCCGGGTCGGCTCCTCGAACGCGCCCCCGGCGAGCGGTACGCGGCCCGTGGCGACCGGTCCGGGGCACGATCGGGGCCGCCGGCGAGGGCGCGTGGCGGCGGAGGCCGGGGCATCGTGCGCGCGCTCCTGGTCGCGGACGCGGTGGCGCTGGGCGGGGCGATCGTGTTCTTCGCCCTCGGGCAGGTGGACATCGGGCCCGGCCTGCTGGCGGCGGCGGCGGCGATCGGCTGGGCGGGGGCGCTGGGGCTGCTGTGGAGCGGCGACGGCGCCGGGCTGCCCGCGGGCGCAACCCGGATGGCCGTCTCGGGCGGTCTCGCGGCGGCCGCGATCGTGACCGGTTTCGTGCTCAGCTGGGCCTGGTCGCGCGCGGAAGGCGGCGTCCTCGACCTGTTCGCGTACGTCGACCTGCGCTACGGCGCGCTCGCCTGGATCAACGTGCCGCTGGCGGCCGCCGTCGGGGCCTGGCGGGCCCGCTGACGATCGGGTGGTTCCGGCGCGGCCGCGCCGCGTGTCACACTCGGGCCCGTCGCGTCGCCGGGGACGGACACGCCATGGTCGCGCCACGAACACGCCGGCGTCGTGCGGCGATGCCCTGCTACCTGTCCCCGATCGGTGGCGGCAAGGTGAGCGCCTCGTATCCCAAGGCGGGCGGCTGACCCTCAGGCTGCGGCCAGCTCCGCCTCGATCGCGGGCGGCGTCAGCGGCTCGCGGAGCAGCCGGCCGAAACGGGCCGGGCGCGCCGGATCGGGCACGACGGCA
>MGOE01000133.1:14845-21694 GCA_001797035.1 Chloroflexi bacterium RBG_16_72_14
GACGAACACGTAGGCTCGCCACAGGGGGTGCTCGATGAACTCGAGCCGCTTGGCGGCGATCTCGGGCGCGAACCTGCCGACCTCGACCAGGTAGTCGAGGACCTCCTCCCGGGCGGTGCCGTCCTGGTGGAGCATCAGCGCGGCGTTGACCCGGCTCTCGTCGAGGACGGAGCGCAGGTCCGCCAGGTCGCGGCTGCGCCCGGCCGCCTCGCGGAGCGCCGCCGGGTCGTCGGCCAGCGCGAGCCCGGCCAGCGGCGCCAGCTCCACGAGGAGGTCCGCGCGCTCGTCCGGCGGCACCGCGAGGTCCCTTCCCAGGTTCGCGAGGCCCTCGGAGACGAGGCACTCCGGGGTGTTGATCAGCAGCATGCTGGCCTCAAGCCGCCCCAGCTCCTCGACCAGCAGCTGCTCCTTGCAGGCGTGCTCCAGGTGGTGGCCGGGGAACGTCTCGTGGGCCACCGTGCCCATGAGCGCCGGCAGCCGGATCGGCAGGTCCAGGTTGATGTCGACCCGGGACCGGTAGCCGCCGTCGTACCAGTTGTAGGCGGACCACGGCTGGTTCCGCACGAGCGAGACCCGGAGGTCCTCGCCCTCCGGCAGGCCGAACAGCGACGCCGCCCGCTCGCGGTAGCGACGGACGAGGTCGTCGACGACGGCGCCCACGCGGCCCGGGTCGACGGTCCACACAGCGTCCTCCGCGGCCAGCCGCTGGGCGAGGGTCCCGCCGCCCGGCAGGCGGGCGTCGAGCTCCGCGGCCGCGACCCCGAACCGCGCGTCGGGACGGCGGACCGGCTCGTACGCGAAGCAGCGTCGGACGTGCTCGAGGTACGGCAGGCGCGTCCCGGCACGCGCGAGCGCCTGGGTCTCGAGCGCGACGAGCTGGAGATCCAGCCAGTGCCGGCGGTCCGGCTCCGCGACCTCCGTGTCCAGGCGGGCGCGGAGAGCGGCGGCATCCTGGGCCAGGCGGGCGGGCGCCCGCAGCTGCTCCATGTCGACCTGGGCCTTGAGCTCCGCGGGCCCGAAGAAGCCGTCGACCGTGCCCGGCAGGTGCTGGTCGAGCCGGAGGGCGAGCAGCAGGTAGTCCCGGGCAACCGCGTCCGGGGCCGGGATGGTCCGCGTGCCGCCCACGGCTTCGACGCGACCGCCGCTCACCTCCGGAGGCGCTCGGGGCGCGGGGCACGCCGGGGCGGGTGGCCGGCGGCCGCCTCGTGGGCCGCGTGCTCGTCGGCCGCCCGGCGCGCCTCGTCCAGGCGGCGCTGCATCCCGGGATCCAGCGGGATGGCGCGTCGGGAGCCCTGTGCGAGGTGGGCGTGGCGCTCCGCCACGGCCGTGTCGTCCGGGCCGGGCTCCGCCGCCGGTTGATGCCGCTCGAAGGCCTCGTCGGACGCGGCTTCGCCGGCCGCCGGCACCTCGCCCATCCCCTGCCCGGCGCCCACGCCGCCGGTCTCGCCGCGGAAGGGCATGCCCTGGCGCTCGACGGCGTCGAGGCTCATCCGCAGAGCGGCGGTCTTCTGCGCCGCGACCTCGCGGACGTAGGCGGCCTCCTCGTCGGGCGTCATGCCCCGCCCGCGCACGGTCGCCTTCGGCTTGCCGACCATCAGCCACGACAGGTGGTAGCGGTCCATCGTCCCCCAGGCGTGGGCGAGCAGGTCGTCGGACAGCTGGAGCCACGTCTGGAGGGCGGTGAGCGAGGGTTGCGCGTCCAGGCGCTCGCCCTCCTCGATGAGCTGGCGGGTGCGCAGGATGAGCTCGTTCCGGGTCATGCCGATAGTCTATGGGCGATGCCCGCCAGCCCCACCCCGCACGACGTCGAGTTCTTCGAGACCCCGGCCGCGTTCCGGGCCTGGCTGGAGGCCAACCACGCCGCGGCACCCGAGCTGTGGGTCGGGTACCGGTACCGGGCCAGCGGGCTGCCGTCGCTGACGTGGGAGCAGTCCGTCGACGAGGCCCTGTGCTTCGGCTGGATCGACGGCATCCGGGGCGCCGTCGACGGCGGGCACGCCGCGCGGTTCACGCCCCGGCGACCGGACAGCATCTGGAGCGCGCGCAACGTCGCCCGGGTCGAGGCCATGCGCGCCGAGGGCCGGATGCACCCGGCCGGCGAGGCGGCCTTCGAGCGCCGTCGCGAGGACCGGACGGCGGTCTACTCGTTCGAGTCGGAACCGGCCCTGGACGCCGAGGCCGAGGCCGCGCTGCGTGCCGAGCCCGGGGCCTGGACATTCTGGGAGGCACAGCCGCGCGGCTACCGCCGCTCTGCGACGCACTGGGTGATGGACGCCAGGCGGTCCGAGACCCGCGCCCGGCGGCTGGCAACGCTGGTGACCGGGTGCGCGGCCGGCGAACGTCTCCCCGAGATCACGGGCGGCGCGCGTCAGCGGCCATGAGCCGGCTCGGGGCGGGCCTCAGCTCCCGCGCATGAACGCTTCGCGGTCGGCGCGGGCGCGGAGCGTCCAGGGCCCGGGCAGCCCGCTGCCGACGGGGTGGCCGTTGAACCGCGTGACGGGCAGGATCCCGGCCACCGACGAGCACACGAACGCCTCGTCGGCGGCCGCCAGCTCGTCCGGCGTGAGCCACCCCTCCACCGGGCGCAGCCCGACGGACCCCGCCCAGCGGAGCAGCCACGAGCGCGTGGTGCCGGGCAGGATCGCGCAATCGAGGGCGGGCGTCGCGAGCTCCACCACGTCATCGGGCGCGCGACGGACGAGGAACACGTTGGCCGAGGTGGACTCGGACAGGTGGCCCGAGGTCGTGAGGAACAGCGCGTCGTCGGCGCCCGCGCGACGTGCCTCGAGGCGGGCGAAGACGTAGTCCGCGCGGCTGGTCGTCTTGAG
The DNA here is from genome assembly GCA_001797035.1 of Chloroflexi bacterium RBG_16_72_14. Classification (GTDB taxonomy): domain Bacteria; phylum Chloroflexota; class Limnocylindria; order Limnocylindrales; family CSP1-4; genus CAIXZV01. The sequence continues at coordinate 17,674 of MGOE01000133.1, forward strand.
CGAGACCAGCGGGTTCTGCGGGTCGCGCCGGACCGCGCTCGCCACCAGCGACAGGCCGCGGTCGAGATGTCCGGCCACGGGCGGCACGACGGGCCACGCCTGGACGACGATCGTGGGCACGAGGTGCTCGTCCGGGGGCGGCAGGAGGCCCCGTGACGCCCATGCGCCTCGCGAGACCGTGAGCCGGATCGAGGCATCGGTTTCCGGCCCGTCCAGGCCTTCGGCGGCGAGCAGCGCCGCGATCCCGAGCTCGACGCGCTGCGCGATGTCGGGCGGCAGCTCGAAGCCGAGGCCGTCCGCGGAGCGGCGCAGGCGGGCGATGTGCTCGGCGAGCTCCGTGCACCGCCCGGCGCGGGCCCGGAGCGTCTCGAACACGCCGTCGCCTAGCTGGAACCCGCGGTCGAACACCGACAGGTGGGAGCCGTCGGCACGTTGCACCACGCCGTCCACCCACACGAACCGCGGTCGAGGGCCGGTCACGCCGTCACCTCGACCGCCCCGATCGAGGACAGCGGCCCGCGCGCCTTGGCGACGGTCTCGTCCCACTCGGCCTGCGGGTCGCTGCGCCAGGTGATCCCCCCGCCGACGTGGAGGGTCAGCCGCCCACCGTCCGCGACGAACGTCCGGATCAGGATGCTGGAGCCCATCCGCCCGTCCGGCCCGATCCAGGCCATCGCTCCGCTGTACGGCCCGCGGCGCACGGGCTCGAGGCCCTCGATGACCTCCATCGCCCGGATCTTGGGGGCGCCGGTGATGCTGCCGCCGGGAAACGAGGCGGCAAGGAGGTCGAACGGGTCGAGGCCGGGCCGCAGCCGTCCGGACACCGTGGTGACGAGGTGCTGGACGGCCGCGGTGCGCTCGAGGCGCAGCAGCCGCGGGACCCGGACCGTGCCCGGCACGCAGACCCGCCCGAGGTCGTTGCGCAGCACGTCCACGATCATCACGTTCTCGGCCTGGTCCTTGCCACTGGCGAGGAGCTCGCGAGCGAGCGCCCGGTCCTCCTCGCGCGTGCGGCCACGGGGCCGGGTGCCCTTGATCGGGTCCGTGGACACGATGCCGTCGCCGGTGATGGCGAGGAACGGCTCCGGCGAGGCCGAGAGCAGCGCCCGCGGCACGCCGGTGGCCGGAGACGCGCCCATGTCCAGGTACCCGGCGAACAGCGCCGGGTCACCCGTGCGCAGCCGCCGGAACAGCGGCCAGGGGTCGCCGGCGAACCGTGCCTCGAGCCGGCGGGACAGGTTGGCCTGGTAGATCTCGCCCCGGCCGATCGCCGCCCGGACGGCCTCGACGCCCGCCAGCCAGCCCGCGTGCGAGGTGCCGGAGACGAACGCGGCGGGCATCTCGGCGGCGGGGGGCCCGGCGGCGCCGCCGGCGGATGCCGGTGAAACGTCGCCCCTCGCGAGAGCCTCGACCTGGCCGACCACGTCGGCGACGCGTCGCCCCAGCCGCGCCCGGTCGCCGTCCACGGCCCGTGCGCCAAGCCAGGCCTCGCCGCGGCGCCGGTCCCACGCAAGGACCCAGTCGTGCAGCGCCAGGCGGAGCAGCGGCAGGTGCTGGTCCACCCGGGCGAGCGCCGGCATGCGCTCGAACCGCCGGCCGAGGTCGTAGGCGAGGTATCCGGCGAGCCCGCCGCTGAACGGTGGCGCGAACGGGACATCGGCGACCCCCGGACCCCCGTCCGGTGCGTCCAGCCGCCGGAGCAGCGCGCGCGACTCCGCGAACGGGTCGCCGCCCTCGGCGGGGGAATCGAGGACCGCCAGCGGGTCCGCGGCCAGGTAGCTCCAGCGGCCCGTCCGCCCTGGCCGCGCGCTCTCGAGCAGGACCAGGCCGGGCCGGCCGCGGAAGGCCTCCGCCGCGTCCATCGGCGCCACGGCATCGAGCCCGGGGAGCCGCAGGAGCACGACGCCGCCCCGCCGTGCGGGACTGGCTTCCGGATCGGTACGCACGCGGCGATGATAGGTGGACCGCCCCTCGGCGGCCCACGATGGGGTTGGGGACTTCGGAGGCAACCGTGCGCGCTCGCGAGCTGGGCATTCGCATCGGGCGGCTGGCGCCGGGTGCGCTCGATGCGATCACCGACGTCCGTGGCGTCGGCGTGGGCCACACCACGCTGATTGGCGGCGACGGCCCGCTCGTCGTCGGGGAGGGGCCCATCCGGACGGGCGTGACGATCATCTGGGCCCACGACGGCGACATCTGGGCCGAGCCGGTGTTCGCCGGCTGCCACCGCCTCAACGGCAACGGTGAGCTGACGGGCCTCGAGTGGATCCGGGAGGCGGGGCTGCTCGGCGGGCCGGTCGCCATCACCAATACCCACAGCGTCGGCACGGTGCGCGACGCGATGGTCTCCCACGCCGTGGGCCACCGGCGGCATGGCGGCGGGCTGTGGTCGCTGCCGGTCGTGGGCGAGACCTGGGACGGCCTGCTCAACGACATCGACGGCCAGCATGTCCGTCCCGTCCACGTGGACCAGGCGATCTCGGCGGCGACCGGCGGGCCGGTCGCGGAGGGGAACGTCGGCGGCGGGACCGGGATGATCTGCCACGAGTTCAAGGGCGGGATCGGCACCGCGTCGCGCGTGGTCGCGGAGGCGGACGGCGGCTGGACGGTCGGGGTGCTCGTCCAGGCCAACTACGGCGAGCGCGAGCAGCTGCGGATCGACGGCGTGCCCGTCGGGGAGGCGATCCCGGTCTCGGAGGTGCCGTCGCCGCACCCGCCGGAGGAGACAGCGGCCGACGTCGCTGCCGGCGGCGCGCCGGGCACCGCCCCCGCCGCGGGAGCGGGCTCGATCATCGTCGTCGTGGCGACCGACGCGCCGCTCATCCCGCACCAGTGCGACCGGCTCGCGCAGCGGGCCTCGCTGGGGCTCGCCCGGATGGGCAGCACGGCGAACCACTCGTCGGGCGACCTCATCCTCGCCTTCGCGACCGGCAACCGCGGCCTGTCGGCCGCCGACGATCCCGGCGCGGGGCACGCGTCGACGATCGACGTGCGGATGGTGTCGGACAACCGTCTGACGCCCCTGTTCAAGGCGACCGCCGAGGCCACCGAGGCCGCGATCGTGAACGCCCTCCTGGCCGCCCGGACGATGACCGGTCGCGACGGCGTCACAGCGCACGCGCTGGACCACGACCGGCTGCTGGACGTCATGGCGCGGTTCGGGCGCGGGCCGCGGACCGCCACGGCCTGAGGGTGCCATTGACGCCGGCGCCGGTGATCCGCGCCGCGACCCCGGATGACATCCCGGCCATCCGGTCGATCCTCGCCGCCCACGGCAACGACGGCCCGGTCCGGACCGCGGACATCGTGGGACCCTACGTCGCCCACCTCGTCGGGCACCACCGAGCGATGGTGAGCGAGTCGGGCGAGGGGATCGTCGCCTTCGGCGCGACGGTGGACGCGGGCATCGCGGTCCACCTGGCCGACCTGTTCGTGCGGCCCGACCTGCTGGGCCGGGGGATCGGGCGGCCGCTCCTCGCCGCCGTGTTCGGCGACGCCACCCGGCGGACGACGTTCGCCTCCGACGACCCGCGCGCGCTGCCGATCTACGTCCGCGCCGGCATGGCCCCGCAATGGGTCTGCCTCTACGTCGAGGGAGCGTCCAGCACGCTGCCGGTCGCGCCGCAGGGAATGGAGCTGGCGTCGGCCGGACCGGCCGAGCTGGCGGCGATCGAGCTCGCCTGGTCCGGGGTCGACCGCTCGGTCGACCATGCGTTCTGGGGGTCCCAGGCGGCGGCCGACTCGTTCGTCGTGTTGGACCGCGGCGAGGTCGCCGCGATCGCGCACGCACGCGCCCGCCAGGTCTCGGCCGTCCGGGTCATCGACCGCCTCGTCGTGCGCCCCGGCGCCGACCCGGTCGCCCCGACCCTGGCCGCGCTCCGGCGCGCCGGTCGCGGTGACGCCGTGATGACCATGCTCATGGGCCCCAGCCCGGTGCTCCGCGCGCTCCTCGACCTCGGCTTCCAGGTCACGGAGCGCGACCAGTACATGGCCAGCGAGCCGGACCTCATCGACCCGGCCC
>MGOE01000133.1:21744-34458 GCA_001797035.1 Chloroflexi bacterium RBG_16_72_14
CGATCGGCACGCCGACCATCGACCCCCACTCCGTCCACGACCCGTCGTAGTTGCGGACGCGGCTGAAGCCGAGCAGCTCGTGGAGCACGAACCACGAGTGCGACGACCGCTCCCCGATCCGGCAGTACGCGATGACGTCGCGGCCCGGGGTCACGCCCTTGGCGGCGTACAGGGCGGCCAGCTCGTCCGCACTCTTGAACCGGCCGTCCTCCCGGACGGTCTGCGCCCACGGGATGGACGCCGCCCCGGGAATGTGGCCGGCTCGCTGCGCGGTCTCGCTCATGCCGGGGGGCGCGATGACCTCGCCGTTGAACTCGGCCGGGGAGCGGACGTCCACCAGCACGAGCTCCGGGTCGCCGAGGCGCGGCAGGATGTCGTCGCGAAAGGCCCGGAGGGCGAAGTCCGGCTCGGGGAGCCGGATGCCGGTGGCCGGGTACGACGGCTCGTCGGTCGTCAGTGGGAGGTTCTGGTCCAGCCAGTAGCGACGGCCGCCGTCGAGCAGCCTGACCCGCTCGATGCCGTACAGCTTGAGCTGCCAGTAGGCCCACGCGGCGAACCAGTTGTTGTTGTCGCCGTACAGGACGATGGTCGTGTCGGGCCCGATGCCGCTCGCGCTCAGCAGGTCGCTGAACTCCTCGCGGGACGCGATATCGCGCCGGACCCCGTCGGACAGCTGGCTGGTCCAGCTCCAGGCCACGGCACCGGGGATGTGGCTCTGCTCGTAGGCGGTGGTGTCCACGTCCACCTCCACGAAGCGGGTGCCTGGGTCGTCGAGGTGGGCGCGCGCCCACTCGGCGGAGACGAGGACGTCGTTGGCGAATCCGGGAACGGACATGGGAAGCAGGCTCCGGTGATGCGGCGCGCCGACAGCGCGGGCGCAGGGACGCGGGACGGGGCCGTCTGACCGACGGCCGGGGAGTCGGCGGGCTACACGGTCCTGGGCGACCGGGCCCGCCGGGGACACGCGCAGCGGCCCGCGAGCAGATCAGCCACCGGAGAACGGCCGGTCGCGGCGCGCGAACTCGTCCAGGAGGCGCCGGCACTCGGCCGCCTCGCGCTGGGCCTGGCGCACGATCCAGGGGTCCACGCGGCTGGAGTCCTCGAGCGTGACCGTGGGCCCCGACGGCCCCTCATCGAGCACGATCCCGGAGCTGTTCCGGTAGTCGGCCATCCAGTTGGCCTGGAGCGCGACCAGGGCGTCCACGACCACCGACCGCGTGAACAGCCAGTCGAGGTGGGTGGCGTTCAAGCGGTCGACGAGATCGTCCAGGCGGACCGGGCGCCCGCGCGCCATCCGGGCGACGAGGTCGATGACACGCAGCGCGCTGAACGCGTCGCCGGGCTCGGCGATCGTCGGCGGCTGGATCCGGGCGTCGGGGAGGCCTGCCGGGGCGGGCCTGGATCCGACGACCCCGGCCTCTGCGGTCATCTGGTCGGTCACGTCATATCCCAGTCGCGGGCTCGGGATTGGAGGCTACCACACGTCCGTCGGCGGGTCGCTCGCCGGCGTCACCGGAGACGAGCCCGGGTCCGGCGGTGTCCCAGCCTCGTCACCCGGCAGCGTGATGGTCAGCATCGTCCCGTCGCCCGCCGGGACCGGGTCATCCGGCCGGGCCTGGTGGACGAGCTCCTCGGGTGGCGGCATGGTCCGGAGCACCTGCTGCTCGAATCCGAACAGCACGCCCCCGATCGTCTGGGCGAGCGGCGGCTTCTTCCGCCGGGGCCTCGGGTCCGTCATCGGTCCACCCGCACCGGCACGGGCACGGCGACCGGGCGCGGTCGGCGAATCGTCAGCGCGGCGACGCCTGCCGCGACCGCCAGCCAGCCGGCGGCGACGAAGGCCAGCGCGTAGTCCCCGGCGCTGTCGCGGACGACGCCGGCCGCGATCGCCGCGATCGCCGCCCCCAGCATGTGCGCGAAGTACACCCAGCCGTAGACGATGCCCACGTTGCGCCGGCCGAAGGTGTCGGCGACCAGCGCCACCGTGGGCGGCACGGTCGCGATGTAGTCGAGGCCGAACAGGACCGCGAACGCGGTCACACCCAGCGTGTCATGGATCGCCGGCAGGTACAGCAGGCTCAGGCCGCGGAACGCGTAATACACGAGCAGCAGCCGCCGCGGGTCCACGCGGTCGGTCAGCCAGCCGGACGCGATGGTGCCCACGAAGTTGAAGGCGCCCATCACGGCCAGCGCCCCGGACGCGGCGACCGGCGTGAACCCGTGGTCCACCGCGTGCGCGATGAAGTGCTGGCCGACGAGGCCGTTGGACGTCGCGCCGCATACGAAGAACGTGCCCGCCAGGAGCCAGAACTCGGGCGCCCGCAGCGCCCGGAGCATCACGCCGCGGTCCGCTCGGGCCGGCTCCACGGGCGTACCGGCCGTGGCCCCACGTGGCCGCTCCCCCACGTCCGACGGGTGCTCACGCAGGAGCAGGGCGACCGGCGCGACCAGGACGAGGAGCAGGACGGCCATCGCCACCGCCGCCTCGCGCCAGCCGGCCGCGACAGCGATCACGGTCAGCAGCGGGAAGAACACGAGCTGGCCGGCGCTCGAGCTGGCGCCGAACACCCCGACCGCCAGGCCGCGGCCCCTGAGGAACCACCGGTTCGCGACGACCGGCCCCAGCGAGCTGGACACGAGGCCGGCCCCGAACCCGGACAGCAGCCCGAACAGCAGGACCAGCTGCCACAGCTCGCGCGACAGGGCCGAGCCGCCCATGCCGGCGGCGGTGAGCAGCAGGGCGCCGACGGTGAGCCGCCGCACCCCGAACCGGTCGATCAGCCAGCCGGACGCCGGACCGCCCAGCCCCAGCAGCAGCAGGCCGGCCGCCCCCGCGAACGAGATCTGGGCGATGGACCAGCCGGTGTCGGCCTGGATCCCGAGCAGCAGGGCACCCGGCGCGGCCCGCGTGCCCGCACCCACGAGGACCGCCACGGCCGCGACCGCCAACACGATCCAGCCATAGCGGAAGCGGCCGGAGATCGTGGCGGTCGGGTCGCCGGGGACGTGTGGGGCGCTGGCGGGGGCAGACATGGGCAAGGATTCCAGTCGCCGGCCCGGGATGGCAGCCGGCCACCCTCATCCCGGCGAGGGAACGACCCTACAGCAGCTCGTGGTTCGCCGTGCCGGTCGGCTGGCCGTCGGCCGGACGGGGCTCCTCGCCGGGACCGTACACGCGCTTCGGCTCCACCCCGCTGCCGCCGTTCGCCTCGGACGCGGCGACGCCGGCCTCCAGCACCGGGAGCGGTCCGCCGCCCTGTGCCACACGTCCCTCGATCGCGCCCACGCCGTAGGGTACCCATTTGCTCGGGTCCTTGAGCCGGTGGGTCTCCGTGGCCCCACGGTCGTGCACCTGCTCGAAGCCGGCGGGCTCGATCCACATCCGCTTGCCGTCCAGCAGCCCGGTGAGGCCCTCCTGGCCCGGCTCGGGTCGCGGGTTCTGGCAGTACCGGCAGCCGGTGCTGTCGTGCGGCGTGTACTCGGTGGGCTCCTCGTAGGTGGTGATATAGCCCTCGTAGTTGCGGAGGATCACCTTGTGGTCCGAGTAGCTGACGAGGTAGTTCGGCATCACCGGGATCTTGCCGCCGCCGCCGGGCGCATCGACGATGTACTGCGGCACGGCGTAGCCGGACGTGTGGCCGCGCAGGCCCTCCATGATCTCCAGGCCCTTGCCCACGGGCGTCCGGAAGTGGCCGGCACCCTCCACCAGGTCGCATTGGTAGATGTAGTAGGGACGAACGCGGATCTCGACCAGGCGCTGGACCAGCTCGCGCTGGATGTGGACGCAGTCGTTGATGCCGGCGAGGAGCACGGACTGGTTGCCCAGCGGGATGCCGGCGCGGGTCAGCTTGTCGCAGGCTCGGGCGAGCTCCGGGGTCATCTCGCCGGGGTGGTTGACGTGGATGTTCAGCCACAGCGGGTGGTACTTCGCGAGCATCTCGCACAGCTCGTCGTCGATCCGCTGGGGGAGGAACACCGGCACCCGCGACCCGATCCGGATGATCTCCACGTGGGGGATCTCGCGCAGGCCACGGATCGCGGACTCGAGCAGCTTCGGCGCCAGCGTCAGGCCGTCGCCGCCGGAGATCAGCACGTCGCGGACCTGGGGGGTCCGCCGGATGTAGTCCAGCTGCGCCTCGTGCTCCTTGCGGTTGAAGTTCTGGGTGGCGTCGCCGACGATCCGGCTCCGGGTGCAGTACCGGCAGTAGCTGGCGCACTGCGTCGTGATCAGCATCAGGACGCGGTCCGGGTAGCGGTGGACCAGGCCCGGGACGGGTGAGTGGCGGTCCTCGGCGAGGCTGTCCTCCATCATTCCCGTGAAGCTGTGCAGCTCGCGACCGAGCGGGATGATCTGGCGGCGGATCGGGTCGTCGGGGTCCTTGGGCTCGATCAGGCTGATGAAGTAGGGCGTGACGTCGACCCGGAACTTGTCGGGCGCGGACAGGCCCTCGCGCTCCTCGTCGGTCAGCTCCAGGATCTGCTCGATGTCGGCCAGGTCGTTGACCCGGTTGGACAGCTGCCAGCGCCAGTCGTTCCACTTCTCGTCGGGGACGTCCGCCCACATCGGGCCGCGGCGGCTGACGGCCGGCTTGCCGTCCGGACCGAGGCGCCGGGCGGGATCCCGGAGGTTCACGAACGGGGCCTCGGCGGGCGCGGTCATCGCGCTCGAGCCCTGTGCCTGCGTGTCCACCAGCCGAACCCTCCGAATGGCCCTCGCCGCCACCGATGCGATCCACGGGACGCATAAATCCTATGCATCCTGCATGGACTGCGATCATACCGGAGCCCGCAGGGGCCGTCTACGGGAATCCGTCCACGTCCTCGTTCCACGGGCGATCCACCGTGTCGCGGATCGCGCCCGTGTGCGGGTCGACGAGGACCAGGTGCAGCCGAGGTTCGGGGAATTCGTACCACACGAGCACGCCGACCTCCCACGCCCCGAGCTCGGGGCGGTACCACAGGATCTCCTCGCGCCCGTTGCCGAGGTCCTGGGTCTCGAGGTAGGCGACGAAGGCCGGGTCGGCCAGTGCCGCGTCCACCACCTCCGGTGGGCTGAGCCAGGAGTCGTCCGCGCCGCCGGTGATCCACGCATCGAGCGCGACCTCGATCGTGCGGTCCCTGATGTCTCCCTCCGGTTCCTCGCGGCCGCGCCAGTAGTGGGCGAACGTCCCGGTGAGCGTGACCGGCCCGGACGGTGGCGGGCCCCAGCGGTGGCCCGCGTGGCCCTCCCACACGTACCGCTGGCGGATCGCCTTTCCGGGCAGGATCAGGTCGCTCATGCCGAGGTCGGCGCAGCCGTGGGTCCCGGTGCCGGCCCAGCGCTCGGGCACGAAGTCGATGATCGGGCCGGGGAGCGGCGTCGAGCGGTAGGCGAGATCGAGCGCGCGGTCCTTGAACGTCGCAGGCACGTCGGTCTGCGCGATGCCTGGCCGCCAGGCCGACGCCATCTCGCCCCACGTGCCGACCGTGATCGCGCACCCGTCGTGGAACCAGGTCACCACGTTGTCGCCCGTGTTGCGGACCACCGTCGTCAATCTCGTCCACTCGCCGGCCGGAATCGGGTTGCGCTCCAGCTCGATCTTCACCCGCACCCCGTCCTGCTCCACGACCGCGGTGCGCGGGAGCCGGCCGGCGGGGAGTGTTGGGGCCGGGGTCGGCGCGGCCGTCGCGGCGAGGGTGGGCGAAGGGGTGAGGGAAGCGGTGCTGGCGGGCGTGGACGACGCCGCGGCGGGGATGCCGGGACTGGGAAAGGCCGGATCGGGGCTCGGCATGGTGGTCGCGGCGCAGCCCGCGACGACGACGCAGATCAGCGCGACGAGCACCGGCTTCGCTCCGGCCATTGGGTCCGCCTCCTGCGCGGATGCCGGCTCGTGGACGGACGGCGGGTCCCGACTGTGGCGCCGGGAGCCGCGCTCAGCGCAGGACGACGAACGCGTCCACACCCACCATGGGGCGACCCGCCGTGCCCTCGACCACCACCCGCAGCGTGTGGCTGCCGGCGGCGGACCAGTGCTTGCGATACACGATCCGGGCCGGCTGGTCGACGGATGACGCGAGGTCCACCGTCGCGACGAGCGTGCCGTCGAGGTACACCGTCGCCCGGCCCAAACCGGGGCCGCGCTCCGCGATCCACGCGACATCGCGCCCCGAGAACGAGAGCGTGGCCCGTGCACCCGCGGCATCGGCCTCGTGCAGCGCGCCACCGATCGCGGTCGGGTCGGGGGCGACCGTCCACGCGCCTGCGTAGACGACGGAGGACGCGCCGTCGGCCACGACCCGCGGGCGGAACGTGGGGCCGTAGTCCCAGTAGCCCACGTTGCCGTACTTGTCGATCGCGCGCACCCGGTAGCGGTACGAGTGCCCCGGCGTGAGCGACTGCGCGAGCTCCTTCACCTTCTTTGACAGGATCCGCTTCCACGCCCCGCCGTCCACGCTCCGCTCGAGCTGGTAGCGGTCGATGCCCCAGCCCCGGTCCGACCCGTCCCACGTGATCGTGACGGGGACCAGCGTGCCGAGGGTCCCGGTGCCGATGCGCTGCGCGGGCGCGGTGGTGTTGGGCCGATAGCGGTCCCTGCGGCGTACGGGCGGGTCGTAGCAGGCGGACCAGACCCTTGACTTCGTGGTGTCGGAGTTCCAGCACACCGTCACGTTCCCGGTGACCGACGGTGTGAAGGTGAAGCTGCTGCCACCCTGCTGCTGCTTGACGGCGTCGCCCGGGTAGTCGGCAAGCCACGTGCCCCCCGACAGTGGTGCGCCTGCGACCGCGTACGCACGGTACGTGGTGGGCTCGCCGAGCACGAGGACGTAATCCTCGGGCAGCACGTACACCATCGGCAGGTTGGACGACGTGATGTGCCGGCTGGTGGAGCCGACCACCGGCTCGATCGCAGGCTCCTCCGGTGAGGCGCCGATCGACTCGTCGATGAAGTCCTCGCCTGGGAGCTCGACGCGGTAGCTGACCATCACCTGGCGGTATGGCATCCAGGGGAGCGTGAACGATCTTGGGCTGCAGAAGCCTGCGGAGGCGGGGCCGTAGGTGTTGAAGAAGCCGAAGGTCTCGTCCCTGTCACCCCAGTAGAGCGAGCGGTCGTTGCCCCACATGACCTCCCAGTAGCAGCTCGTCCCCGACGGGAAGGACACCGGTGCCGGGAACTGCGGGGTCAGGGTGATGGTCTGGCCGGTCACCGGCACGTCGGGCGAAACCCTGATCGGGGCCCGGACCGTGATGCTCGTCGCGACACTCTTCACGGCCGACCAGTTGCCGGCCCCGTCGCGTGCCTGGACGTACAGGGTTCGCGGCCCGAGCCTCGAGCTGCCGCCCTGCGCCGGATCAAGGAATCGCCAGTCGATGGCGTCCGACCACGCGATCGGCGGGCTCCACGTGGTGCCGTTGCTCGACAGCCGGACGTGCGACATCGGCCAGCCGTCGGCGGACGGGACCGAGACAGGGCGGACGGCGTCGAACGGGTCGAGGTCCTCCGGCCAGCCGATCTGGCCGATGACCGGGATCTGGCGGTCGAGCACGACGCCGACGGCATCGGCGACGCCCAGGTTGCCGGCCGCGTCACGCCACACGACCGAAATCCAGTGCTCGCCGTCACCCCACTCGGGGAACGGCTCCGGCAACAGGGCGAACTCGATGGCCTCCGCGTATGCCACCGGATCACCGTAGCTGCCGTTGTGGATGACCTGCACGGAGACCACGCCGACGTCATCGGTCGCCGGCACGTGAAGGGTGACGAGGGGGTCCGAGGTGTATCCGGATCCGTCGTTGATCGTCAGCGTGCCGACCGGGGGCGTGACGTCGACCGGATCCTCGGCGAGCACGGGGATGGCGGCCACGGCCAGCAGCGCCACGATGCTCACGCCGCCCGCCAACAGCGCCCCGACGACCCGACCCGACCATCCGTGCATCTGGCACCCCCACCGCGTTGAGGCCGGGCGTCGCCCGCCGAGGATGGCAGGCTACACCAGGCGTGAACGGCCCGGCACGGGCCGAACGGACGCCGGAATCGGGAGGCCCGGCGGGTGGCCGGGCTTCGGGGGCGGACGCGACGCGCGGCGGGCTACTCCCCGACGACGCTCCAGATCAGGCCCATCATGATGAAGAAGCCGCTGAACATGGCGATCAGCCCCAGGCCGCCGTAGGGCGAGCTGGCGCCCTCGTGGGGGACGAGCTGGAGCCCGACCCCGAACACGACCGCCCAGAGCACGAACAGCATGGTGAACAAGAGCTTGGCGTTGGGGCCCGTGATCCGCCGCGCCCAGCCGTGGCGGCCGCCCTCGGCGACCATGGCCGAGCGGAGGAACACGAACACGAACCCCGCGGCGATCGCCGCGGCGCCAAGCAGGATCACGAGGTTGTTCGGGAAGTCCTGGAACCAGATCGTGAAGATCGTCACGCGGGAGATCCTCGACCGAGGGGTTGGGCGGCCAGACACCGCACCCGTGGGCCCGGCCGGACGATGCTAGCAGAACGTCGGACGACCGGATTGCCGCACCGCGCCCCACGGATCGGACGCCCCGGACGCCCCGTGGACGCGCCCCGGCCTACCGGCCGAATCGGGGTCGCCGGACGATCGCCGACAACATGCTACTGTCCGCCCGCATGTTGATGGGCCGGCCGTGACCTTCGATCGCCTGGGCCGATTCGCCGTCCGCCGGCGCTGGTGGATCGTCGCAGCGTGGGCGGCGCTCCTGCTGCTCGCCATCCCGTTCGCCCCGCGGGCGCCGGCAGCCCTGTCGGCCGGTGGCTTCATCCTCGACGACCTCGAATCCGCGCGCGCGAAGCAGGTCCTGCGGGACGAGCTGGGAGTCGAGCCGTCGGCGTTCGTGCTGGTGTACACCTCCGAGGCGCTGACGGCGGGTACCCCGGACTGGCTGGCCGCCGTGGCCGAAGCGACCCGCGACGTCGCGACGGCACCCCACGTGACCCGCGTCCTGTCGCACGCCGTCGCCCCGCGCCAGGTCTCCGCGGACGGCAGGACAGCCTACGACATCGTGTTCCTCGACCTGCCGCCGGACGACTCCCCGGACGCGATCCCGATGGTCGCGGAGCGCCTGCGCGAGGTGCCCGGACTCACCGTCCGGATCGGCGGCGGGCCGGCGTTCTACGGCGATGTCCAGGAGGTCACCGAATCGGACCTGCAGCGCAGCGAGCTCATCTCGCTGCCGCTCGCCGCGCTGGCCCTGCTGCTGGTGTTCGGCTCCCTGGTCGCCGCGGGCATCCCGCTCGCCGTGGGCGGTGCCGCGGTGCTGGTGGCGTTGGCCGGCATCTTCGTCGTCGCCTCGCTGACGCCGATGAGCATCTTCGTGCTCAACCTGGCGACCCTCCTCGGCCTCGGGCTGGGCGTGGACTACTCGCTCCTGATGACCAGCCGGTTCCGCGAGGAGCTCGCCCACCGCGACGGCCCGGACCGCGTCGCCGAGGCCGTGCGGGTGACCGTCGTCACCGCCGGCCGGGCGGTGTTCTTCTCGGGGCTGACCGTGCTGCTCGGGCTCCTGGGCCTCGTCCTGTTCGAGTTCATGATCCTGCGCTCGGTCGGCATCGCCGGGGCGATCGTGGTCGGCCTCGCGGTCGCGGCCGCGGTGACGTTGCTGCCCGCAATCCTCGCCATCGTGGGGACCCGGATCGACGCGCTGGCCGTTCGCAGGGTCGCCGTGGAGCCGGGCGCCGACGGACCGTGGGCTCGCCTCGCGCGCCGCGTGATGCAGCGCCCCGTCGCCGTCCTCGTGCCCACGCTCGCGGTCCTGCTCGTGCTCGGCGTGCCCTTCCTCCACGTCCGGTTCAACGCCCCGGACGCGACGATCCTCCCGTCCTCGGTCCCGTCCCGCGAGGCCTACGACGTCCTCGTCCGCGAGTTCGGGGAGGGCGAGTTCGCGCCCCTCGTCGTCGCCGTCCGGACCACGGGCGACGCCACGACAGCCGGGAACCTCGCCTCGCTGTACGACTACTCGCGGCGGCTCGCCGCCGACCCGCGGGTGAGCCGGGTGGCCAGCGTGGTCGACGTGGACCCGCGGCTCACCCTCGCCCAGTACCAGCTGCTGTACGCGTCGCCCGGCGGACCGCCGGACCGGTTCGTCTCAGCGTCGCTCGAAGCGACGACGAAGGGCGACCTGACCGCGTTCACGGTGGTCACGCCGTTCGGTCCCAACCGCGACGAGGGACGGGCGCTGGTCCGCGAGATGCGCGCGGCGACCGGGCCCCTCGCGGCGCCGGAGGGCGTGTCCGTCCTGGTCGGGGGTGGCGCCGCGGACGTGGACGACGTCGTGTCGCGCGTGTGGGCGGACTTCCCGCGGTCCGCGGGGTTCATCGTCGTGACCACGTTCCTCGTCCTGTTCGTGCTCCTGCGCTCGGTGGTCCTGCCGGTCAAGGCACTGGTGATGAACACCCTCTCGATCGTGGCCAGCTTCGGCGCCCTGGTGTGGATCTTCCAGGACGGCAACCTGTCGGTGCTGCTGGGCTTCCAGCCGCTGGGGTTCGTCGAGACCACGCAGCCCGTGATCATGTTCTGCGTCCTGTTCGGGCTGTCGATGGACTACGAGGTCTTCCTCCTGTCGCGGATGAAGGAGGCCTGGGACCGGACGGGCGACAACACCGAGGCGGTGGCACGGGGGCTCGAGCGATCGGGCCGCATCGTGTCCTCGGCCGCGTTGATCGTCGTGGTCGTCGCCGGGTCGTTCGCGTTCGCGGACATCGTGCTGATCAAGGCGTTGGGCGTGGGCGTGGCGATCGCCGTGGCCCTGGACGCGACCGTGGTCCGGGCGCTGCTGGTGCCGGCCACGATGCGGCTCCTCGGCCGCTGGAACTGGTGGCTGCCGGCTCGGCTGGAGCGGGCCCTGCGCGGAGTCCTGCCGCGGAGTGAAGCCGAGGTGGAGGCCGCCGTCAGATGAGCCGTCGCCCGTCGTCGCGTCCCCGCGCCACCCTGCTCGGGCTGCTCGCGCTCGTGGTCGCCGCCTGCAGCGGGCCGGTGCTCGCGAACCCGCCGGCCGGGCACCCGGTCGTGACCCCGGCACCCGCGCCAACCGCCCGGCCGGCCGATCCCCAGCCGGTCGTGCTCCCCCGCGACGATGCGCCCCACGACCGCCTGACGGAGTGGTGGTACTACACGGGCCACCTGAGCGACAAGGCTGGCGGCCGGTGGGGGTTCGAGTTCGTGATCTTCCGGGCCGAGCGTGGCGGGTTCCCCGTCAGCTGGGCCTCGCACCTGGCGCTGACCGACGAGGCGGGGGGGCGGTTCCACTACGCCCAGCGGTCGGAGGTCGGGCCCCAGGTGAACCTCGCGACAGGGGCCGACGGCGGCCCCGCCTTCGCGTTCGGTATCCGCGGCATCGACATCGGCGACCCCTCGACGCTCACCCGGGCTCCCTGGTCCATGACCGGGCTGGACGGCGTCGACACCCTCCTCGCCGAGGCCACGGCGCCGGAGTCATCGGGCGACGCGGTGGACGGCTTCGGCCTGTCGCTGGGTCTCCGGGCCACCAAGCCGCCGGTGCTCCACGACGGCGACGGCTACGTGGACTTCGGGCCCGCCGGCGGCTCGTACTACGACTCGCGCACCG
This sequence comes from Chloroflexi bacterium RBG_16_72_14, assembly GCA_001797035.1. Classification (GTDB taxonomy): domain Bacteria; phylum Chloroflexota; class Limnocylindria; order Limnocylindrales; family CSP1-4; genus CAIXZV01. Next base: position 33,307 of record MGOE01000133.1, read on the forward strand.
CGATGACGGCAGCCGGGACGGTGACGGTCGGCAGCCGGGAGCTGGCCGTGGAGGGATTCGCGTGGTTCGACCACCAGTGGGGCGACTTCATCGCCGTGGGGGCGGGCGGCTGGGACTGGTTCGCGGTCAACCTGGACGACGGAACGGACGTCACGCTGTCGCTGGTCCGGGCCGCGGACGGCAGCTACCCGCTCGTCTACGGGACGCTGGTGGACGGCGACGGAGCGGCGAGGAACCTCGGCGCCGACGCGTTCACCGTCGAGGTCGACGCCGAATGGACGAGCCCGACGACCGGCGCGACGTACCCGGCGGGCTGGACCATCACGGTGCCGGGCGAGGACATGGCGATCGAGCTCCGGCCCACCGTCCCGCACCAGGAGCTGGACACGCGGGCGACGACCGGCGTCGTGTACTGGGAGGGATCGCAGCGGGTGACGGCCACCCGCGCCGGGGTGATGCTGGGCGGCCGCGGCTACGTCGAGCTGACGGGATACGCGGCTGGGCCGTAGCCCCGGGGGCGGTCACCCGCCCAGGAGCACGTCCGGGAAGTCGACCGCCGGCAGCTCCGCGCCCATGCCCGCGGCGAGCGTGCGGGATGCCGTGTCGAGCTCCGGGATCCGCGCCAGGAGGACCATGACGCGCTGGGCGGTCTTGCGGTAGGCGTTGGCGCTCTTGACGGATGCGGCAAGCCCGGCATCGAGCTCGCCCGTCAGCGAGTCGTAGAACGCGGTCAGCGCGGCCTGCTGCTCTGACGCCTCGGCCCACGAGCCGAGGGAGGGCACCATCGCGGCCGCCGCGCGCGTGTCCGCGCTCATCCGCCGGAGCACGGTCACGACGTCGGGGACGGCGAGCTTCTTCGCGGTGAGGGCGCGGGAAAGCGGCTCCGCCTGGGCCGCGATGCGCCCATTGAGGGTCGTGGTGCCCCGCAGGGCGGCCAGAGACTTCGAAGCGACGGCCGGCGGGATCGGGGTCGGCCCGGGCGGCTGGCTGGCGGTGACGGTTGCGGCCGCGGGGCTCGCCTGGCGGGGCGTCGTGAGGCCGACCAGCACGCCGCCGACGACGACGCCGGCGAGCAGCCCGGCGCCCACGAGCATCGACGCCTTGCGGACTGGGACGTCGAGCAGCAGCCGCTGGCCGCAGCCTTCGCAGCGG
>MGOE01000133.1:34485-38065 GCA_001797035.1 Chloroflexi bacterium RBG_16_72_14
GGCCGCACGCCGGACAGCCGAACACGGCGGCGTCCGTGCCTCCCGAGACCATCGGGTCGGCGGGCGCGGCGGAGCCGTCGGCCGGGGCGAGCGCGTCGCCGCCGCGGTTGAAGACCGAACGCAGGGCCTGGAGCGCCATGGGCGGCATCCTAGGCGCCCGATCGCGATGGGCGCCCCCGTCCGAAGGTCCCGGTTCGTCTGGTACCCGGTGCGCGCCGGGGCCGGGCGGGGTCGCCGGACCAGCCCCGGCCCCGCTCAGGGCTCGACGCTCGGCGAGGCGGCCGGCGAGGCGCCGGCCGGCGGCGACGGTGCGGCGCTGGCAGCGGCGGCTTCGATCCGGGCCCCGATCTCGTCCGGCGACAGCGTCGTGTCGATCTTGGTGCCGTTCACGTACAGCGTGGGCGTGGAATGGATCCCCAGGTTGGTCGCCTCGGTCGTGGTGGTGGCGACCTCGCCGATCGCGCTCGCGTCGTCGAGGCAGGCACCGAACGCCCCCGGGTCGAGGCCGGCGGCCTCGGCGATCGAGGTCAGCCGCTCGCGCCGGAAGCCGCCCGCGTTCTCGCCGTCCTGGTTGTTGTAGACCCAGTGCGCGTACTCCCAGTACCGCCCCTCGCGCTCCGCACAGGTCGCGCCGGTGGCCGCGAGCTTGGACTCGTCCTCGGAGCCGCCCCGGCCCAGGATGGCGATGTCGTGATGGACGATCCGCAGCGTGCCCGGCGTCACGTACCGGCTCACCAGCACGGGCTCCGTGCTCAGCGAGTACTGGGCGCAGAACGGGCACTGGAAGTCCTCGTAGACCTCGAGCGTCACCGGCGCATCCGCCGTGCCGATCGTCGTCCCGTCCAGCAGCGCCGGCGGGTACGCCGTCCCCGGGTCGCTGAGCGTCCCGGTGACCCGGTTGCCGAGCTGGTTGACGGCCACCAGGACCACGATCAGCACGCCGACGAGGGTCGCCGCGATCATGATGTTGCGCGTCGAGAACAGCGACGAGCCGCCACCGCCCTGGGCGGTCGTGCGAGCCCGGCGTTCCTCGCGGGCGACGTCGAAGCGATCGCGACGCTCTGCCGCGCGCCGCTCCTTGCGGGTGGTCTGGGGGGTGCGCTGCTTGCCGCTCAGGGGGGGCCTCCGGTCAGGTGGTACGCGGGACGCGCGGACGATTGTGGCGCAGATCTGCCGGGACAGCCTCGCGTGCGCGCTGCCGGGAGCGGAAGGGACCTTTGGGCCGCCCGTTTGGTCCGTGCGGCCCGGCCGTTGGGGGTCTTGCGCGCCTGCGCTCCAATTGATACTCTGTCTCATGTGATCACCCCGCTCGCCTCCGACCCCTCCGACCACCACGTGCATCCCGGCGAGGACCCGCACGCGCACGACGAGCACGAGCTCACCGCGGCGCACGCCCACGCGCACGCGGACGTCTGGCTGAGCGACGTCTCGGCCGGCTACGGGGAGCGAGTCGCGCTGGAGCACGTGACCATCGCGGTGGAGCCCGGCAGCCTGCTCGCGGTCGTGGGTCCCAACGGCGCCGGCAAGAGCACGCTCCTCAAGCTCATGGCGGGCCTGCTCCGCCCCTGGACGGGCCGGATCGAGATCCTCGGGGCCCCGCCCGGCCGCGAGGCGCGCCGGGTCGCCTACGTGCCCCAGGCGGAGCTCGTGGACTGGGCCTTCCCGGTCACGGTCGAGGACGTGGTGACGATGGGCCGCTTCCCCCGCCTGGGCCCGCTCCGCCGTCCCGGCCGCGACGACCGGCGGGCGGTGGCGAGCGCGCTCGCGCAGGTGGACATGGCGCGCCACTCGCAGACCCAGATCGGGCGGCTGTCCGGGGGGCAGCGCCGGCGGGTGTTCCTCGCCCGCGCGCTCGCCGCGGAGCCGGACCTGTTCCTGCTCGACGAGCCCGTGACGGGCATCGACGCCACGACCCAGGAGCTGCTCATGGACCTGCTCGAGGCCCAGGCGGCGCGGGGCAAGACCGTGGTCGCCACGACGCACGACCTCGCGTGCGCGGCCCAGCGCTTCCAGCGCGTGCTGGCGGTCAACCGCACCGTCGTCGCCCACGGCCCGTCCAACCTGGTCCTGGACGCGGACGTGCTCGCCCGGGCATACGGCGGCCACCTCCTCGTGCTGGAGGGGGGCACGGTCATCCTCGACGATGCCCATCACCACGACGACGCGGCCCCGGGCGAGCGCCACTTCCACGAAGGCGACGGGAGCCGCTGATGGACGTCCTCCTCGAGCCGCTCGGGCTCGGCTTCTTCGTCCGGGCCCTGGTCGCCTCGACGCTCGTCGGCGTGGTGTGCGCGGTGGTCGGCACGTACGTCGTCCTGCGCGGCGTGGCGTTCATCGGCGACGCCATTGCCCACGCCGGCTTCCCGGGGGTCGTGGCCGCGTACCTCCTCAACGTGCCGTTCTACCTCGGGGCGGCCGTCGCGGCCGTCGCCACCGCGCTCGCGATCGGGTTCGTCAGCAAGCGGGCGGGGCTGCGCCAGGACACGGCGATCGGCGTGCTGTTCGCGGGCACCTTCGCCTTCGGCGTGTTCCTGTTCAGCACGATCCAGGGGTACGTCGCTGACCTGTTCAGCTTCCTGTTCGGCAACGTGCTGGCCATCGGGCCCGGCGACCTGGTCGGCCTCGTCGTGCTGGGCCTGGGGGTCATCGGCGTCGTCCTCGTGCTGTGGAAGGAGCTGCTGTACGCCACGTTCGACCCCCTGGGGGCGGCCGCGTCGGGTATCCGGGTCGAGCGGCTCGAGTACCTGTTCCTCGCCCTGGTCGCGCTGACGATCGTCGTCAGCCTCCAGGCGGTCGGGATCATCCTCGTCGTCGCGATGCTGGTCACCCCCGCGGCGACGGCCCAGATGCTCACCGTACGCTTCGTGCGGCTCATGGTGCTCGCCGCCGTGGTCGGGATCACGAGCGCCGTCCTCGGGCTGTACCTGTCCTACTGGCTCGATGTCGCCAGCGGCGCCACGATCGTGCTGGTCCAGACGGGCCTGTTCCTCGTCGCCCTGGCGTTCGGGCCGCACGGCGCCATCGCCCGGCGGCGGGCCAACGTCCGGGCCCCGGCGGAGCAGCCGGCGTGATCGGCGCGGCTCGGGCCGTCGAGACGCTGGACCGGGCGGGCTACCGGCTCACCGCGCCGCGGCGGGCGGTCGCCGAGCTGGTCGCGGCGCGCAACGGCCACTTCACGGCGGCGGAGCTCGTCGCCGACGCCCGGGCCCGGCGCCTGTCGATCGGGCGCGCGACGATCTTCCGGGCGCTGGACACGTTCGCGGCCCTCGGCCTCGTCGAGCGGGTGGACCTCCCGGACGGCGACCACGCGTACGTCGCCTGCGACCCGGTCCACCACCACCACGCGATCTGCACGGTCTGCGGGCGGTCGCTGGACATCGAGGACATGGGCCTGGCGGAGTTCCTCGGCGACGTCGGCCGGCGCCTCGGGTTCCGGATCACCTCCCACCGCCTGGAGCTGTTCGGCGTCTGCCCCGCCTGCTCCCCGGCCGCCCCTCGCTGATCCCGTGCGATCCGTGGCCCGCCCTCGCCCCCGCCCGATGCTCGGCGCAGCGCTCGTCGTCGCGCTGCTCGTCGCCGG
>MGOE01000133.1:38073-41270 GCA_001797035.1 Chloroflexi bacterium RBG_16_72_14
CCGGACCGGACCCGGCGCGCCGGGATCCACGCCCGCCCCCGACGCCCTCCGGGTGGTCACCACCACCACGATCCTCGCCGACCTGGTGCGCGAGGTCGGCGGCAGGCACGTTGACGTCGTGAGCCTGGTCGCGAAAGGCGGCGAGGTTCACACCTTCGATCCCCGGCCGGCCGACGTCCAGCGCATCACCCGGGCCGACGTGATCTTCGCCAACGGGCTGGGACTCGATGACTGGCTGACGACGCTCGCCACCGACGCCGGCGCGGGCGCGCCGGTCGTCCGGCTGGGCGAGGACCTGCCGGACGTCACGTACCTCGCCGGCGACCAGGAAGCGGCGAACCCGCACCTGTGGCTCAACGTCGCCTACGCGGTGAAGTACGTGGACCGGATCGAGGCCGCCCTGGCAGGGGCCGATCCCGCCGATGCGGCCGTCTATGGCGCGGCGGCGGACGCCTACCGCGCGCGGCTCGCGGCGCTGGACGGGGAGATCCGCGAGCGGATCGGGGTACTGCCAGTCGCGAACCGGGTGGTGGTGTCGTTCCACGACGCGTTCCCGTACTTCGCGACGGCCTACGGGCTCACGATCGCAGGCACGATCGTGGACGCCCCGGGACAGGACCCCGGTGCGGGCGAGATCGCCGACCTCGTGGCGACGATCCGGTCGAGCGGCGTGAAGGCGATCTTCGCGGAGGCGCAGTTCAACCCGAAGCTCGCGGAGACGATCGCGGGCGAGACCGGCGCCGTGGTGGTCACGGACCTGTACACGGACAGCGTGGGCGACGCGCCGGCGGACACGTACGAGGGGCTGATGCGCTCCAACGCGGACCGCGTCGTGGAGGCGCTGGCCGGAGGCTGAGGCACCAGCGCCGCGGGCGTCACGGCGGCCCGGGACGTCCGTACCGTCGCCGTCCGGGACCATCGGCGACAGGTGGCCTGAAACCTCCGGGCGGCGACGTGCCTCGGAACAGCACCACGCCTGCCCGGGGAGTTGCCATGCCGAGACCCTCCAATCGACCGCGCCCCGCTCGTTCCACCCGCCCCGCTCGTCCTGTCCGCCCAGCGCGTCACGGGGAAACGCCATGCGCGTGAGCGCCGCCACGCTGGTCGCCCTCGGCGCGATCGCCGCGCTCGTCGCCCTCGGCGTCACCGACCAGGTGCTGCCGGCCGCGGACCCGCGTACGGCGGACATCCGCCCGTGGGTGGCGGCCCGGGCGCTGGGTGTCACGGCCTACCTGCTGCTCGCGGCCCAGGTAGCGACCGGCCTCGTCCTGAGCCATCCGCGGAACACCGCTGCCTGGCGGCAGACGAAGCCGGTGCTCCCGTGGCACGAGCTGCTGTCGGTGTTCACGGGGGCCTTCCTCGTGCTCCACATCGCGCTGCTGGCGCTGGACCCGTTCGCGAACGTCGGCGTCCTCGGGGCGCTGGTGCCGGGCCTCTCCGGGTACCGCCCGCCGGCCATCGCGGTCGGCACCGTGGCGATGTATGCGCTGCTGTTCACCGCGGTCACCGCGAAGTGGACGCGCCTCCTCCCGTCGGGGTGGTGGCTGAAAGCCCATCGCCTCGCCGCGGGCACGTTCCTGCTCGCCTGGGTGCACTCGGTGCTGGCCGGGACCGACGGCGGCGCCCTGTCACCGCTCTATCTCGCCACCGGCCTGCCGATCATGGCGGGCGTGGCCCACCGCTGGTGGACCGCCAAGGTCCGCCCGCAGCGTGCGGCGCCATCGGCCGTGTCGCCGTCCACCCCCTCGATCGGCCGGCCGCTGCCGGCCGGCGCCGTCCTGGAGGAGTCGTAGATGTCCGGGGACCTCATCCACCGCCTGGCGCGGCGGGCCATCGTGCTCGGTGCGACCGTCGCCGTCGTCGGCATGGCGATCGGCACCGTCAAGGTTGCCGCCGACTGGCGCGCCGCCGACGCGCCGCTCGACGTGGCACCCGTCGGCCTCGACACGATCAACGCGCAGCTGGTGTCCGAGCGGGACCGCACGGGCGCGCTGACCGACGAGATCGGCAGCGTCGCGATCCAGATCGCCGACCTCCAGGCTGCGCTGACCGCCGCCAACGGGCAGGTCGCCGGCGACGCGAAGAGCGCCGAGTCACTCGAGGCTGCCCTCGCGGCCGCCCAGCGGAAGCTCAAGACCCTCCAGGGCCAGCTGAAGGCCGCCCAGGAGCGGCTGTCGGCGCTCAACCGGGCGGCGGCCCGCCAGGCGGCGCGCAACCAGGCCGCGACGTCGTCGGGCGGCGAGGACCGGGAGGACGAGGAGGACGAGCACGATGACGACTGAGCGCGTGCTTCCCGCCATCGCGCTGCCCGCGCCGGTTCGTCCGGCGGCGACCACGACGCCGCGCCGCCGCGAGGCGGCATCGACGTCGGTCGTGAGGCGCAACGAGGCCCTGCTCACGACCCCCGCTCGCGCGGCCATGCTGGTCGGCGCGTCGGCGGCGGTGTACGCGGTCAGCCTGGCCGCTGTCAGCGGCCTCCAGGCATCCGCGGACGCGGCGCGGATCGCCCGGAGCCAGCCCTGGCTCGACCAGGTCGCAGAGGCTCGTGCGGCCAACGACGGCCTGGAGGCCGCGCTGCTGCAGGCGAGCACCGAGGCGCAGGCGCTCGGCGCTGCCTACGAGGCGGCGGGCGAGGACATCGTGGCCTACGAGGCGCGGCTGGATGCCCTCGCGGCGCTCGTCGCCGAGGTCGGGGGGACGGCTGCATCGCTGCCGTCCCGCATCGGTCTGCCGAAGGTCACCGTGCGCGGCGCCACCCGGAACACACGTCCGGCCACCACCTCGACGTCGGGCGCGTCCGGCTGAGCCCGGCCGCCGTGACCGTCCGGGTGCCGGATCCGCCGCTCGCGTTCTCGGCGCGCGCGCTGGGTTCCGCGCTGCGCCTGCACGTACGGCTGCCGGACGGGCATGCGGCGGGGGACGCCGAGGCGGCCGAGCACGCCTGGGCCGGCGTCCGCGACGAGTTCGACGCCGTGGACGTCGCCCTGTCCCGGTTCCGCGCGGACAGCGAGCTGACGGCGCTCAACCGCCGGGCGGGCGACGGGAGCGTGGTCCGGGTGTCGGGGCGACTGCGCACGGCGCTGGCCGCCGTCCATCGGGCCGGATGGCTGACCGGCGGCCGGTTCGACGCCCGGGTGCTCGGCGCGCTGGAGCGGATCGGCGAGCGCGGCGCGCCGCTGGACGTCGGCCGCCGGGAG
>MGOE01000133.1:41357-44304 GCA_001797035.1 Chloroflexi bacterium RBG_16_72_14
TGCCCGACGCTCCCCTGGACATGGGCGGCATCGGCAAGGGCCTGGCGCTGCGATGGGCGGCGGCCCGGGCGATCGCTGCCCTGCCGACTGGGGCCGGGCTGCTGCTCGAGGCCGGCGGCGACGTCGTCCACGCGGGCGCGCCGCCGGCCGACGGCTGGGTGGTGGGGATCGAGGACCCGTCCGCCGCGCCGGGGCCGGACGCTGAGCCGCTCGTCGTCGTCGCGGTGCGGGATGGCGCCCTGGCCACGTCCAGTATCCGGGTCCGCAACTGGATCGGCCCCGACGGCCGGCCGGTGCACCACCTCGTGGACCCGCGCACCGGCGAGCCCGCCCGCACCGGGCTCATCGCGGTCACGGTCGCCGGCGCGGACCCGGCCTGGTCCGAGGTCTGGAGCAAGGCCCTGTTCCTCGCTGGCCGGGACGGCATCGCGGATGAGGCTCGCGCCCGGGGCATGGCCGCCTGGTGGGTTGACGACCGCGGACGGCTCGGGATGACCCCCGATGCCCGCCTGCGCTGCGCGTGGGTGGCGGAGGAGCGCCTCGGCTGACGCGCCGGGCGACGCGGATCGATCCCAGGCGGATCGAAGCGCTATCAGGCGTGATCCGTGGTGGGGTCGCCGCCCGTGTCGCTCGCCGGATCGTCGGACGGCGCCGCCGACGCGGGCGCGGCCGGCGGCTTCGGACGTCCGTCGCCCAGCACCGTCTCCAGCTCGTCCAGCGTCGGCATGCCCTCGCGCGCTCCGGCCCGCGTGACGGAGATCGTCGCGGCCACGACCGCCCGGCGGGCGGCGGCGTCGAGCGTGAACCCCGTCGCGAGCGCCGCCGCGAGCGCGCCGTTGAGCGCATCGCCGGCGCCGGTCCCGTCCACCGCCTTCACCTTGGGCGGCTTGATGTCGATCGTGGCTCCCGTCTGGGGGACGAGGATCGCGCCGGCGGACCCGAGCGAGACCAGGATGGCCTTGCCCGCCCCGGGGCCCTCGCTGGTCGTCTCCAGCAGCGTGCGCGCGGCCTTCACCGGGTCCTCGGCCCCCGTGGTCGGGCGCCCCGACCGTCGGGCGTCATCGGCCACGAGCCGGGCGAGCTCGCCGCGGTTCGGCGTCAGCACGTCCGCGAGCGACAGCACCGAACGGTCCAGCCCGTCGGCCGGCGCCGGGTTGAGGATCGTCCAGGCGCCTCCCTGGCGACCGATGCGCAGCGCCTCGCGCGCGGCCTCAGTGGGGATCTCGTGGGTCACGATCACGACGTCGCCCTGGTGCGGGGCGAGCCGGCCCAGGGCGTTCCGCACGTGCGCCGCCGTGAGACCGGCGTTGGCACCGGGCGCGACGGCGATCTGGTTCTCCGCCTTCGCATCGACGAGGATCAGGGCCACCCCGGTCGCGGTTCGCTCCAGCGTCACCAGGACGTCCGTGCCGACGCCCTCGCGTGCCAGGGCGGCCCGCGCCTCGCCACCGAACGCGTCGTCGCCCAGCGCGGCGACCAGCATCACCGGGACGCCGAGCCGCGCGGACGCCACCGCCTGGTTCCCGCCCTTGCCGCCGTGGAAGCGGCTGAACGTGCCGCCCAGCACCGTCTCGCCGGGGAGCGGCAGCCGCTCCGTCTGGACCACGAGGTCCACGTTGACGGAGCCGACGACCAGGACCCGACCGCTCATCGGATTCGCCATCCCTCTCGCTGTCGCGTCACGACCCGGTGACGAACTCGCCGCCGTCGACGCCGATGATCTCGCCGTTGATGAACTCGGTGCCCTCGCCGGACAGCGCGAGGATCGTGTTCGCCACGTCCTGCGGCGTCGTCATCCGGCCGGTCGGGTTGCGCTTGGTCGCCGACGCGATGATCGCGTCCTTCTCCGGGATCTTCATCAGCGCCGGGGTCAGCGTGACCCCCGCCCGGATCGAGTTGGCCGTGACGCCGGTGCCCAGCTTCGCCAGCTCCATCGCCAGCTGCCGGATGTGCGACTCCAGCGCCGCCTTGGCCGACGACACGACGCCGTAGCTGGGGACGACCCGCGACGAGCCTTCGGACGTCATCGCGTAGATCTTCGAGCCGGGCTCCAGGAACCCGCCACCCCACAGGTCCTGCACCCAGTAGACGAGGCTGTTGGCCATGACGTCCTGGGTCATCTCCATCTTCTTGCGGTCCACGCCGGCCTTCGGGTCCTCGGCCAGGAACGGGATCAGCGAGCCGAAGGCGAGCGAATGCATCACGACGCGGACGTACGGGTGCCGGCCATCCGCGCGGGACCGGTCGAACCGCTCCCGGAGCGTCGCCAGCGCGGTGGCCCGCCGGTCATCGTCGGCTGCGTTCATGTTGAGGTAGAGCGCCTCGGAGCCGGCGGCCGCGATCTTCGCCTTGACCTGCTCGACGTGCGCCAGCGCGGCGCGGAAGTCGAGGTGGATGCCGCAGATGCGGTACCCCGCCGCCGCGAGCGTCAGCGCCGAGGCCTCGCCCATGCCCGAGGATGCGCCGAGGATCAGGGCCCAGCGCTCGCGGTCGTCGGTCATGGCGATCCTCCGGGACGTCGGAACGGGAACCCGCCGGGGCACGCGGGTCGGCGTCCGGAGTCTACCCCGATCTGCCCTCGACGGCCCGTGGCCGACGTGTACCGTTTAGTGATCGTGGGCCTCGAATCGATCACGCCGGAGCTCGTGCTGCTGCTCGTCCCCCTGTTCGTGGTGCAGCTCGGGCTGATGGTGCTCGCCGTGATCGACCTGCTGCGCGATGACCGCCGGGTCCGCGGTGGCAACAAGGGCCTGTGGGCGATCGTGATCGTGTTCGTGAGCATGATCGGGCCGGTCCTGTACTTCCTGCTCGGCCGCGAGGAGGGGGCGGCGGAGCCGACCGCCCCTGGACCGGGCGCGGTGCCCGGCTGGGGCAGCCCGCACGACCCGCCGATCGCGGGCTCGAGGGTGGTGCCGGCGGCGGTCCCCACGCTGGCCTCGGCACCGGT
>MGOE01000133.1:44329-46171 GCA_001797035.1 Chloroflexi bacterium RBG_16_72_14
CCCTGCCGCGGTGCCCGCAGCGGTCGATGCGGCACACGCGACCGTCGATGCCGCCCACGCGCGGATTACCGCCCTGCCCGACGGGCCGCCGGCCATCCAGGTCGACGGCCTGACCAAGCGGTACCCGGGCGGCGTGCTCGCGCTCGACGCGCTGTCGATGACGGTGCCCGGTGGATCCGTATTCGGTCTGCTCGGACCGAACGGCGCCGGCAAGACGACGACGCTCCGGCTGCTGGCAGGGCTCACGCGGGCCACCGCCGGCCGTGCGAGCGTCGCCGGGATCGCGGTCGCCGCGGACGGCATCGAGGTCCGCCGCCGCCTTGGCTACCTGGAGCAGGATCCGCGAGCCTACGGCTGGATGGCCGGTCGCGAACAGGTCCGGCTGCTGGGGCGCCTCCATGGCCTGGATGGGGCGTCACTCGAGGCGGCGGTCGCCGACGCGCTCCGCCGCGTGGGCCTCGCGGACGCCGCCGACCGTCGCGCGGGCACCTACTCCGGTGGCATGCGCCAGCGCCTGGGCATCGCCGGCGCGCTCGTCCACCGGCCGCCCGTGATCATCCTCGACGAGCCGGTCAGCGCGCTCGATCCCGAGGGCCGGCGCGATGTCCTGGGGCTCATCGCGGACCTCCGGGGCGAGGCCACCGTGCTGTTCTCCACCCACGTGCTGGCCGACGTGGAGCGCATCTGCGACCGGGTGGGCATCCTCGCCCGGGGTCGGCTGGTGGTCGAGGGCCCACTGGCCGAGCTGCTGGACCGGTACGCGCTGCCGGTCTACCGCGTGGAGGCCGAGCCCGGCCAGGATGCGGCACTCGCTGCGCTCGCGGGCCGGCTTCGCGGCCTCGACTGGGTCGACGGCGCCGCCGTCGAGCACGGCCTGCTCACGGTCGCGGTCTCCGATCCCGCGCGCGCCGGTCGGGAGCTGCTGGCGGTGGTCGCCGCCGCCGAGGTGGGCGTCCTGTCGGTCGCACGTGCCAGGCCCACCCTCGAGGACGTGTTCCTGCGCCTGACCGGCGAGTCGCCCGAGGCCGCGGCATGAACGGGTTCGCGGTCCTGCTCCGCAAAGAGCTCGTCGAATCGTGGCGCACCCGGCGGCTGCCGGTCGTCGCGGTCCTGTTCGTGATCGTCGGCATGGTGTCGCCGCTGACGGCGCGGTACCTGCCCGAGATCATGGAGCTCGCCCTGGGCGACCAGCTCACGATCCCGATGCCAACGCCCACGCCCGTCATGGCGCTGGAGCAGCTCCAGAAGAACCTGGGCCAGCTTGGCGCCCTGGCCGCGATCGCCCTCGCGATGGGGAGCGTCGCCGGCGAGCTGGACCGGGGCACGGCGGCCCTCGTGCTCGCCCAGCCCGCGACGCGGTCGGCGTTCCTCGCCGCCAAGCTCGTCGCGATCGGCGTCGTGCTGGCGGTCTCGATGGCGCTCGCCTCGGCCGTCGCATGGGTCTACACGGGGGTGCTGTTCGAGGCGCAGCCCGTCGGCGGCTGGGTGGCGATGGCGTTCCTGTCCTGGCTCGCGCTGTCAGCGTGGGCGGCGCTCACGTTCCTCGCCTCGGCGGCGACCGGGTCGACCACCGCCGCCGCCGGGCTGGGGGTCACGGCGCTCATCGTGCTCAGCCTCGTCGCGATCGTGCCGGCCCTCGACCGCATCCTGCCGACGGGGCTGTCCGCGCCCGCGATCCAGCTCGCCGCGGGCGTCACCGCCGGCCTCGACGTGGCCCGCCTTGCGACGGCCGTCGTCGGGGCGCTCGCCGTGATCGGGGCATCGCTGGCCGCTGCCCTCGTCGCGTTCCGCCGCCGCGAGCTCTGATCGCTGGCCGGGAATCGAACGGCCCCGCCATCGGCG
>MGOE01000133.1:46181-48104 GCA_001797035.1 Chloroflexi bacterium RBG_16_72_14
TGGCCGGAGCTTCTGGTCAGGCGCGGGCCTGGCGCTCCAGGCGACGCTGGAACCGCTCGACCTGGCCGGCGGTGTCGATGATGTTCTGCTTGCCCGTGAAGAACGGGTGGCAGTTGCTGCATACGTCGACGCGGAGCTCCTGGCGGGTGGACCCGACCTCGAACTCGGTGCCGCACGAGCCGCAGTGCACCTTGGCCTGGAAGTACTTGGGATGGGTGTCGGTCTTCACCGGTGCTCCTTCGACGCCGTCCGCACGGGGCTGATGCCCGCCGGTGGCCGCCGCTTGTGGGTCCGCGAGTGCGGCTACGCCTCGGCCGGGGCCGGTTCGGCCTCGACCGGGATGACCCGGATCCGCTTCTTGTCACGGGTGGCGTGCTCGAAGCGCACCTTCCCGTCCACGGTCGCGAAGACCGTGTAGTCGTGGCCCAGCCCGGCACCCTCGCCGGCCCTGAAGGTCATCCCGCGCTGGCGGACGATGATCGTCCCGGCGGTCACGAGCTGGCCGTCGCCGGCCTTCACGCCCAGCCGCTGGCCGACGCTGTCGCGGCCGTTCTTCGAGCTCGAGCCCGCCTTCTTGTGCGCCATCGCTACTCGTCCTTCTTCGTGCGCGAGCGCTTGGGCGCCGCATCGGTGGTGCCGCTATCGGCGGTCCCGGCATCGGCGGCCTTGGCCCTGGTGCGCTTCGGGGCCGGGGCCTCAGTCGCCTCGGCAACCGCGGGCTCCGCCGCTCCTGCGGCGGCCGCCTTGGCGCGTGCGCGCCTGGGGGCCCCGGTCGTCTCGGTCGTCTCGGCCTTGGCAGCCTTCTCGGCCTTCGCCGCGCCGACGGCGAGCTTCTCGGCCAGCGCCGCGTCCTCTGCCGCCTGGCGGGCCGCCGCCTCTTCCAGGCGCTGGCGCTCGGTCTTCTTCGTCTCCTTCGCCGTCGCCTCGGTCGCTGCGGCGCTCCTGCCGTTGAACCGGATGTCGGCGATCCGCAGCAGGGTGAGCTCCTGGCGGTGGCCCTTCTTCACCCGGCGCCTGGCCTTCGGGCGGTACTTGAAGGCGATCACCTTGTCGCCCCGGTCGCGGCCGACGACCTCGGCCTCCACGGCCGCGTCGGCGACCACGGGCGTGCCGACGGCGGCCTCGGCTCCGTCGGCGACGAGGAGCACGCGCTCCAGCGTGATCGACTGGCCGGGCTCAACGTCAAGCAGCTCCACCTCGAGCTCGGTGCCGACCTCGACGCGGTACTGCTTCCCGCCGGTCTCGATGACTGCGTACATGGATCCTCGGAACAACGATGGCGGCCGCGGGGCGGCCGCAGCGCTGGACATGGTGGGACGCCCAGCAGGATCGCGGGCGCGAACCGAGAGTGTAGGGCGGAAGCGCGAAACACGTCAAAGGGTGGTGCGTCGCCCGGACGGCGGCGCCCGAACCTGAGACTACCTCCTGTCCCGCCTGCTGGCGGCGCCAGCAGGCTGAGCCGCGCCCGGCGAGCGACCCGGCGCCCCGGGACGGCCCGCGGCGAGCACCAGCCGCTCGCGCACGAGCACCTCCACGAGGAGCGGCGCGCCGAGCCGGTCGCCCAGCTCCCCGATGACCTCGTCCGGCCGCCCGATCCCCTTCTCCGGGTCGTGGCGCAGGGTCATCCGCACAGCGGTCGCATTCGTACCAGGCCGGGCCACGATCTCCAGCTCGTCCAGGAAGGGACGCAGGTCGTACACGATCATGGACTCGCCCTTGCGGCGGTTCCGCGGGAGGGCGCCCGCGGCGAGCATCTCCTCGGCCGCGGTACGGAGGAGCCTGGGCGACGCGGCGCCAGCTGCGAGGTCTGCGCGATAGACGGACGCGACGACCTGCCCGGGCAGCGCCGGCTCGCCCAGCCAGACGTCGAACAGGTCCGCCAACCGGTACCCGGCCGGCAGGCGGCCGTCCAGCGCCTCGCGC
>MGOE01000133.1:48118-61592 GCA_001797035.1 Chloroflexi bacterium RBG_16_72_14
CACGTCGGGAGCCGCTCCACCAGCCACAGGTCAACCAGCTCAGCATCACCCGGGATGCCGGCCGGCAGCGGCGCGGCGAGCGCGAACCTCGGCCGGGGCGCTGCGGCGTCCAGGCCCGCGACGGGCATGCCCGATGTCGCCAGCGCGGCCTCCCACGCAGACAGCTGCTCGCGCTGCTGGAGCTCGCCGACGGCGTCGCGGGACAGCGTCAGCCGCCATCGCTGCACGGCCTCCCGGTGCGCCGGCCGATGCGCGGGCGGAGGCTCGGTCGAGGGCGGTTCGCCGATCGGGGGCGGGTCGGAGCGGCCGGTCACGCGTGCTAGTCTGCCCGGGATGGAGCCAGCCGTCCCGCTCGACACCGGTCCTGCGGCGCGCCGTGCGCGGCGGCTGGGTGCCCCGACCCCGCGCGTGGCCCTGACGATCGCGGCTGTCGTCGCACTCGGCGTCGTCATCGTGCTCGCGGCGGGTGCCGTGAAGCCGTTCGTCCTCGGGGTCCTGCTGGTCTACCTGCTGTCACCGGCCGTGGAGCGGCTCGCCGCGCTCGGCGTGCCCCGGGCGCTTGCCGTGCTGGTGGTGTTCCTGGCGTCGATCGCCGTCGTGGCCATCGCGGGCACCATCGCCCTCGCTCCGCTGATCCGCGAGGCGCGGCTGTTCGTCGAGGACCTGCCTGCCATCGCGGCGACCGTGCGGGACTCGCTGACGGACTTCTACCAGGAGCTGAACGTCTCGCCGGAGGTGCGGGACCTGATCGACAACCTGATCCACAACGCGGGCACCAGCCTGGGCGGCATTGACCTCGGCTCTATCGTCTCGCCCCTCGTCAGCTCCATCGTCGGGATCCTGAGCACGGTCACGGCCTACGCCATCCTCCCGGCCTGGCTGTTCTTCCTGCTCAAGGATCGTGCCAGGCTGGGCGCCAGGCTGGAGGCCTCGCTGCCGGTCGGCTGGCGCGACGATGTGCTCGCGGCGTTCGCGATCGCAAACCGGGTGTTCGGCAACTGGGCACGCGGCCAGCTGGTCCTCGGCGCGACCGTCGGGGTGCTGTCGTACATCGGCCTGATGGCGCTCTCGACGTGGGTGGATCCCGTCTTCGGCCGCTACGCGGTCCTGCTCGCGATCATCGCCGGGCTGCTGGAGCTGGTGCCGTTCATCGGCCCGATCATCGCGGCGATCCCGGCGGTGCTGATCGGCCTGACGGCCGGGTTCGGGGGGTTCGTCGCGGCGTTCCTCCTGTACCTCGGCATCCAGCAGCTGGAGAACAACATCCTGGTGCCGAAGATCCAGGGCGATGCCGTGGAGCTCCATCCGTCGGCGGTGATGCTCGCGCTCGTCGTCGGCGCCTCGATCGGCGGCATCCTGGGCGCCATCGTGTCGCTGCCGATCGCGGCCGCCTCGCGCGACCTGTTCCGGTACGCGTTCCACCGCGTGGACGACCCGCCGGCGACGGTGGAGGAAGCCCTGGCCCACGTGTCGCCTCGCCTGATCGCCGCCAGCCGGCGGTCTTCGGCCGACGCGGCTGTCCCGCCGGCCGGCACCGCACCGCCCGCGGCCGGCGAACCGGGTGGTCCCGGTCCGGCAGCTGACGCACAGTCGGCGTCGTGAGCACCCCCGATCCCTACAAGGTCCTCCAGGTTGACCCGGAGGCCGAGGACGAGGTCATCGAGGCCGCGTACCGTCGGCTTGCGCGCAAGTACCACCCCGACGTGGCTCCGGCACCCGACGCCCAGGAGCGGATGGTGCGCATCAACCAGGCCTGGGAGCAGCTCCGCGACCCGACGCGGCGCGCGGCCGTCGACCGGGCACGGGCGCGCGCCGCATCGCAGACCGCCCGGGTGACGGCCGCGGACGCCCAGGCACGCACCGCCGATCGCGCTGCACCCGGGTACGGCCGGGCGGGACACGAGCCTGCGGTTCCGTTCCACCGCCGGCAGGAAGCCACGCCATCGGGCGTTCCGCGTCCGCCCGATCCCGGCTGGCCGATGCCCGGGATGCGGGACCCGTCGGACGAGTCCCCGGCCGGCGGCGCGCCGGACCGGGCGGTCTCGCGGTTCGCCGCGGGCGAGGCCGCGGCCGGCCCGCCGCCCGGGAACGCGTCGGGGAGCGTGCTCAACTTCGGCCGGTACACGGGCTGGTCGCTCGGTGAGATCGCCCGCATCGAGCTCGAGTACCTCGAGTGGCTGGACCGGATGCCGATCGGCAGGTTCTACCATCCGGAGATCGACGCCATCCTGCGCAAGGCTGGCCGGCGCGTCAGCGCGCCGGCGATGAAGACCCCGAAGCGGGGGCTGTTCCGCCGAGGCTGAGCGTCAGGCGGCGCTCCTGGTGCCGGCGCCCGGCTTCGATGTCGCCCGGGGCACCGCCCATGCCAGCAGGTAGGGCGCGATCACTGTGGTCAGCACGACGGCGACCATGAGCGCGGCGAACAGTGCCTCGTCGATCGCGCCGGTGGCGAGCGCAAGGTTCGCCACCACGATGCCCACCTCGCCGCGCGGCACCATGCCGAACCCGACGACGACCGACCCCCACCGGCCCTCGGAGCGCGCGCCAATCACGCCGCCGAGCGCCTTGGTGAGCACGCCGATGACCGCGAGCAGCACCGCCAGGACCGCGACCGACGGGTCGAGGAGCTTCGAGAGGTCCAGCTGCGCGCCGGTGACCGCGAAGAAGAACGGCGTGAAGATGGACGACAGGGGCCTGATCTCGTGCTCCACCTCCTCACGCGCCTCGGTCTCGGCGATGATCAGCCCGGCGACGAACGCCCCGATGATCGCGGCGAGCCCGATGGCGGCGGCCAGCAGCGCAACGATGAGCATCAGCAGGAACGCCGGCAGCAGCGGGGTGTCCGCGAACTTCGGCCACGTGAACACGGCCGACGGCAGCCCGCGGGCCCGGCGGGCCGCCAGGAAGCCGAGCACCACGAGGCCGACGCCGGCCACGCCGACCAGCAGCGTGCTGGCGGACACGCTCCCCTCGGCGACGCCCGCGACGAGGCCGATCAGCACGAGCGCGAGGATGTCGTCCACGAGCGCCGCGCCGATGATGACGCGGGCGAACCCGCGATCCAGCACCCCCATGTCGCGCAGGACCTTGCTGGTGATGCCGATGCTCGTCGCCGCCAGCGCCAGGCCGACGAACAGCGACGCGGTGACCGGCTCGCCGATCATCAGCGCGAGGACGAAGCCGGCTGCGATCGGGAGCGCCATCGCGATCGTCGCGGTCAGGACGGCCGGCCGCCCCACCGCGAACAGGTCGTCCGTGCGCACCTCGAGCCCCACCGAGAACAGCAGGACCACGACGCCGATCTCCGCGAACACGAGCTCGGTGTTGCCGGGCGTCACGAGTCCCAGCGCGAACGGGCCCACCACGAACCCGCCCAGCAGCTCGCCGATGACGCCCGGCTGGCCCAGTCGCCGGAGCACCTCCTCGCCGATCTTCGCGCCCGCCAGGAGCACGAACAGCGAGGCCAGGATGCCGAGCACCTCGGCGTCGGCCCCGGCGGCGGCCGGAACCGCCCCGGCCGCGGTCCCCGGCAGGACGCCCGCGAGCAGCGTCACCACTCGGCGCGATGCTGCCGGATGTTCACGCTTTGCATCACCCCCAGGCCGATCGCGATGCTCACGAGCGACGCGCCACCGTGGGTGATGAAGGGAAGCGGGATGCCGGTCACCGGCAGGATGCCGATCACCATGCCCACGTTGACGAAGACCTGGAACAGGATCAGGGAAGCGAGGCCAGCGCCGAACAGCGTGCCAAACGGGTCCCGGGAACGCCAGGCGGACATGAGGATCCGCCAGATCAGCGCGGCAAACAGCAGGAACACGACGAGCGCCCCGATGAACCCGAGCTCCTGGGCCAGCACGGCGAACACGAAGTCGCTCTCCTGGACCGGCAGGAACTCGCCGCGGCCCTGCGAGCCGTTGGTGAGGCCGGTGCCCAGGAGCCCGCCGGAACCGACCGCGATCTGCGACTGCAGCACCTGCCAGTTCGAGCCCTGGCTGTCGGCGACCGGATTGAGGAACGAAAGGATCCGCTCCTTCTGGTAGTCGCGCAGGACGTACGTCCACCCGATCAGGGCCGCCGGGACGGTCGCGAGGGCGCCGGCGATCAGCCACTTGAGGCTGGCACCGGACATGAACAGCATCCCGGCCAGGATCGCGATCAGCACGAGGGACGTGCCGAGATCGGGCTGCATCATGACGAGGACCCACGGCGGGACCATCAGCAATCCCGCGCCCAGGATCGGCCACAGCGAGTCGAGGCGGCTCTCGCGGTCACCGAGATATGCGGCCAGGACCGAGATCATCACGATCTTCGCCAGCTCCGAGAACTGGAAGGTCACCGGCCCGAGCTGGACCCAGCGGGCCGAGCCGCCAACACCGTCACCGATCGCCAGCGTCAGGAGCAGCAGTCCGACATTCGTGACGTACAGCAGCCACCGCAACGTCTTGAGCCACCGGTAGTCGAACACGGTCACGGTGATGAACACCACCATCGCGAGGCCAGACCACATCAGGGCCCGCGAGAACACCGTGCCGTTCTCGAGCACGGACTGGCCCGCCTCGACGCTGTTGGTGTACGCCATGACCAGGCCGATCGCGCCGAGCAGCGCGGCGTACGTGGTGAGCTGCAGGTCGTAGGCGCGCCACACCGCCCCGACGGACCTGGCGGTCACATCGGCGAAGCGGCTGGGCTCGGCCCGCATCACGCGCATCGTGTCTCGCTAGTTGCTCTGGTAGAAGTTGCCGCGCTTGAGGAGGTCGCGGTTGAGGTAGTCCTTCTTGATGTGGAAGTGGAGCTGCAGGAAGGCCTTCGCGATCTCGGTCGCGGCATTGCCCTTCGTCCGGGAGTCATAGGCAAAGGCGAGGAACACCAGCTCCGAATCGGTCTTCGCGAAGTTGGCCTTGTACGGGTTCTTGCCCACGAAGCCGACGAACCAGGAGTGGAACGGCAGGCGGCCCTTCTTGTCGCGGGTCCCGAACTCGGCCGTGCCGGACTTGCCGGCCACCTTGACGGGCATGTCCACGAGGTTGTACGTGTGGCGCAGCGTCACCGTGGAGCGCCCGGCGAGCCGCATGGCGCGCAGCGTCCCCTGCGAGACCTTCATCTTGCGGATGAGGTCCGGCTCGAACGGCTGGATGACCGTGCCGTCCGGCCCGACGATCTCCTTCACGAGCTGCGGCCGGTAGAGCCTGCCGCCATTGGCGAGGGCCGCATAGGCGTTGATGAGCTGCATCGGCGTGACGACGTCGTAGCCCTGCCCGATGCCGGCCTGGTAGACCTCCCCAGCGAACATCGGCTGGCCGAGGGCGTTCATCTTCCACTGGTTGGACGGGACGATCCCGGAGGCCTCGCCCGGCAGGTCGATCCCCGTCGGCTGGCCGAACCCGTACTGGCGTGCCCAGAAGGCGAGGCGGTCGGCACCGAGCATCCCGGCCACCTGGAAGAAGTACGTGTCGGACGAGTGGCCGAACCCGCAGTTCAGGTCACACAGGCCGAACCCGCGCCGGTTCCAGTCGTAGAACCTGGTCGAGCCCAGCGTCAGGTAGCCGCGCGTCCGCAGCCGTGTCGACGGCGTGATCTTCTTGTCCTGCAGGCCGCCGGTTCCGGCGACCAGCTTGTACGTCGAACCCGGCGGGTAGTGGGCCTGGACCGCGTGGTTGGTGAGCGGCTTCTCCTTGTTGTTCAACAGCTTCTGGAAGTCGCTGTTCGAGATGCCCTTCGCGAACAGGTTGTTGTTGTAGGTCGGGAGGCTGACCAGGGCCAGGATCTCGCCGGTCTGGGGGTTCATCGCGATGAATACCCCACGCTTGAGTCCAGCTGCCTTCATGCCCCATTTCAGGGCGGCCGTGGCCTCGCGCTGCACGGTCCGATCGATCGTCAGCGTGAGCGACGCACCCGGCACGGCCTGCTCCAGCACCTGGAGCACCTGCACGTCCTTGCCCGTGGCGTCGCGCTCGACGAGCTGTCGGCCGTAGGTGCCGCGGAGCGACGCCTCGAAGGTCGCCTCGACGCCCGCCTTGCCGATCATGTCGTCGGCCAGATAGCCGCTCGGCTTGAGCCGCTCCAGCGCCCCGCCGTCGATCGCGCCCGTGTACCCGAGGATGTGCGCGAGCAGCGGCCCGTCGGGGTACTCGCGCCGCGTCTCGACGACCACCGTGACGCCGGGGAGCTCGGCGGCGGACTCCGACACCACTCGGGCCGTCGTCTCGGCGACGTCCTGCGCGACGCGCACCGGGTCGAAGCGTGAGCCGGGAGCGCTGTCGATCGTGGTCAGGATGTCCGAGGCGTCGATGCCCAGGAGCCCACCCAGCCGGCGCGCGACGTCCTCGCGCTCGCTGAACGGCAGGTTGGCGGGCGTGATCTTGACGGCGAACGAGGCGACGTTCGTCACCAGCAGCCGGCCCTTGCTGTCGTAGATCAGCCCCCGGGGCGCCGTGATCGCCTGCTCGACCGTCCGGTTGGCCTCCGCGCGCTCCGCGTACGCAGCGCCGTTGGCGATCTGGAGGTACGCCAGCCGGCTCGTCAGCAGGCCGAACGCCATGATCGTGACGATGCCGAAGGTCAGGAACCGGAGCGGACGCCGGTCGCGCTGCGGCTTCGGGCCGAGATAGGCGTCGATCACCAGTCCACCCGTTCCGTTTCGCGGCGCCGCAGGACGACGGCCACGGCGAGCGGGCCGGCGATCGCGGCAAGCACGGCGTCATACACGGCTGACGGGACCACCGCCTCCAGGGGGGCGCCGGTCAGCGGAGCGGTCGTGAGCGCGGTCGTTGCGGCCAGCAGGAGCATCGAGTACAGGGGGCTCGCGATGATGGTGGCGACGATGGGGGCGACGATCCTCACCCGACTGAGGAGGCCGCCGATCACGGAGGCGGCGCCAACCGCGATCAGCAGCGAGAAGGCCGATGAGCCGAGCGGACGCTGGCCCAGGATGTCGAGCGCCAGGCCCCCGACAAAGGCCCAGGCGAGTCCGGCCTCGAGACCACCGGCGATGGCCCAGATGACACCGAAGACGAGGACCGGGTGCGGGGTGGCCTCGCCGATCTTCAGGTAGGGAACGACGGTGAACTCAGCAAGCGCAGCCACCACGGCAAGCGCCGCGGCGATGGTCAGATGCATGGGGCGTTCGATCCTCGGCTGTGGAGCCGACGGTCGGGCGCAGGCGGGTGGCGACCGCGACGACGGGTGACAGCAACCTCGGGCGAAGTATCCCATGGGTGCCGCGAAGGGGCAATCTCCGTGCGTGGGGCCGACTCGGCGATGTTTCACGTGAAACACATCCGGGCGCGGCTGCTCGCCGGGAGCGTGTTCGGCCTCGCTGTTGCGCGGGCGCAACGTGGAGCGGCCGGCGCCCAGCCGGCACCGGACCGGATAAGCGCGGGGTGATCGGGCCGCCGGATGATGGCGTCCGGCTGGGTCCGATCCGGCCGGGAGGGGGGCTCCGATGCTAGACTTTTCCTGCATGAGCACGATTGGGACGGGAGGCTGAGTGGGCCAGACGATCGCCTGCACGAACCAGAAAGGCGGCGTCGGGAAGACCACCACGGTGGTCAATCTCGCAACCTACCTGGCCCTCCTCGGTGACCGCGTCCTCGTCATCGACCTCGACCCCCAAGGCAACGCGACCAGCGGGTTCGGCATCGATCGCAGCACCGTGGACGGGTCTGTCTACGACGCCCTTGTCGACGGCCTTCCGCTGGCCAGGCTCCACGTCGCCACGCCGGTCGAGGGGGTGAGGATCGTGCCCTCGTCCATCGCCCTGGCCGGCGCCGAGATCGAGCTGACGACGATCGAGGGCCGTGAGCGTCGCCTCGGTCGTGTCCTCCACGAGGAGCGCGACGCGTGGGACTGGGTCCTCGTGGACTGCCCGCCGTCGCTCGGACTCCTCACCGTCAACGCCCTGACCGGCGCCGACTCCGTGCTGATCCCCATCCAGTGCGAGTACTACGCGCTGGAGGGCCTGACCCAGCTCATCGCGACGATCAACCTGGTCCGCGACCACCTCAATCCGGCTCTCGCCATCTCGGGGGTGGTGCTCACCATGTACGACGGCCGCACGAACCTCTCGGCGGAGGTTGCCGGCGAGGTCCGCCGACACCTCCGCGACGCGGTATTCCGGACCATCGTCCCCCGGAGCGTCCGCCTGTCCGAAGCGCCGAGCCACGGGCTCCCCATCGCGCTCTACCGGCCGGACTCCAAGGGCGCAGAGGCGTACGCCTCCCTCGCCCGCGAGCTTCGCGCACGCCGGCACGGGACGGCCGAGCCGGACGACCCGACCACCGCACCGCCGGCAGACGCCCCCTGCAGGGAGACGGTCATTGCCCGGGCCGACGCGAGTCCGTTGATGGCCGGAACGCCCGCATGACGCTCAGGTCCGACCGCCCCACGTCCGCGCTCGGTCGCGGGCTCGCCTCGCTGATCCCGCAGCGTGCGGCCTCGCCGTCCATGATCGTGGACGTCCCGCTCGTGCGCGTCGCCCCGAACCCGTTCCAGCCCCGCCACCGCATGGACGAGGCTGCGCTCGAGGAGCTCGCGGCGAGCATTCGGGAGCACGGCGTGCTCCAGCCAGTCCTGGTGACCGAGACGCTCGACGGCTACCGGCTCATCGCCGGCGAGCGGCGCGTGCGGGCCGCGCGCCTCGCTGGCCTCGAGCGGATCCCGGCCGTCGTCCGCCAGCTCGCCGACGAGGACCAGCTCGAGGTCGCGCTCGTCGAGAACGTCCAGCGCTCGGACCTCGACCCGATCGACGAGGCGCTTGCGTACCGCCAGCTGATCTCGGAGTTCGGGCTCACGCAGGAACGTGTCGCGGAACGCGTGGGCAAGGCCCGCGCCACCGTGGCCAACACCCTCCGCCTGCTCGACCTGCACCCCGACGTGCAGGCGACGATCGCCGACGGCCGGCTGACCGAGGGACACGGGCGCGCACTCGGGGGCCTCGAGCCGGGCGGCCAGGCCCATGTCCTCTCGACGGTGCTCGGCCAGGACCTGTCGGTCCGCCAGACCGAGGAGCTCGTCCGGCGCCTCCGGGAGCCACGCGAGCCGCGGACGCCAGCACCCCGACCCCGCTTGGACCCGGACCTCGAGCGCGTCGAGGAGGCCCTCCGTCAGCGGCTCGGCACCAAGGTGAGCCTCAGCCGGTCGCGCAAGGGCGGCCGAATCGTGATCGAGTACTACAGCGACGAGGAGCTGGCCCGGCTCTACGAGCGCCTGATCGGAGGAACTGCGTGACGGACGTCGGCGATCGGCAGCGGACCGCGAACACCAACGGCCGCGCCCCCGGCGGACGGAAGGCGAAGGCCGCACCGGCCGGCGAGTACGGCGCCGCAAGCATCCAGGTGCTCGAGGGCCTCGATCCTGTCCGACGGCGTCCCGGGATGTACATCGGCTCGACCGACGTACGCGGCCTCCACCACCTGGTCTGGGAGGTCGTGGACAACTCGATCGACGAGGCCATGGCCGGATTCGCGACCACCATCCGCGTCACGATCCGGGCGGACGGCACGGTGACCGTCCAGGACGACGGCCGCGGCGTTCCGGTTGGGCGACACCCGACCGGCAAGGATGCGCTCGAGGTGGTCCATACCGTCCTCCATGCCGGGGCGAAGTTCGGCGGCGGCGGCTACAAGGTGTCAGGCGGCCTTCACGGGGTGGGTGTGTCCGTCGTCAACGCGCTCTCCGAGTGGCTGCGCGTCGAGAGCTCCCGCGACGGCGGGGTATGGGCCCAGGAATACAGCCGGGGTGAGCCCCTGGGCCCGGTCAAGAGGATCGGCCCGCAGGCCGACCGGCGAGGCACGCTCACGTCGTTCAGACCCGACGCGGAGATGTTCGAGACGACCGACCTTGTGTTCGAGACGATCGTCCAGCGGCTCCGCGAATCCGCCTACCTCACGAAGGGGGTGTGGATCACGCTGCGGGATGATCGAACGGAACGTGAGCGGTCGTTCTACTTCGAGGGCGGTCTCGTCTCGTTCGTCCGGCACCTCAACCGGAACAAGGAAACGCTCCACAGCCGACCCATCTACACGGAGCGCCGGGAGGGTACGACCTCGATCGAGGTCGGGCTGCAGTACAACGACACCTACGCCGAGAACCTGCTCTCGTTCGCGAACAACATCAACACGCCCGACGGGGGTAGCCACATCACGGGTTTCCGTCGTGCCCTCACCCGGTCCCTCAACGAGTGGGCACGGCGCTCGGGCATCCTCAAGGAGTCGGACGCCAACCTGTCCGGCGACGACGTGCGCGAGGGCCTGACTGCGGTCGTGAGCGTGAAGCTCACCGATCCGCAGTTCGAGGGCCAGACCAAGGCCAAGCTCGGCAACCCCGAGGTCGCCGGGCAGGTCGAGGGCGCCGTCGCCGACGCGATCTCGCAACATCTCGAGGAGAACCCTGCCGATGGCCGGCGGATCATCGAGAAGTGCCTCACCTCGGCTCGGGCCCGCGAGGCCGCGCGCAAGGCGCGTGACCTCGTCATCCGCAAAGGCGCCCTCGACGGCCTCTCGCTGCCCGGCAAGCTGGCGGACTGCCAGGAACGGGACCCGGCCAAGAGCGAGCTGTACATCGTCGAGGGCGACTCCGCCGGCGGCTCCGCGAAGCAGGGCCGCGACCGGCGCTTCCAGGCGATCCTGCCGCTGCGCGGCAAGCTGCTCAACGTCGAGAAGGCGCGCCTGGACAAGATCCTCAGCTCCGAGAACGTGCGACCCCTGATCATCGCCCTCGGGGCCGGCATCGGCGACAGCTTCGACATCTCGAAGCTGCGCTACCACCGGATCATCATCATGACCGACGCGGACGTGGACGGCGCCCATATCCGGACCCTGCTGCTGACCTTCTTCTACCGTCACATGCCTGAGGTCATCGACTCCGGCTACCTGTACATCGCGCAGCCGCCGCTGTACCGGATCTCGACCGGGAAGGTGACGAAGTACGCCCAGTCCGAGAAGGACCGGGATCGCGTCGTCCGGGAGTTCACGACCAGGAACGTCAGCGTCCAGCGGTTCAAGGGCCTCGGCGAGATGAACGCCGACCAGCTGTGGGTGACGACGATGGACCCGGCAACGCGGACCCTGCTCCAGGTCGAGGTCGAGGAGGGCGCCGAGGCCGACCGGATCTTCACGATGCTCATGGGCGAGCGCGTGGAGCCGCGCAAGGACTTCATCAAGACCGAGGCGCGCAAGGTGAAGAACCTTGACTTCTGACGCCACGGTCGCCCTCGCCGACGTCCGGATCGGGGGCCGCCGCATCGTCATGACGCCGCACAACTGCTTCGCGTGCGGTGCGCTCAACGTGCACGGGCTGCACCTGGAGCTGCATGCGGGTGGCGACCGCTGCTGGACCGAGCTGACGCTCGGCGAACGCTTCGAGGGCTGGGAGGGCATCGCCCACGGCGGGATCGTGTGCACGATCCTGGACGAGGTGATGGCGTGGGCGCTCGTGGATCACGACGTGTGGGGCGTGACCGCGCGGATGAACGTCGAGTTCCGCAAGCCCGTCACGATCGGTCGCTCGATCCGCGCCGAGGGCCGCGTCCTCGAGGTGCGCCGCCGCCTGGTGACCGCCGAGGGCATCGTCCTCGATGCCGAGGATGGCACGCTCCTTGCCCGGGCGGAGGGAACGTTCGTGGGCGCGCTGGAAGCCCGCAAGGAGGAGCTCAAGGCGCGCTACCGATTCCGCCTGGAGCCCGATGCAACGGCATCGACCCGAGCCGGCGCCGCCGAGACGCCCGATACCGTGGACCACGCCGGATGACCGCCCCCAGTGCCACCACGGAGCGCGGCCGTGCCATCGTCGCGGCCCGGCGCGCGGACGCCCTCGCGCTCGGGCGGCGCGCTGGCGAGCTCGTCCAGGACCCCGGGGCCGTGGCCGCCGAGCTGCGGGCCGGCCTCGAGCGCCTCGCGGACGAGGAGTACCTCGAAGGCCAGCGCCGCGTCGCGCCGGGCATCGCCCCGATCCTCGGCGTCCGCCAGCCGCTGCTCACCGCCGTCACGGCGGGCCTGCGGGGAGCCACCCGGCGCGACTCCACGGCCACGCTGCTCGAGGTCGCCGATCGTCTCCTGCGCCAGGACCTCCTGGAGCTCCACTGGCTCGCGTTCCCCCTCCTGGACCGGGCGATCACCCAGGACCCGGAGCGGGCGTGGCAGCTCGTCCGGTCGGAGGCCCGCCGGGCGCGGGACTGGATCACCGTGGACTCGCTGGCCCACGTGGCCGGACGGGGCATCCTCGCCGAGCCGTACCGCTGGGCGGAGCTCGAGCAGCTCGTGTACTCGCCCTGGCGCTGGGAGCGCCGGCTGGTCGGCTCCACGATCGCCACGATCCCGTACGTGGACCGGACGGCGGGCCGCACGGCGGAGGTCGCCCGCCGCGGGCTCGCGATCGTCGGCGACCTCATCGGCGACGCGGAGCCGGATGTCCAGAAGGCCCTCTCGTGGGCGCTCCGCTCGCTCACGCTCGTGGACGCCCGGGAGGCCTCGGCGTTCCTGCGCGATGAGGCCGCGACCGCCGTACGCACGAACGACGGCCACCGGGCCTGGGTCGTCCGCGACGCCCTCGAGAAGCTGCCGATCGAGACCGCCGACGGCATCCGCGCTGCCGTCGCCGGCATCCGCAAGCGCCCCGGCGCCCCGTCGACGTCCCGCGCCGCGGACGCCGCGGCAGCCTTCGTCGGCCTGGGCGTCGCCGTGCCACCCGCCGAGCGGCCGATCGCGCCGCGCCCCTGAGCATCCCATCGACCCCGCCTGACCGGAGGAGAGCCACCACGTGACCGACGACCTGGGCAACGTCCGAGCGATCCGCATCGAGGAGGAGATGCAGACCTCCTACCTCGACTACGCGATGAGCGTGATCGTCGCTCGTGCGCTGCCCGACGTCCGCGACGGCCTCAAGCCCGTCCACCGGCGGATCCTGTACACGATGGGCGAGATGGGGCTGTCCGCCACCAGCTCCTACCGGAAGTGCGCCGCGATCGTCGGCGAGGTCATGGGCAAGTACCACCCGCACGGCGACGTGGCGCTCTACGACGCCCTGGTCCGGCTGGCCCAGGACTTCTCGATGCGCTACCCGCTCGTGGATGGGCAGGGCAACTTCGGCTCCGTGGACGGCGACGGCGCCGCGGCCATGCGCTACACCGAGGCGCGCCTGACCGCGATCTCCGCCGAGATGCTCGCGGACATCGACAGGGAGACGGTCGACTACGTCGACAACTACGACGGCACCCAGAAGGAGCCGTCGGTCCTGCCGGCGAAGCTGCCCAACCTGCTGATCAACGGGTCCTCGGGCATCGCCGTCGGCATGGCGACCAACATCCCGCCCCACCACCTGGGCGAGATCGCCGACGCGGCCGTGGCCCTGATCGACGACCCCACGGTCACCAACGACGACCTGTGCCGCCTGGTCAAGGGCCCGGACTTCCCGACCGGCGGCTCAATCTTCCGCTTCGAGACCCGCCGCAACTCGTTCACTGGCGAACAGGAGACCA
>MGOE01000133.1:61601-69068 GCA_001797035.1 Chloroflexi bacterium RBG_16_72_14
TCCGCGAGATGTACGCGCACGGACATGGCCGGGTCGTCATGCGCGCCCAGGTCGCGTTCGAGGAGACCCGCAACGACCGCACGGCGATCATCGTCACCGAGCTGCCGTACCAGGTGAACAAGGCCTCGCTGCTCGAGAAGATCGCGGACCTCGTCAAGGACAAGAAGCTCGACGGCATCTCGGACCTGCGCGACGAGTCGGATCGCGACGGGATGCGGATCTACATCGAGATCAAGCGGGACGCGAACCCGCACAAGGTGCTCAACAACCTGTTCAAGCACACCGCGCTACAGACGGCGTTCAACCTCAACATGCTGGCACTGGTCGACGGGCAGCCCCAGACCCTGTCGCTCAAGAGCGTGCTGGGCCACTACATCGAGCACCGGCGCGAGATCGTCCGCCGGCGAACCGAGTTCGATCTCGAGAAGGCGCGGGCCCGGGCCCACATCCTCGAGGGCCTCAAGATCGCGCTCGACAACCTGGACGCGGTCATCAAGACGATCCGCGAGTCCGCGGACGTCGAGGCGGCCCGCACCAACCTCATGGCCCGGTTCGCACTGTCCGAGGCCCAGGCGCAGGCAATCCTCGACATGCGCCTCGCCCGCCTGGCCGCGCTCGAGCGCCAGAAGATCGAGGACGAGTACCTCGCGGTCATCCAGCTCATCGCGGAGCTCGAGGACATCCTGGCCAACCCGGCCCGCGTGCTCTCGATCATCAAGGACGAGCTCGCGGAGCTGAAGCGCAAGTACGCCGGCGATCGGCGCACCCGCGTGGTGGACGACTCGAGCCGCGAGATGACCGACGAGGACCTGATCGCCGACGAGGACGTCGTCGTGACCATCAGCCGCCGGGGCTACATCAAGCGCCAGCCGGTCGCGACCTACCGCCGGCAGCATCGCGGCGGCAAGGGGATCATCGGGCACGTCACGCGCGAGGAGGACGCGGTCGAGCACCTGCTGGTCGCCAACACCCACGACTGGGCGCTGTTCTTCACCAACCGGGGCCGGGTGTTCTCGGCCAAGGTCCACGCGATCCCCGACGCCTCGCGCCAGGCGAAGGGCATGGCGATCATCAACCTCCCCGGTGTCCAGGTCGACTCGGGCGAGGTGCCGGTGGCGACGATCTGCCTGCCCAACTTCGAGCCGGGACACTTCCTCGTGCTCGCGACCCGCAAGGGGATCATCAAGAAGACGGCCCTGGAGCAGTTCGAGCGCGTGCGGTCCACGGGGATCATCGCGATCACCCTGGACCCCGATGACGAGCTCGCCTGGGTGGACGTCTCGAGCGGGCACGAGGACGTGATCATCGCGACCGCGATGGGCAAGATTGCCCGGTTCAACGAGGCTGACGTGCGGGCGATGGGCCGGCCGGCCGGTGGCGTGATCGGCATCCGGCTGGCCAACAAGGCCGACCAGGTGGTGGGCATGAGCGTCGTGGACCCGGGCGCCGACCTCCTCGTGCTGACGGAGACCGGCTACGGCAAGCGCGTCCGCCTGAGCGAGTTCCGCACCATGCGGCGCGGGCCGCAGGGCGTGCGGCTGATCGCCCTCGAGGGCCGCAAGACCGGGCTCGTGGCTGCGGTCCAGCAGGTCACCGACGAGGACGAGGAGCTGGTCCTCATCTCCTCCGGCGGCCAGGTCATCCGGACCGAGACCCGGACCATCAACCGGTACTCCTCGCAGGCCCGCGGCGTGATCGTCATGCGGCTGGCCGAGGGCGACAGCGTGGCCGCCATCGCTGCCTTCCGGCCGGGGCTGGCGGACCGCGGGGCCATCGGCGACAATGACGGCCCCGACCAGCCCGGTGGCGGGCCGAACGAATCGGGACAGGGACGCTCGTCGTGACCGCCTTCGGCGAACGAGAGGCAGCCGTGTACGCGGACCAGTTCGAGATCTACCACGGCAACGCGAACCCCGAGCTCGCACGCAAGATCGCGCACTGGCTGGGGGGCGAGCCGGGTCAGGCCGAGGTGTTCCAGTTCGCCAACGAGAACATCTTCGTCCGGATCCTGGACAACGTCCGCGAGAAGGACGTGTTCGTGGTGCAGCCCACGTGCCGCCCGGTCAACCAGTCGATCATGGAGCTGCTGATCATGATCGACGCCTTCAAGCGGGCGTCCGCCGGCCGGATCACGGCGGTCGTGCCGTACTACGCGTACGGCCGGTCCGACAAGAAGGACCAGCCGCGAGTCCCGATCACGGCCCGCCTCGTCGCGGACATGATCTCGGTCGCGGGCGCGGACCGGATCCTCACGATGGATCTCCACCAGGGCCAGATCCAGGGGTTCTTCAACATCCCGGTGGATGAGCTCACGGCGGTCCACATCCTGTCACGCTACTTCCTGGACAAGCACCTCGACGAGTGCGTCGTGGTCACGGATCTCGGCTTCGCCAAACGGGCCCGCGCGTTCGCGGAGATCCTGGATGCGCCGCTGGCCATCGTGGAGAAGCGCCGCCACGGGAACCTGGACCGCGCGGAGGTGATCAACGTCATCGGCGAGGTCAGCGGGCGGAAGGCGATCATCGTGGACGACGAGATCGACACGGCCGGGACGCTGATCGAGATCACCCGGGCGCTCGAGCGCGAGGGCGTGGACGAGATCTACGCCTGTGCCACGCACGGCGTCCTGTCGGACCCGGCGGCCGAGCGGATCGCGAACTCTACGCTGCGCGAGGTGGTGATCACCGACTCGGTCCCGCTGCCGGCCTCCAAGCACGCCCCGCAGATCAAGGTCCTGTCCGTCGCGCCGCTGATCGGCGAGGCCATCAGGCGGATCCACCGGGGCGAGTCCGTCGGGGCGCTGTTCTCGTCGGAGGTCTCGTTCACCCAGGAGATGCTCCTGTGGGAGGACGGCCTGGCCGCGAACGACGGCGCGGGCGGCGGGAGCGCGGATCGCGATCCGGCGTCAGGCGACGACGTACCATCAGCCATGCCCGCACCGGCCGGCGCCTGACCGGCCCGATCATTCGGAGACGCATGAGCCTGCAGCTGCACCGCCCGGACGGCAAGGGCGGCCTCGAGGTCCGGCCCGTCACGGACCAGAACTGGCGGAACAACCTCCGCTCGCCGCGCTGGGGCGCCGCCCTCCGGGGCGGCAAGCTGCCCGAGCTGGCCAACGCCGAGGTCAACCCCACCTCGACCGGCCGGGCGGTCGCATTCTGGGTGGGATTGGGGCTGATCACGTTCGTGCTGGTCGTCGTCGGGTACGGCACCAGCTTCTGGGGCTAGGGAACCGGGCTGGCGACCCGGACGTCGGGGGACCGCGATGCGACGAATCCTCATCTGTACCGGCATCCTCGGCGGCGGGACCGCGTTGACGTTCACGGCCGCGGCCCTCGCCGCGACGATCCTTCCCGGCGGCACCGTGGTGCCGGGCAACTCCGTGATGTGGGAGCGCGGGTTCGGGAAGCCGGGCATCGCCGTGCCGATGCCGGCGCCCATCGGCCCCCAGGGTGACATCGAGATTGAGGTCGACCGGATCGAGATCGACACGGGGGCCGCGAACGGCGGCTGACCAGATGCGATCCGGGCTGGCCGTCACCGGCGTCCTCGGGCTCGGGACCGGGCTCGTATTCGCGGCGGCCGCCATCGCCGCGACCATGTTCCCGAACGGCGGGACGGTCGTCGGCAGCTCGCTCGGCTGGGCGCCCGACGGGCTGATGGTCCAGCGGGGCCCGGTCCGGTTCGGGGGAGGGGTGATGATCGACGACGTCGCGGTGTTCGACGATGTCGTGGCGGTCAACGGCGGCATCGCCATCCCGGAGCAGGGGCCGCCCCTGCCCGGCCCGGGCAGCATCGCCCAGCCCTGACGATCGCCCGCCGCCCGCGGCACGGTCTCGGCGCCAGCCGGGCGTTCGGGCCTCGCGCCCTATACTCACCCGGCCATGCGCTTCCTCTCCCGATTCTTCGATACCAACGACCGCGAGGTGGGCAGGATCCAGCCCCTCGTCGACGAGATCAACGACCTCGAGGCCGAATACCAGGCCCTCCCCGACGAGGCGATCCGCGATCGGATCGCGGTCATCCGCGCGGACATCACCGAAGCAGCGGAGCCGGAGGAGCCGTCAGAAGACGAGCTCCACCACCCGGACCTCGAGCGTCGCCGGGACCTCGCCAAGGCGCGCCGAAAGCGCCACAACGAGCGTCTCGAGGCCGCGCTCGACGGCGCGATCCCAGAGGTGTTCGCGGCGGCCCGCGAGGCGATGGGCCGCACCCTGGACATGCGCCACTTCGACGTCCAGCTGATCGGCGGCGTGGTCCTCCACCAGGGGAAGATCGCCGAGATGCGCACCGGCGAGGGCAAGACCCTCGTCCCGACGCTGGCGGCGGTCCTCAACGGCCTCGCCGGCCGGGGCGCCCACGTGGTCACGGTGAATGACTACCTCGCGCGGCGCGACGCGCAGTGGATGGGCCCCGTGTACCACTTCCTTGGCCTGTCGGTGGGCGTCATCACCCACGACACCTCGTACCTGTTCGAGCCCGGATACCCCACCAGCGACGAGCGGCTGATCAACCTGCGCCCGGTGGAACGCCGCGAGGCCTACGCGGCGGACATCACCTACGGCACCAACAACGAGTTCGGCTTCGACTACCTGCGCGACAACATGGTCCTCGAGCTTGACCAGCGGGTGCAGCGCGAGCGGGCCTTCGCGATCGTGGACGAGGTGGACAACATCCTGATCGACGAGGCGCGGACCCCGCTGATCATCTCGGGCCAGGCCGAGGAGTCGGCGGACCTGTACTTCACCTTCGCCCGGCTCGTCCCGCGCCTCAGGTCGCGGCCCGAGGGTGCCGAGGAGGGCGGCGACTACTTCGTCGACCTCAAGGACAAGGCGGTCTCGCCGACCGAGGACGGCATCGAGAAGATCGAGCAGCTGCTCGGCGTCGAGAACCTCTACGACGCGGACCCACGGCTCGCCCGACACTTCGACTCCGCGCTCAAGGCCCATGCGCTGTACAAGCGGGACCGCGACTACATCGTCGAGGACGGCGAGATCATCATCGTTGACGAGTTCACCGGCCGGAAGATGCCCGGCCGCCGCTGGAGCGAGGGCCTCCACCAGGCGATCGAGGCCAAGGAGGGCCTGCGGGTCCAGCGCGAGAGCCGCACCCTGGCCACGATCACGTTCCAGAACTACTTCCGGCTGTACGACAAGCTGGCCGGGATGACCGGCACCGCCATGACCGAGGCCGAAGAGTTCCACAAGATCTACGGGCTCGAGGTCGTGGCGATCCCCACCCACCGGCCGATGATCCGCGACGACTACCCGGACCTCGTCTACAAGAACGAGACGTCCAAGTTCAACGCGCTGATCGACGAGATCGAGGAGATGACCACCGCCGGGCGCCCCGTGCTGGTCGGCACCGTGTCCGTCGAGAAGTCCGAGGTCCTGAGCACGCTGCTCAAGCGCCGCGGGGTCAGCCACGAGACGCTCAACGCCAAGTTCCACGAGCGCGAGGCCGGGATCGTGGCCCAGGCCGGCCGCAGCGGCGCGGTCACGATCGCGACCAACATGGCCGGCCGCGGCACGGACATCCAGCTGGGCGGCAACCCGGCCGGCCTCGCGTCCGACATCCTGCACAAGCAGGGGCTCAACCCGGCCGAGGTCGACACGCCAACCTACGACGCGGCCCTCGCCCAGGCGAAGTCGATCGTCGCCGTGGACCACGAGAAGGTGGTCGATGCGGGCGGCCTGCACATCATCGGCACCGAGCGGCACGAGAGCCGCCGGATCGACAACCAGCTGCGCGGCCGGGCGGCGCGCCAGGGCGACCCCGGGTCCTCGCGCTTCTACCTGTCGCTGGACGACGACCTCATGAAGCGGTTTGCCTCGGAGCGGGTCGCCGGCCTGATGGAGCGCATGGGGCTCGAGGACGACGTCGCGATCGAGTCGCGCCTGGTGTCCAAGACGATCGAGAGCGCCCAGACCCGCGTCGAGGGCTTCAACTTCGACATCCGCAAGCGGGTGGTCGAGTTCGACGACGTCATCAACAAGCAGCGCGAGACGATCTACGCCGAGCGTGACAAGGTCCTCCGCAACGAGGACCTCACCGGCACCGTCCGAGAGTTCCTGGACGCAGAGGTCGAGGCCATGGCCGACACGTACCTCGGCAGCCTGTCGCCGTCCGAGTGGAACCTCGAGGGGCTGGCGGCGGCGCTGCGGGCGATGGGACTCGACGGCCCGGGCACCTCCGAACCGGACCTCGAGGAGGCGGCGGTCAGCCGTGACGCGCTGGTCGAGCACGTGCGCGACCTCGTGGACGCGAAGCTCGAGGCCAGGGAGCAGGAGCACGGCGAGGAGGTCTGGTCGCAGGTGGAGCGCGTCGTGCTGTTGCGCACGATCGACAGCCTGTGGGTGGAGCACCTCACCGAGGTGGACGACATGCGGCGGGGCATCGGGCTCCGAGGCTATGCCCAGCAGGACCCGCTCAACGAGTTCCGCCGCGAGGCGTACCGGCTGTACGAGGAGCTCCGCGAGCTCATCCGGCGCCAGGTCGCCACCTCGATCTTCCGCGTCACCGTCACACGTCAGCCGGCACCGCCGCCGTCGGGCGTGATGAGCCTGCCCGGGCCCGGCCAACCCGCCCGCGCGGGCACCGACGGCACGGCGGACTCCGGCAACGGCCAGCTGCCAGGCGGGGCTCGGCCCGCCACGCGACCCCTCGCCGCCGGTCAGGGCGTGCTCCGTCGGGGCGCGGCGTCCGGCCCCCTGGCGGGCCTCCCCGCCGACCCGATGCGGGGTGCACGCGAGGCGCCGGGCGCAGGAGCCGGCGGCGCCACGGACGCGCGGCCCGGTCACACCCCCTCGGGAGCGCGGATCGGACGCAACGACCCGTGCTGGTGCGGCTCGGGGCAGAAGTACAAGAAGTGTCACGGGGCCTGACCCGTTCCCGAAGCCGCGATCTCGTGCGCCTGACGCTCGCCGGGGGCCTCGCCGTCGCCCTCGTGGCGGGGTTCGCGACACTGCGCATCTGGCAGCAGGGTGACCGCGACGAGCAGCGCCCGGTGGACGCGATCGTCGTCCTCGGCGCCGCGCAGTACGACGGCAGCCCGTCCCCGGTGTTCGAGGCGCGCCTGGACCATGCCGTCTCCCTGTGGCACGCCGGCCTCGCGAAGGCATTCGTCGTGACCGGCGGCAAGCTCGCGGGCGACCGCACCACGGAGGCCGCGGTCGCCCGCGCGTACGCCGTCGAGCACGGCGTGCCGGAGGAGGCGATCTTCGGCGAGGACGAGGGCCACAACACGCTCGCCTCGCTGCGCAGGGTCGCGGAGATGCTCGAGCAGCGCGGCATGCGGTCCGCGCTGTTCGTGTCGGATCCCACGCACATGCTGCGGGTGCTGCGGATCGCCGGCGACCTGGGCATCGACGCCTTCGGGTCACCCACGCCCAGGTCGCCGGTGCAGCAGGATCCCGGCCGCCGGATGCGGGCGACCGTCCACGAGCTCGGTGCGCTCGCGGTGTGCTT
>MGOE01000133.1:69080-114304 GCA_001797035.1 Chloroflexi bacterium RBG_16_72_14
CGCGCCGGCGGTCGAGCGGGCCGGCGAGTAGGCCGGGGCGGAGCGTCACGAGGCGCGAATTTCGCGCCGGAACGGCGTTCCACCCCTTGGCGTCCGCGGGACCCTCTCATATACTCGCGGTCAGTTCTTCGCCACCAGGGACCGGCGCCCACGCCCACGACCGCGCCCCCGACGCACCGGCGCCCCCGTCCCGAAACGTCACGCCCGATCGACAGCGGAGAGCGAGAGAGAGGGATGAGTGAAGCAGGCTGAGGAAGCCCAGTTCGTCGATCTGATCGCGTGCGAACGGGATTGCCGGACCTGCAGCTACGCCGCCGCCCTCGACTGCGATGGCAATTGTGGCGTCTGCCCTCACAACGGCTACTGTCCCTGCGTGAACCCCGTCGTCGCCCGGAGCAAGACGGCCCTGCGGCTGATCGAGCTCCGTCCGATCCTGCTCCAGGATCTCAGGGTGCGGAGCTAGTGGACGCCGCGTCCACCCGCGACCTGGCCGAGCGGATCCGGGCGACCTCGGGGCGTCTTTGACCTCGCCGTCAAGGAGACCCGCGTAGCCGAGCTTGACGCGCGCGCCAGCGAACCGGGCTTCTGGGACGACCAGCGCGCGGCGCAGAAGTCCCTCCGCGAGGCCGAGGGCCTGCGCGACGAGATCACCCTGTGGCGGTCCCTCGAGAAGCGCGCCGACGACCTGGTCGAGCTGCTGGGCCTGCTCGAGGACACGCCGGACGCCGACACCGAGGCGGACATCGAGCGGGAGGCGGACGCCCTGCGCGCCGAGTTCGAGCGAGAGCGGACGCTGCTCCTGTTCTCCGGCGAGTACGACGCGAAGAACGCCGTCCTGACGATCAGCGCGGGCGCCGGCGGCACCGAGGCGACGGACTGGGCGGAGATGCTGCTGCGCATGTACCTCCGCTGGGCGGAACGCCACCGGTTCCGGGCCACGATCGTGGACTCCCAGGAGGGCGAGCAGGCCGGGATCAAGAGCGCCACGGTCACGGTGGACGGGCGGTTTGCCTACGGCTGGCTGCGGGCCGAGCGCGGCGTCCACCGCCTCGTGAGGATCAGCCCCTACGACGCGCAGAAGCGGCGCCAGACGACGTTCGCGCTGGTCGAGGTCATGCCCGAGGCGGACGAGGACGTCGAGATCGAGCTCAACTGGGACGAGATCCGGACCGACACCTTCCGCTCGTCCGGCGCGGGCGGCCAGCATGTCCAGAAGACGGAGTCCGCGATCCGGCTGACGCACATCCCGACCGGCATCGTGGTCACCTGCCAGAACGAGCGATCCGCCACCCAGAACCGGGAGCTCGCCATCCGGGTGCTCAAGTCACGGCTGCTCGAGCTGGAGCTCGAGAAGCGCGAGGAAGAGCTGCGCAAGCTCCGCGGCGAACACGTGACCGCGGGCTGGGGAAACCAGATCCGGTCGTACGTGCTGCACCCCTACCAGATGGTCAAGGACCTGCGGACCGCGTACGAGACGTCCAGCACCGGGGCCGTGCTGGACGGGGACCTTGACGCGTTCATGCAGGCCGAGCTGGAGCGGCTGGCGACCGGCCGCCCGCCCGCGGCCGACGACACGGCGGACTGATCCGTGGCCGCGCCCCCGCCCACCCCGCGGCGTGCGACGGATCCCGTCGCCTACCGGCCGGGCCGCGAGGCGGACCTCGACGCCTGCGGCCGGATCTGGAAGGCGGGGATCGAGGACTACCAAGCGCGGCTGAACCAGCCGTCCATGCCCGACGACCTGGCGCCCCTGCGCCGGCTGTTCGCGCATCTCCTGTCCACCGACCCTGAGCGGTTCTGGGTCGCGACCCGTGGCGACGAGCTGATCGGGTTCGCCAGCGCGTCGGTTCGCGACGGCCTGTGGTTCCTGGCCATGCTGTTCGTGGACCCGGCGGCGCAGGGCGGCGGGATCGGGCAGGCACTGATGGACCGGGCGCAGGCCGGCCGGGACGTGGACCCCGGTGGCCCCGCCGTCCCCGGGCCGGACGAGCCGCTCGACACCGGCATCCACACCTGGGGCATGTGCACCGACGCCGTCCAGCCGATCTCGAACGGCCTGTACGCGCGCCGGGGGATGGTGCCCCGGATCCCGATCTGGCGGCTGTTCGGCGAGGTGCGGCGCTGGGACGCCCTGCCGCTGCCACCGGCGTCCGTGGATCCCGTGCCGTTCGAGGCGATCGTCGCCCAGGGCGGCGGCGGCCCGGACGGCACCCGGCGCCTCGCGGATCTCGTGGACGGGCTCGACCGGGCGATCGTCGGGTCGGCACATGGGCGGGACCACGCGTGGCTGCGGCGCGAAGGGCGGGCCGGGTTCCTGCTCCGGGACCGGGGCGACGGCCGGCCGCTCGGGTACGCCTACGGATCGAGCGTCGGGAGGCTGGGGCCGGTCGCGGCGCTGGACCCCGACCTGTCGCCGGTCCTGATCGGCGCGGCGGTCCGCGGCGTCCCGGCGCTGGGGCCCGTGGCGATGTGGGTGCCGGGAACGTCGGACCGCGCGATGCGGATGCTGCTCGAGGCCGGCCTCCGGTTCGACGGCTTCCCGGGCCTGATCTGCTGGTCCACGCCCGGGCACCCGTTCGAGCGCTACGCCCCGATCTCGCTGGCGATGGTGTAGCCGGCCCGCCGAACCCGCCGCCGGCGTTGGACAGGGGCCGGTCGTCGGGCACGATCGGCCCGGCGGTGCTAGCCTCGCCGGACGTGACTCCCCCGATCGTGCCCGTGGGCGGAGCGGACACCCGGGCTGGCATGCCAGCCCTCGTCGAGACCATCCGTCACCGAGCAAGCCGATGACCGTCGCCCCGCCGAGCACGCCGCCGTCCCTGTTCGACCGCCTGACCGGTCGCGGACACGAGCCGCGGCCGGACCACCCCGTCGTCGTCCTGCACGACGTCACGATGCGCTACCCGAACGGGAAGGAGGCGCTCAAGGACGTCGACCTCGTCGTGCCCGAGGGCGACTTCGTGTTCCTCGTCGGGCCGTCGGGCGCGGGCAAGTCCACGATCATGAAGCTGCTCATCCGCGACGAGCTGGCGACCCGGGGTGTGGTGATCGTGGACGGTGACGACCTCGCCCGGATCGGTCGGCGGGCGGTGCCCAGGGTCCGCCGCAAGATCGGCATCGTGTTCCAGGACTTCAAGCTGCTGCCGCGCAAGACGGTCTGGGAGAACGTCGCCTTCGCGCTCGAGGTCACCGGGACGCCGCGCAGCCGGATCCGGCCGGCGGTGGATCGGGTGCTGGCGCTGGTCGGGCTCACGGCCCAGGCACCGCAGTACCCGGCCCAACTGTCGGGCGGCGAGCAGCAGCGCACGGCGATCGCCCGCGCCCTGGTCCACGACCCGCGGATCATCATCGCGGACGAGCCGACCGGCAACCTGGACCCGGTGATCAGCTGGGAGCTCATCCAGCTGCTGCTGCGCATCAACGAGCTCGGGGTCACGATCCTGATGGCCACCCACGACGCCGAGGTGGTGACGGCGCTCCGCAAGCGCGTGGTCGCGCTGGAGGACGGGCGGGTCATCCGTGACGAGACGGGCGCCGGCTACCACCGCGAGGACTGAGCCGTGATCACGTTCGTCGTGTTCTCGCTGCGCCGGGCCTGGCAGGGCTTCTGGCGGAACGCCCTGATGAGCCTCGCCGCCACGCTGACGATGGTCCTGATGCTGCTGCTGCTGGCCGGGTTCTTCGTCCTCCAGAACGTGCTGCTGGCCAGCCTCGGCTTCGTGGAGCAGAAGGTCGAGGTGGTGGCCTACCTCCAGCACAACGCCACCCAGAGCCAGACCGACGACCTCATCGTGCGCCTGGAGGCGATGCCCGAGGTGGCGTCGGTCGAGTACGTCTCCCGGGACGAGGCGCTGCGCCGGTTCAGGGAGGCCCAGGCGGCGCAGGGCCGCGAGGACCTGACGCGCTACCTGGAGGCAAACCCGCTGTACGCCAGCGTGAACGTGAAGCTGCGGTCGCCGGCGGACCTCCGGACGGTGACCGACGCACTCCAGTCCGAGACCGAGCCGATCGTCCGCAACGTGCTCAACATCCAGGCGCTCGTGGACCGGGTGCTGACCGTGACGACATTCGTCCGGACGGCCGGCGTCGCGATGGTGGCGATCGTGGGAGTGATCGTGCTGTTCATCATCGTGAACACGATCCGGCTGGCGGTCGTCGCACGGGCCGAGGAGATCGAGATCATGCGGCTGGTGGGGGCATCTGACGCGTTCATCCGCTGGCCGTTCGTGTTCGAGGGGGCCCTGGTGGGCCTGCTGGGCGCGCTGATCGCGCTGGGGCTCCTGGTGGCGGCGGCCGATCCGCTGTCCCAGGCGATGGTCGGGTTCTTCAACGTGCTCCCGCTCCAGCTGGGCTCGCTCGCGCGCGACACCGCCGCGATCGTGCTCGCGACGGGCCTCGGGCTCGGCGTGCTCGGCTCGTGGGTGTCCGTCCGGACGTACCTCATCCGGTAGCCGCCCGCGGGCGTCATCGGAGACCTCCGCGGCCCGTCATCGGGTCCGGCTGTACGCTGTCGGTCCGCTTCCCTCCACGAGACAGGCGCATGTCGTTCGAACCCGATCTCACCCCCGCTGACCCCGCATCACCGGCCACGACCGACCGGGTCAACCAGCCCGTCGCCGAGCCGGTCTCCACGGCGCCCGTCAGCGCCCCGCCGGTCGCCCTGCCTGCGCGGCGCTCGACCTCGCTCCTGGTCGCGATCACGGTGGTCGCCGTGCTCGCCGGCACGGCGCTGTTCGCGTCGGGCTGGACGCTGGGCCGTCACGCGGCGCTGACCCCCGGCACGCCGTCGGGCGAGGCCGAGGCGTGGCAGCCGTTCTGGGACTCCTACCATGCGATCACGGAGCGATGGGCGGGCGGCGACGAGATCGACCGCAAGGCGCTGGTCGAGGGCGCGATCAAGGGCATGATCGCCGCGCTCGACGACCCCTACTCGGCGTACCTCACGTCCGAGGAGTTCCGGGCGACCCTCCAGGACATCTCGGGCGAGTTCGAGGGGATCGGCGCCACGATCGGCACGGTGGACGCGAGCGGCGACACCGCGTCGTGCACGACCCTCGCCCCGGACTGCCGGCTGGTGGTGGTCGCGCCGATCACGGACTCGCCCGCCGACAAGGCAGACCTCCGGCCCGGAGATGTCATCACCCACATCGACGGGACGGCGCTCGAGGGGCTGACCGTGGACGAGGCCCGCGGCCGAATCCGGGGACCCAAGGACACCGCGGTCCGGCTGACCATCGAGCGGGACGCGGGAGCGCCGTTCGACGTCGAGATCGTCCGGGCGGTGATCGTGTCGCCGGAGGTCGAGGTCGAGGACCTGGCCGGCGGCACGGTCGCGTACATCAGGCTGTCCGGATTCTCGGATCACGCGTCCGAGGAGTTCGACCGGGTCGTGGCCGAGAAGGTCGCTGCGGGTCGCCGCCAGCTGATCCTGGACCTGCGGGGCAACCCCGGTGGGTTCGTGACTGCCGCCCGCGACATCGTCAGCCAGTTCCTAGCCGACGGGACGATCTTCTGGGAGCAGGACGCGCAGGGGAACCAGACCGAGACCCGGGTCGAGGCCGGGGGCGCGGCGACGGATCCCGCGATCCGGCTGGTCGTGCTCGTGGACGGCGGCTCCGCGTCGGCCTCCGAGATCGTGGCCGGGGCGCTCCAGGACCGGGGGCGCGCCACGATCGTGGGTTCGACGACGTTCGGCAAGGGGACGGTCCAGCAGTGGACCCAGCTCGAGGGCGACCATGGCGGCTTCCGGCTGACGATCGCCCGCTGGCTGACGCCGAACAAGACCTGGGTGCACGGCAAGGGAATACAGCCGGACGTCGTCGTCGCGGCCGAGCCGGATCAGCCGGGCGACGACCCGGCCCTGGATGCCGCCCTCGAACTGCTCACCGAGGCGGCGACGGGTGTCCGGCAGCGCGCGGCGGCGTAGGCGTGGGCGGGCCGCCCGCCCGGACCAGGGTCGCGCTTGCGCCTTCCGCGCGCATCGGGTACGGTCCCTGCGAACGAAAGGAGGTGATGTGCAGTGACAGATAGCGCCAGTTGCTGCACCACCTCGGCGGAGATCGTCGTCTAGAGGCGATCCCGACGGGTGGTCGGTAGCACTTCGAACGCCGGTCCGAACAACGGGCCGGCGTTCGTGCGTCCGCGACCCGTGGCCGCCGGCCTGGGCCATGCGACACTGGGCCCGCCACGAGAACGAGAGGAGCCCGCCAGATGGGCGGCACGATCGCCCTCAACCGACGCGCACGCCACGAGTTCAGCATCGAGGACACCTTCGAGGCCGGGATCGTGCTGCGCGGCACCGAGATCAAGAGCATCCGGGCCCACAAGGTGAGCCTGGCCGACGCGTACGCGCGGATCGAGAAGGACGAGGCCTGGATCATCGGCCTCCACATCGCCCCGTACGAATCCACGGACGTCCGCTTCAACCACGAGCCGAAGCGGGCGCGGAAGCTGCTGCTCCACCGCTCGGAGATCGACGAGCTGCTGGGCAAGACGAAGGCCAAGGGTCTCACGCTGGTGCCGCTCCGGATCTACATCAACGACCAGGGCAAGGCGAAGCTGGAGCTGGGCCTCGCCCGCGGCAAGCAGACATG
Source organism: Chloroflexi bacterium RBG_16_72_14 (assembly GCA_001797035.1). Classification (GTDB taxonomy): domain Bacteria; phylum Chloroflexota; class Limnocylindria; order Limnocylindrales; family CSP1-4; genus CAIXZV01. Next base: position 75,674 of record MGOE01000133.1, read on the forward strand.
GGACCGGCGGCGCGAGATCGCGGAGCGGGACAGCCGGCGCGAGATGGACCGCGCCGTGGCGGACGCACGGCGCCGGTAGCGTCGCCAGCAGGGAGGTGCCCCCATGCGGCTCGCGCGGATGCTCCAGGCGGTCGACGCGCACGCGGCGGGTGAGCCGGGACGGGTGATCGTGGGCGGCGTGCTGGACGTGCCCGGCGCCACGATGTTCGACAAGATGCGCCACCTCGCCGAGCACGGCGACGGCCTCCGGAAGCTGATGCTGCGCGAGCCCCGCGGCTACCCGGCGCTGTGCGCGAACGTCATCCTGCCGCCGACCCACCCCGAGGCCGACGCGGGCTACGTGATCATGGAGCAGGTCGAGTACCCGGGGATGTCGGGCACGAACACGATCTGCGTCGCGACCGTGCTGCTCGAGACCGGCATGCTGCCGATGACGGAGCCCGTCACGGAGATCACGCTCGAGGCGCCGGCCGGCCTCATCCGCATCCGAGCCACCTGCGCCGGCGGCAAGGTCACCGGCGTCACGTTCCGCAACGTGCCCGCGTTCGCGACCCACCTCGACGCGCCGGTCGAGGTACCCCAGCTGGGCACGGTCATCGTGGATGTCGCCTACGGCGGCATGTTCTACGTCATCGCGGACGCGGCGGCCCTCGGGTTCCGGCTCACGCCCGACGAGGGCCGCGACATCACCCGGGTCACCGAGATGATCAAGGCCGCGGCCCGGGAGCAGCTGCCGGTCGTCCACCCCGAGCAGCCCGGGTTCGCCGGGATCACGATCGGCCAGCTGTCCGGCATCCCGCACAACCCGCAGAACTCGCGCCGGAACGTGACCACGGTCTCGACCGGCGAGCTGGACTGGGCGAAGCCGTCGACCTGGACCGGCGTCATCGACCGGTCGCCCTGCGGCACCGGGACGTGCGCCAAGATGGCCGTGCTCCACGCGAAGGGGCAGCTCAAGGTGGGGGACGAGTTCCGCCACGAGGGGATCCTCGGGACGGTGTTCACGGGCAGGATCGAGGCGGAGACGCGGGTCGGCGAGCATGCCGCGATCGTGCCGTCCCTCACCGGCACCGCCTGGATCACCGGCTTCGCGAGCTACGTCGTGGACCCGTCGGACCCGTTCTTCGAGGGGTTCACCGTGGGCGATCTCTGGTAGCCCGCGCCGTCACGTGGTCACGACCTCAGGCGCGCGACGAACTCGTCGAAGGTCCTCGCCCGCGTCCAGTCGGGGCCCATGGGCGCGATATCCTCACTGCCACCGATGTACCCTTGCCCGGCCTCAAGCACGACGCCCTGCACGAATGGCGCGAACACCGGTGTCTCCGCCGGTCGGCCAGCTGGGCCACTCGACTCGATTCCTGTCCGGTCATCCAGGAACAGCACGAGGCGCCCCTCCGGCAGCCGGGAACGGAAGTCCGCCAAGGTTGCACGCGCGGATTCGACGAACTCAACGTAGACAAGGTCGTCGACGACGAGCGCCGGGTTACCCGCCAGGACCTCCTCCACATCGACAACGAGTGTGGCGTGGCTACCGATCCCGTGGATCGTCCGGCCTTGGGTGACGTCAACGATGCGGCCGAGGACGACGATGTCCGCCAAGGTGCGAAGCTCCTCCGGAGAGCCCACGGGCTCGTAGTCGTAGTGGACTGCCCGAAGCAGTCCTGAGAAGCCAGATGGATCCTGCTGCGCCGGCGTCGGCCCGAGTATGGATATGCCGAGTGCGCCCGCCATGGCCACCAGCAGAACGGCCACGGCTACTCCGCTGCGCGGGATGTGCCTAGTAGTGGCCATTGATGTGGTCCTTGTGGTGCTGACTGTACCGGCGCCATTGGACATCGGCGTTCGGGACCTCGCCGTTCCGCATGGAAGCTCTCCGTGATGTCGGTACCGTTGCCGAGAGAGACGGACATCGCGTACTCGGCGTTGTTCTGCAGCGCGACGTTGAATCCGCCGCCCCAGCAGTATGTGTGGGTCGCGTTGTCGGCAAACCAGCCAGCGTTGGGTGGACCGACGCCGAAGGCGTCGGTCATCACGGGTCCAGTGATCGCAATGGTGGCGCAAGTGGCGAAGGCGAGGCTACGCATCAGGCGAAGCATTCGGCCCGCCCTTCTCTGCTGTGCTCGCCGCTCTGCCGGATCGGCGATCCAAACCGTGGGCGCGCCACGCCGCTGAATCAAGTGCGGACACGCCTGTAGAACGCGCGGTCAGCGGAGCAGGTAGCGGCGGCTGAGCGGGACGTCCGTCACGGGCTCCACGGCGAGGACCTCCTCACCCAGGGAGACGGCGCCGGTCCGCAGGTCGATGTCCACCGGCGCCGTCGCGCGGTTCGCGTGCAGCGACGAGCGTGTGAGCCCGCGCACGCCGCCCACCGACACCAGCGCGCGACGGGTGCCCAGGCGCGCCGCCAGCGCGCGACGATCCACGGACGACGACACGAACGTCACCGAGACCCTCGGCGCCACGTTCGGCGTGCCGCCCCAGTCGGCCCGGTAGCGCGTCGGCTCCGCCCGTTCCAGCGACGCGTTCCCCTCGCCCAGCGGCCCCCACGCCGGGAAGCCGCCCTTGAACACCCACTCGGGCTTGACGCCGAAGAAGCCGGGCTTCCACAGGACGAGGTCCGCCAGGCGCCCCGGCCGCAGCGAGCCCACGTGATCGGCGAGACCGTGCGTGATCGCCGGCTCGATCGTCACCTTCGCCAGGTAGCGCAGCACCCGCGCCGTATCATCGCGGTCGTCGGGGTCTCCGAGGCCGGGGTCGGGCGGCAGGCCCGGCACGCCGTCGGCCGAGGACGACCGTCGCCACGCCTTCATCACGTGCGCCAGCTGGAACGTCCGCCGCACCGTCTCGCCGATCCGCCCCATCCCCTGCGAGTCGGAGTTGACGATCCCGATCGCGCCCAGCTCGTGGAGCGGTCCTTCGGCGGCCATCCGCGCCTCCAGCACCCGCTCCCGGACCAGCGCGAGGTCCCCCGGCACGGACCACGAGAGCCCGTGGTTGATCACCGTCATCGGCACGTGCTCCACCGCGGTGTGCACCCCGAACGGGATCGTCGGCGTCGTGGACGAGCACAGGATCGACGGCTCCCGGACCAGCCCCAGGAGGTCCGGCACGTGGCCGCCGCCCGTCCCCTCCACGTGATAGGCGTGGACCGTCCGCCCGGCGATGGCCGCTATCGTGTCCTCGAGCTCCGCGGACTCGTGGAGGCCGTCGGTGTGCAGGCTCACCGTGAGGTCGCGGGCGTCGGCGTAGCCCAGGACGTGGTCGATGAGCTCCGGGTACGCGCCGTTGTCCTCGTGGATCTTGAACCCCAGCGCGCCCGCCTCGACCAGGGCGTCGAGGTGCGAGTCCTCCGCCGCCCGGGCGCCCGCCTGCAGGCCGATGTTGACCGGCCAGCCCTCCAGCCCGGCGAGCACGCGCTCCATCGCCCACGGCGGCTCCTCGAAGCCGGCGGTGACGAGCGTGGTGACGCCGCCGGCCAGCGCGGATGGCAGGAGCTCGGGGCCGATCGTGTGGACGTGGGTGTCCACGGCGCCCGGTGTCGCGATCAGCCCGTAGGCCATGTAGGACTTCGTGTGGGGGCCGATGACGAGGTCGATGCCGTCGCTGATCTCCGGGCTGCCCGACCGCCCGATGCCGGCGATCCGGCCGTCCTTGATGCCGATGTCGGCCTTGACGACGCCGATGACGGGGTCGATGACGAGCGCGCCGGTGAGCACGATGTCGAGCTCCGAGGGCCCCGTGGCCGCGTCCGATTGCGCCATCCGCGAGCGGAGGTTCTTCGCGTAGCCCCAGACCGGCTCGTCGCCCCGCGCGGTGCGATCCTCCTGGACCCGGACCCACAGGTCCGTGTCTCCGAGCCGGATCCGGTCGCCGGTGGTGGCGCCATAGCGTACGCGGTACGCGTCCGCGGACAGCCGGGTCACCGATTCGGCCCCGATTCACCCGCATATCGGACCAGCCGGACTGTTTTCGACTCGCCCGGCGCCCATCCGACATAGCTCCCGGCCGGAATGTCAAGCCGGAAGCCCTGGGCGGCGGCGCGATCGAGCTCCAGGCGCGAGTTGACGCGGTGGAACGGATAGTGAGACGACACCCGCACCAGCCGGCGCGATCGGCTCGTGACCGTCAACTCGATCGTCTCCCTCCCCGCGTTGATCTCCACATCGGCGTGGTCGCCGACGACCAGCGCGCCCGGCCCCAGCCGGTCCGGCGGCGCGCCGCGGTCCAGCGGGTCCACGAGGGCGATGACGCGGGCGCCGTCGCCCAGCAGGACCTCGATGCGAACCTCGTCGAGCAGCTCCCGCACGCCGTCCAGCACGTCCTCCGGCGCCACGGCCGCCCGGCCGGCCGCCTCGACCTCCGTGTACGAGGCCCCGGCCCGCGCCGCCTCCAGCATCGCGTCGCAGATCAGCGCGACGGCCTCCGGGTGGTTCAGGCGCAGACCGGCGGCGCGATGGCGGCGGGCGAGCTCCGCGGCGGCGAAGACCTGGAGCCGTTCTTCCTCCCACGGGATCAGGCGCATCGGACGATGGTAGCGGCGCGCGGAACCGCAGCGTGGCCCAAGTCGTCCCGGCACCGGGCGTCCCCGCTGCTGCGAGGTTGGATCGATGACGCGCTTCCTGGCCGGCCTGCTCACGCTCGTCCTCGCCGCGGGCTGCGGCACCGCGGCTCCGGGCACGCCGGGTCCCGGCGACATCGAGCTCGCGGCCGCGAACATCCCCCACCTGTCCGGCACCCCGGCCGACGCCTCGAACGCCGGCGCCGCGGTCAACGCCTTCGGCCTCGACCTGTACGCGGCCGTCGCCGCGGCGGACCCGGGCGCCAACCTCGTGATCTCGCCGGCGAGCATCGCGGTCGCCCTGTCGATGGCCCGGGCAGGCGCCCGCGGCCAGACCGCCGCCGAGATGGACACGGTGCTCCGCGACCTGGGCACGGACGAGCACGCCACATGGCTCGCGGCCCTCGACGCGGCGCTCAACTCGCGCACCGGCACGTTCCGCGACCGCGGCGGCGAGGAGCAGCAGGTCACGCTCCGGATCGTCAACGCCCCGTTCGCCCAGCGCGGGCTCACGCTGGAGGACGCCTTCCTGGACGCGCTGGCGGAGCGGTTCGGCGCCGGCCTCCGGCTGGTCGACTACCGAGCCGCCGCGGAGGACGCCCGGCGCCTGATCAATGCCTGGGTCGCCGACCAGACCGAGGACCGGATCGAGGAGCTCCTCGCGCAGGGCACGATCGACTCGCTGACGCGCCTCGTCCTTGTCAACGCCATCTACCTCAAGGCCGCCTGGCAGACGCCGTTCGCCGAGGCGGCCACGGCGCCCGCGACGTTCACCCGCCTTGACGGCTCCGTCGTGGATGTCCCGATGATGCAGGGCGGCGGCGCGCTGCCGTATGCCGCCGGCGATGGCTGGCGGGCGGTGGAGCTGCCGTATGTCGGCGGCAAGCTCGCGATGCTGGTGATCGTCCCCGACGACCTCGCGGCCTTCGAGCCCGCCTTCGACGAAGCGGCCCTGGACGCCATCGTGTCCGGCCTCGGATCCCGCGAGGTCATCCTCGGGATGCCCAAGTTCGGCACCGAGTCGCAACTCGAGCTCAACGACGTGCTGGCGGCGATGGGGATGCCCACCGCGTTCGACGACGCCGCGGCCGACTTCTCGGGCATCACGACTGAGGAGCAGCTGTTCATCAGCGCCGTGATCCACCAGGCCAACATCGACGTGGACGAGAAGGGCACCGAGGCGGCGGCGGCCACGGCCGTGGCCATGGCTGCGTCGGCGGCGCCGGGCGAGATCGTCACCCTGACCGTGGACCGGCCGTTCCTGTTCGCGCTCCGGGACACGGAGACGGGCGCCGTGCTGTTCCTCGGCCGGGTCGCGGACCCGTCCGCCTCCTGATCAGGGCACGTCCTCGTCCTCGTCCCAGCCGAGGCCGCCCCAGACCACGCGCTCCCAGCCCACCTCCGGCAGGCCCATCTTCGCCCGCTCCTCGGGGGTCATCCGCCCGATCATCGCCCGGGCCTCGCGGGCCTGCCGGACCTGCGACTCGTCCGACAGCACGTGCGCCATCAGTTCCGCCTGCTGCTCCGCCTGGGTCTTCGAACGCACCCAATCGGTCAGCCAGGCCTCGACGCCCTGGAACTGCTCGCGGAACGAGCGACGGAACCGCTCCTCGCTGCTGCGCTCGGTGAGCTCCTCGGGGTCCCAGGCGACCACGCGGCCGGTCGCGGCGTCCACGCAGTCGAAGCCCGGGCTCATCGCCACCAGCGGCAGGAGGCCGACCGGCCAGGCCCGGCCCCGTGGCATGGACCCCGGCTCGCGCAGCTCGCGCCACGTGCGCACGACCTCCGCAAGAGAGAGGATCCCCTCGCCGGGCCCGAACCCGCCGTCGGCCACCTCCGCGTACACCCGCCGCAGCGCCGGCGGCAGCGCGACGCCGAGCGCGGCCTCGGCGGCGACGATGGATGCCTCCTCCGCGGGCGCCGGCAGGACCATCGGTGCCGGCGTGTTCATGTCGCGCTCCAGCTCGCGCGCCCGCGCGTCGCCGGCCTCGTCAACGCGCCCCGCCTGGTTCGCGGCCACGACCCGCCCCAGCTCGGAGGCGAGCGAACGGCCCACCTGGAGCAGCCCGCCGAGGTCCATCGTCCGGGCGGCGGCGTAGAACCGCGAGGGCCGGGAGGACGTCCGGCGCTCCGGGTCGGCGGCCCGGGCACGGAGGCGGTCGATGAGGGTGTCGAGATCGAGCACGTCTGTCATGCCCCGATCCTACGACGGCCGACACGGAGCCGTTCGCCCGCCTGTCCGGGCTCAGCATGTCCGCAGGGACGCCGACGCTACCTGACCGAGATTCGCCAGAAGTAGCGGTTGTCGGCGAAGGTCCAGCCGTCTCGCGCCAGATCGACGGCGAGCTGAACCAGGTACTCACCGCGCTCGGTCGGCGCCTCGACCTCGACCCTGGCAGCCGGGCCGCGCCCGGTCCCGATCACGCGCGCCCCGCGACCCGGGGGAATGGACTCCTGCTCGCCCTCGCCGAGATCCTCGAGGACCTCGACCGGCGCGACGGTGACCGACCACGCCACACGTCCGCCAAGCTCCCCGGAGGAGAACACCCAGGCGACCGGGGCCGAGAACGTGAGCGTCTCTCCGGGAGCCACGACCACCGCGGGCGCGTCGAGGACGAAAGCGTGCGGTCCACACTGATCGCCCACCTCGACGTCGGCGAGGTAGTACACGGCTCGACAGCCACCCTGGTCGGATGGTGCGATCGATGTCGTTCCTCTCACGAGCATCGGCGAACCTGGAAACGGCGGCATCGTCGGCCGTGCCGCCACGGTCGGCACGACGAGGGTCGGGGCAGACACGGCGACCGTCGGAGGGGCCGGCGCTGTCGGCGAGGCCGCCTCGATTGAGGGCCCCGGACTCCGAGTCGCCGCCGTGCAGGCAGCTGACGCGACGGCCACGATCAGCATCGCGATCAGCGAGCGCACGTGCCTCGGTTCGTCCACATGCTCCCAGACGCTCGGACAGCGCTCGATGCGCCGCCGGACGGATGGGCCGGATCGACTGCCCGACCGGCTCCGGGACACCGGCCTCGTCAGTGTGCGCCGGAGCAGGTACGCGCACCGGTCGCCGCCGGAGCGCGCCTGGCAAGGTCTGGAGGTGGGCCGCGGCCGATGGCCGGCTCGGCCAACCGGTGCTAGGATTCGCGCCCCGAACGATGGTTCGGTCCTGTGGGGATGCGTGGTTTCGACAGGGTCTGGCTGTCAGGGAACGCGAGCCGAGGTGCCGTCAGGCCTCGTTAAACAGGCGGCAAAACGAAGTACCTGCCAACAAGCAGCCTGCTCTCGCCCTCGCCGCTTAGGCGGTAAGGTGAGCGTGGAAGCGGCCTCCCCTCCGCGGGCCGTGGAAGCGTCACTCAGCGGAGGTGCAGCCCGGATGAGCGTCACGTAGTCCGGAGCGAAGCCCGATCTAGGGACACGTGACTGGGCCGGACGGAAGCCTGCCGATGGGCGTCCGACCGGCTGACGAAAACCATCGGACACGCTCGTAGTGGGTCCTGGCGAAGGGTTCTGGACGGGGAGTTCGACTCTCCCCCATCTCCACCACTCTACTGGCTGACCCGTACAGCGCGGCCCTCGGGCGGGGCCGCGGCTCGCGACGCGTTCACCCGACCACCGTGCCACGAGCGCCGGCGGTATGGGCGTCGATCGCGCGGCCCGCTGTTCGGATCAGCCGCCTCGGCGCGCGTCGAGCGGTTCCGTGTCCTCGGGCCCCATCGCGACCGCCGTCCGCCGCCAGACCGCGTAGGCGGCCACGAGCGCCTCGTCGTCCACGTGGATCTCCGCCTCGAACGTGCCGCTGGCGTAGCGGTAGGTGAACTCGTCGAGCCGCGTATAGGTCTGCGCCGCCTTCTCGACCACCAGCTCCGGGAATCGAACCCAGGCGGCCTGGATCGTGTGCGACGCGCCCACCGCGAGCCGCAGCCGGCGGATGGGCAGCGTGTTGGTCGCCGGGCTGCAGCCAAGATCGACGTCCGTGCAGCCCTTGAGCGCCCGGACGGCAACACCGTCCAGGGTCCAGCTGCCCTTGGCGGTGCGCGTGAGCGCGAGCGTCCGTTGCTCGAAGCCACGCAGGTCCCGGACGCTGACCGCGGACGTCAGGCCGGCCGCGTCGGTGAGGATGCGGTACTCGATGCGGACGGGGAGCCCGCCCTCCGCACCCAGGACGGTGCCGACCAGCGACAGGCCGCTGTCGCGCAACGTCAGGGTGCAGTGCTCGTCGGTCTCGACCTCGTCGGATCGCCGCCAGGCGACGCGCCTCGTCGTCATGCCGCGGGCCTCCGGGCCGGCGATGACGAATCAGGCCGGTTCGGGCAGCTGGGCGGGGTCAGGCGTTCCATTCCGGGTCATTGTGACCCGCCCGGGCCCGTTGTGGTCCGCGGCCGGCGCGCCTGCGCCCGCCTGCAATCCGCCTGCAACGTGCGGATCGGTCCACCGGGCGCGCGGGCGATGCCGACCGGCCGAGGGTGGGGGCCGGACAGCGATGAGGGCGGGCCACGAAACGAAGCCCGCGAGTCGCGGCCGGGAGGGGCCCGAACGCGCGCAGCGCGAACGCGGTCGCCACGTACGCAGACCCGAACGCCGTCGCCGCAAGGGCCGCGTACAGCTCGCCGCGGTGGCGTCTCGTGTCGTCGTCGATGCGCATCCACGCATCGTCGCCTGTCGGCTCACCGCGCGCCGGTCGTTCGCGCGACCACACACCCCAGCCGGGTGCGGGTCAGTCGAGGACGATGAACAGGCCCACGACGAGCAGCAGGGCGACGCCCATGGCCACCCATGCGCGCACCACGGCCGACCTCGCCCGCAGCCGCCGCAGCACGGGGATCCCGATCGCGACCACGATCGACACGCCGGCCAGGAGCACGACCTCCATGGCCAGCCACAGCGGCAGGGCGACCACCGGCAGCGCCACGCCGTCGCGCACCGCGGCCGCCAGGACGAACAGGATGGTCGCGGCCATGCCCAGCGCCGTCCCGGTCGCGACGCGCAGCAGCGGCGCCCGGAGCTCCGCTCGCCGCGGGTGGGTCGCGACCAGCGACGCGACGATCGCCGTCCCCAGGATCAGGACGATGACCGAAAGCGACACCCCGATCGGGACCTCGTACGCGGACGAGACGAGGATCTTGACACCGGCGAACACGAGCAGCGCCGCGAGGCCGGTCTTGAGGTACACGAACCGGTCCAGCAGGCCGGCGAGCAGGAAGTACAGCGATCGCAGGCCCAGGATCGCGAACAGGTTGGAGCTGAACACCACGAATGGATCGGTGGTCACCGCGAACACCGCCGGGATCGAGTCGAGGGCGAACATGATGTCGGTCGTCTCGATCGCGACCAGGACGGCGAGCAGGGGCGTGGCGATCCGCCGCCCGTGCTCTCGCACGGCGAAGGCGGCCCCGCGGTACGCGTCGGTCATCGGGACGGCACGGCGGAACAGCCGGAGCACCGGGTTGCGCTCCGGCGCCACGGCATGCCCGCGCGAGCGGGCGAGCCGGACGCCCGTGACGACCAGCAGCACGCCCAGGAGGTAGATCACCCAGTGTGCGGCGGCGAGGATCGCCGTGCCGGCCGCGATGAACAGGGCCCGGAACACGATCGCGCCCAGGATTCCCCAGAACAGCAGCCGATGCTGGTACGCCGCTGGGACCGCGAACGCCGCGAAGATGAGGGCGAACACGAACACGTTGTCGACCGACAGCGACAGCTCGATCAGGTAGCCCGCGAAGTACTCGGCGCCCACTTCTCCGCCGCGCGTGGCGGCGACGAAGGCGCCGAAGCCCAGGGCGAGGCTCACCCAAACCACGCTCCACGCCGCCGCCTCGCGGAACGGCACGGGCCTCGCGTCGCGATGAAGGACGAGCAGGTCGAGGGCGAGCATGCCCCCGACGACCAAGGCAAGCACCAGCCAGGGAACGAGATCAACGGACACGGGACGCCTCCGGCTTCGATGGCCGAAGGTCTCTCCCGACCACGGTGGGCCGTGGTCGGCCGCAGCGGGCCACCGAGGTGGCCGGGGTGACGCCGCGGACCGGGTGGGGTACTCCCCTTCGTCGAGACAGGATCGGGCGCGACGGCCGCGGGGTCAAGCCCGCGAGCTCGATCTGCCCGCGGGCTCGATCACGACCGACGGCTTGACACCGCTGGAATACTGGGGGGGAGTATGAGTGCAGCGCCCCATCACCCCCACCACACCACGGCCCGCCCGCCGGAGCACGCCGACCACAACAGGCCCTCCGGCGGCCACGACAGGCACGCCGGCCACTCGGTCGCGATGTTCCGCGACCGGTTCTGGCTCAGCCTGCTGCTGACCCTGCCGGTCCTGGCCTGGAGCCACGACCTCGAGGAGTGGCTGGGCTACCGCGCCCCGGTGTTTCCCGGCTCGGACTGGGTCCCGGCCGCGCTGGGGACGGTCGTGTTCGCCTACGGCGGCCTCGTGTTCGTGCGGGGCGCCGTCGGCGAGCTGCGCGACCGCGCTCCGGGGATGATGACCCTGATCTCGCTCGCGATCGTCGTCGCGTTCGTCACCAGCTGGGCCGGCACGCTCGACCTGTTCGAGGTCGAGATCTGGTGGGAGCTGGCGACGCTGATCACGGTCATGCTCCTCGGCCACTGGCTCGAGATGCGCTCGATCGCCCAGGCTCGGGGCGCGCTCGCGGCGCTGGCGGCGCTCCTGCCGGACACCGCGGAGCGGGTGACCCCCGCCGGGACCGAGACGGTGCCGCTCGACGCGCTCGCCGTCGGGGACGTCGTCCTCGCCCGGCCGGGGGCACGCATCCCCGCGGACGGCGTCGTCGCCGACGGCGCCGCCGACGTGGACGAGTCGATGATCACCGGCGAGTCGCGGCCGGTCGCGAAGCAGGCCGGCGACCGGGTGGTGGCCGGCACCGTCGCGGCGGGCGGCAGCCTGCGGATCCGGATCGACGCCGTGGGCGAGGCGACCGCGCTGTCCGGGATCATGCGCCTGGTCGCGGCGGCGCAGGCATCCGCCTCGCGGGCGCAGGCGCTGGCGGACCGGGCGGCAGCCGCGCTGTTCTACGTGGCGCTTGCCGCCGGATCCGTGACGCTGGTCGTGTGGTGGCTCCAGGGGGACCCCGAGGGCGCCCTCGTCCGGACGGCAACCGTGCTCGTGATCGCCTGCCCCCACGCGCTCGGGCTCGCGATCCCGCTGGTCATCGCGATCTCGACCTCGCTGGGAGCCCGGAACGGGCTGCTGGTGAAGGACCGGATCGCGCTCGAGCGCGCCCGCGAGCTGGACGTGGTCATCTTCGACAAGACGGGCACGCTGACGAAGGGCCGGCCGGTGGTGTCGGCGGTCTCGGCCGCCGGCGACGCGTCGGAGGACGACCTGCTGCGGCTGGCGGCCTCGGTCGAGGCGGACTCCGAGCACCCGCTCGCCAGGGCGATCGTGGAGGCGGCGGCCCGGCGCGGGATCGAGCCCGGGACCGTCCGCGACTTCGAGTCGCTGCCCGGCCGCGGGGCCCGCGCGACGGTCGACGGGCGCACGGTCGCTGTCGGTGGCCCGCGGCTCCTCGCGGAGCTCGGTCGGTCGCCGGTCGGCGACGCGGGCGCCTGGGCGGCCGACGGCCGGACCACGCTCCACGTCCTGGCCGAGGGACGGGTGATCGGCGCGCTCGCCCTCGAGGACGAGATCCGCCCCGAGTCCGTCGAAGCCGTCTCGCGCCTCCATCGGATGGGCCTCAAGGTGGCGATGATCACCGGCGACGCGCATGCGGTGGCGGCGTCCGTCGCCCGCCGGCTGGGCATCGACGAGGTTGCTGCGGAGGTCCTGCCGGCCGACAAGGCGGAGGCCGTGCGCCGGTTCCAGGCCGGTGGCCGACGCGTCGCGATGGTCGGCGATGGGGTCAACGACGCGCCGGCGCTCGCCACCGCCGACGTCGGCATCGCGATCGGCGCTGGGACGGACGTGGCCGTCGAATCGGCCGGCATCGTCCTCGTCCGGAGCGACCCGCGGGACGTCGTCGGCGCGATCGAGCTGTCACGCGCGACGTACGCGAAGATGGTCCAGAACCTGGTCTGGGCCACGGGCTACAACCTCGTCGCGATCCCGGTCGCGGCGGGCGTGCTCGTGCCATGGGGTCTCGACCTGCCCATGGCGGCGGGCGCGATCGCGATGAGCGCATCCACGATCATCGTCGCCGCCAACGCCCAGCTCCTGCGGCGCCTCCGGCTCCGGCCGGCGGCGGACACCACCTCCCTGCCGGCCACGGCGCCGGCATCAGCCTGACGAAGGAGAGCCCCCATGACCGAGCATCGAACGATCGCCCCCAACGAGGACCCGGTGTGCGGGATGCACCCCGATCCCGTTGCCGCCCGCGACCGCGGCCTCGTCACCACCCACGAGGGGCGTGAGTACGTGTTCTGCGGCAAGGGTTGCCTGCTCGAGTTCCGCGACGACCCCGAGCGGTTCCTGGCGCCGGGCTACACGCCCGCGATGTGACCCCGCGGGGCGGGTGTTGACCCGCCGCCCCCCGCGCGCGCTAGCATCCGCCGATGGGAGCGTCCCTTCCCGGGCGTCCGCCGTTCGTGCTGCGGGCCCGGATCCTGACGCCGCTGGCCGAGGGCGGCACGCGCTACGAGCCCGACGGCCGCCTGGCGGTCGATGCGCGCGGCGCGATCACGGCGGTGGAGCCATGGCCGGCGTCGCCCGTTGAGCCGGCGGACGGGACGGGCACACCGGCGATCGATCTCCGCCCGCTGGTCCTGCTGCCAGGCATGGTCGACCTCCACGTCCACCTGCCCCAGCTGCCGAACGCGGGTGTCGGCGCCGGGCTGGACCTGCTGACCTGGCTCCGGCGGTACATCTTCCCGCTCGAGCGCGAGTTCGACGAGGCAGCGGCCGAGGACCTCGCACCCCGCGCGTTCCGCGCCTTCGCGGCGGCCGGGACGACGACGGTCCTCGCGTATGGCGCCGTGTTCGAGGCATCGATGGACGCCTCGTTCCGCGCCGCCGAGGCGCACGGGATCCGGGCGATCCTGGGCAAGGTCATGATGGACCGCGGCAGCTACGACGACCGGCTGCCCGCGGACCGCGTCCTGGACACCAGCCTGCGCCAGTCGGCCGACCTGTGCGCGCGCTGGCACGGGCGCGACGAGGGCCGCCTCCGATACGCGTTCACGCCCCGCTTCGCGGTCTCGTGCAGCGCGGACATGCTCCGCGAGTCGGCGGCCCTCGCCCGGTCCACCGGCGCCTACTGGCAGACGCACCTGGCCGAGGACCACGGTGAGGTCCGCGAGGTCGCGCGCCTGTTCCCCGAGGCGCTCGACTACCTCGATGTCTACGACCGCGCCGGCGGCCTCGGCCCGCGGACGATCCTTGCCCATGCCATCCACCTCTCGGCCCGCGAGGTGGCCAGGCTCGCCGAGACCGACACCGCGATCGCGCACTGCCCGGCGTCGAACCTGTTCCTCGCCTCGGGGGCGATGCGGCTCGCGCGCCTCCGCGCTGCGGGGATCCGGGTGGGGCTGGGCTCGGACGTATCGGCCGGCCCGGAGCTCTCGATCTTCGCCAACATGCGGGCCGGGGCGTACACCCAGAGCGGCCTGCGGGTGCTGGGCGAGGACGACACGAGGCCGCTGGGTCCGCTGGACTGGCTGCGGCTCGGGTCGCTCGAGGGCGCCCGGGTCCTCGGGATCGCCGACGAGACGGGCTCGATCGAGACCGGCAAGGCGGCGGACCTGATCGCCGTGGACCCGAGGCTGGTGGCGCCGATCGAGGGCGTGGACTCCCACGACCCCGCCGAGGTCATGTCACGGCTCGCGTTCCGGCCGCACCCGGACATGGTGCGCGCGGCCTGGGTCCGCGGGCGCCGCCTCGACGGCCCGCCCGGGGTCGCATGATGCTCGGCGTCGACATCCTGATCACCGGCGCCACGCTGGTCGACGGCACCGGCGCGCCCGGGAGGCCGGGGCGGCTCGCGGTGGCCGGCGACCGGATCGTCCTCCCACCGGACGGTGTCGCGGTGCAGGCCGGCCGCACGATCGACGGACGCGGGCTCGTCGTGGCGCCCGGGTTCATCGACCTCCACAGCCACGGCGGCCTGGTGATGCTCGCCGAGCCGCGGCACGAGCCGAAGGTGCGCCAGGGGGTCACAACCGAGCTGATCGGCGTCGACGGCAACGCGTACGCGCCGTTCCCCTCGCGCCGCGACCTCGAGGACTTCGCCGTGCTCAACGGCGGCCTCGACGGCCGGCCCGCCGTCGCCTTCGACTGGAGCACGGTCGCCGAGTACCTCGCGCGCTACGACGGCGCCGCCTCGGTCAACGTCGCCTACGTCGTCGGCAACTCGCCGCTGCGGATCGCCGCCCTCGGCTGGGACGAGGTCGAGGCGTCGCCGGCGGCGATCGCCGACCAGCGCGCACGGCTCCGCGAGGCCATGGAGGACGGCGCGTTCGGCCTGTCGACCGGGCTGGACTACCCGCCCGGCTCGTACGCCTCGACGGCCGAGCTCGCCTCGCTGGCCGAGGAGGGCGCCCGCCTCGGCGGCTTCTACCACACCCACGTGCGCTACCCGCTGGGCGACGGCTTCCTCGACCCGTTCCGGGAGGCGATCGAGATCGGGCGGCGCGGCGGGTCGCCCGTCCACATCACGCACTTCTACCATCGGGCGACGTACCCCGGGCCGCCGGAGGCCCTGCTCGCCCTCGTCGATGACGCGCGCGCCGAGGGTCTCGACGTGACCTTCGACCTGTACCCCTCCGAGTGGGCGAGCACACGGCTGCTGATCATGCTGCCGACCTGGATCCATGCCGGGGGCATCGGGCCCCTGCGGGAGCGGCTGGCCGACCGGGCCGTCCGTGCCCGGATCCGCGACGAGGCGCGCGGCCGAGGGCGGATGTTCGCCGGCGACCGCGCCTGGGACGACGTCCGCCTCGGCGCGTTCACGCGGCCCGAGCACCTCGCGTTCGAGGGCCGGACGCTGGGCGAGGTCATGCGCGAGACCGGCCGCGACGCGGTCGACGCGATCTGCGACCTGCTGCTCGCCGAGGACCTGCGGGTGAACCAGGTGACACCCGGGCCGCACACCGAGGGCATCCGCCGGTTCCTCCGCCACCCCGGGGCGATGATCGCGACCGACGGAGTGCTCATCGCCGCGAAGCCCGCGCCACGGACCTACGGCACGTACCCGCGGGTCCTCGGCCAGTTCGTGCGCGAGGAACACCTGCTGGGCCTCGAGGAGGCGGTCCGGCGGATGACCGGCGCCCCGGCGGCGCGCCTCGGGCTGCGCGACCGCGGCCGGCTTGCGCACGGCCTCGCCGCGGACCTCGTCCTGTTCGATCCCCTGACCGTCCGAACGCCCGCCACGTACGACGAGCCCCGCCAGTACCCGGAGGGCATCCCGTTCGTGATCGTGAACGGGCAGCTCGTCGTCGATGGGGGCAAGCACACCGGGGCGACGCCGGGCCGGGCGATCCGGCGGGGCCGCCCCGTCGACAGGGGACGCCCCGTCGCTTGACACGCCGCCGTGCGCGGCGGCACGCTTCCGCGAACTCAACGGAGGCGCCCCACGTTGACGATCCAGGCACCCGCCGGCCGGCCAGCCGCGCCGACGCCCGGCCACGCCACGCCGCTGCCGCTCCGGCGGGAGGGCCCGGCCAAGCTCACCGGCCAGGCGCTGTACACCGACGACCTGGTATTCCCGGGCGCCTGGTACGGGGCGACGATCCGCTCCACCGTTCCGCACGCGCGGCTGCTCGCGATCGAGCTCGACCCCGCCTTCGACTGGGGCCGCGTCGCGGTCGTCACCGCGGACGACATCGCCGGGCGGAACGTCGTGGCGAGCATCGCGGAGGACCAGCCGATCCTGGTCCCGGTCGGTGGGGAGATCCGCCACCAGGCGGAGCCGGTCGTCCTGCTCGCCGCGGCCGATCGGGACACGCTCCGCGAGGCCCGCCGCCTGGTCAGCCTCCGGACCGAGCCGCTGCCGCCCGTGTTCGACCCGCTCGCGTCGACCGTCGTGTTCGCCCACCACGCGCTGGTCAAGGGCGACGTCGAGGCGGCGCTGGCCGCGGACGGGGTCGTGGTCGTCGAGGCAACGTACCGCGTCGGCCACCAGGAGCAGCTGTACATCGAGAACAACGCGATGATCGCGATCCCGCGCGGGGACGGCGGGATGACCGTCCACGGCAGCCTCCAGTGCCCGTTCTACGTGCACAGGGCCCTGCGCACCGGCCTCGGGCTCGACGACGCGCACGCGCAGGTCGTCCAGGCGGAGACGGGCGGCGGGTTTGGCGGCAAGGAGGAGTACCCGTCGATGATCGCGCTCCACGCCGCGCTCCTCGCTCGCCGGACGGGGCGGCCCGTGCGCATGATCTACGACCGACACGAGGACCTGGCCGCGACGACCAAGCGCCACCCGGCGGTGATCCGGCACCGGACCGGCGTCCGACGCGACGGGACGATCGTCGCCCAGGACATCGAGCTCGTCCTCGACGGCGGCGCCTACACCACGCTCACGCCCGTCGTCCTGTCGCGGGCCACGATCCACGCCGGCGGCCCGTACGACGTGCCCAACGTCCGGATCCGGTCGCGTGCGGTGGCGACGAACACGCCGCCCAACGGGGCGTTCCGCGGCTTCGGGGCGCCGCAGGCCGAGTTCGCGGCCGAGATGCAGGTCGGCCGCTGCGCGGAGGCGATCGGGATGTCGCCACTGGAGATTCGACGCCGCAATGCCTACCGGGCGGCCGGCGTCACGCCGACCGGCCAGGTGCTCCACGATGACGCCGCCGCGCTCGAGGTCCTGGAGCGGGCCGCGGAGGCGAGCGAGTTCGATTGGGTGCGGGCCCGCACGGCCGCCGAGCGCGCCGGACGCGGGCCGCGGGCGCGGACGGCGCGGGGCATCGGCCTCGCGCTGGGCTGGCACGGCGCCGGGTTCACGGGCTCGGGCGAGGCGAAGATGGGCTCCGTAGCAAGCATCGAGCTCACCGGCGACGGCCGGATCAGGATCCTCACGGCATCCACCGAGATGGGCCAGGGAACGAAGACGATATTCCCGCAGCTGGTCGCCGCCGAGCTGGGGGTGGATCCCGACGACGTCGAGATGGCGCCCCAGGACACCTCGCTGGTGCCGGACTCGGGGCCCACGGTGGCGTCGCGCACCGCGATGGTCGTGGGCGGGCTGCTGGTCCACGCCGCCCGGCGGCTGAAGGCGGACGTCGAGGGCCGGACCGGCCGGCCGTTCGAGCTGTCCTGGCGCGACGACGCGCGGGACCACGGCCCCACCCGGATCGACGAGCGGTTCTCGCCCTACCCGGGTCGCAGCTTCGACGACGCGACCTACAGCGGTGACGCGTACCCGGCGTTCGGCTGGGCGGCCGCGGTCGCCGAGGTCGAGGTGGACCTGGACACGGCGGAGGTCACGGTGCTCTCGGTCGTCGCCGTGGACGACGTGGGCCGGGCCATCCACCCCGTCCTGTGCGAGGGCCAGGTGGAAGGCGGGACGCTCCAGGCCGTGGGCTACGCGACGATCGAGGAGATCAAGCTCGTCGACGGGCGGTACCTCAACGACCGCCTCCAGACGTACCTGATCCCGACGTCGCTCGATGCCCCGCGGATCGAGACGATCCTGGTCGAGGCGCCGTTCGAGGACGCACCACACGGTGCGAAGGGCGTGGGCGAGCTGCCGATGGACGTTGGGGCGCCGGCGGTGGTCGCGGCGATCCACGACGCCACGGGAGCCTGGATCGACGACCTGCCGGCATCGCCGGAGCGGATCATCGCGGCGCTGGCCGGGATCGCCCCACCAGGGCCGCCGGGCATGTCGACGGTGTCGGCGCCGTGACGTACCGCCTGGTCGTCAACGGCGAGCCCGCCGAGGTCGGCGTGCCCGGCATGCGCCGGCTGCTCGACGTCCTGCGCGAGGACCTCGGCCTCACCGGGACCAAGGAGGGCTGCGGCGAGGGCGAGTGCGGGGCGTGCACCGTGCTCGTGGACGGCGAGGTCGTCGTGAGCTGCCTCGTGCCGGTGTGCCAGGTCGACGGCTCCGTGGTGCGGACGGTGGAGGGGCTGGCCGTGGCCGGGGGCAGCGCGCTCGCACCGCTCCAGGCCGCGTTCCTCGAGGCCGGCGGCGCGCAGTGCGGGATCTGCACGCCCGGGATGCTGATGGCCGCCGATGCATTCCTCGCGGCCGGTGCCGAGCCCACCGACGACGCGATCCGCGGGGCGATCGCCGGCAACCTCTGCCGCTGCACCGGCTACACCAAGATCGTGGACGCGATCCGGCTCGCCGCGGAGCGCCGTCAGGCCGGCGCCGGGGCGGCCTGACGTGCACGTCGAGCCGCCGGTCGGCTCGCCGCGCTCGCTCGAGGAGGCGTACGGGCTGCTGGCGTCGGCCCCCCACCGGCCGCTCGCGGGCGGCACGGACATGCTGGTGCAGCTCACAGGCGAGCTCGGGCCCGCCCCGGAGCGAGTCCTCGACCTGTGGCGGCTCGACGAGCTGCGGGGGATCCGGGTCGAGGGGGGAGCGCTCGAGGTCGGCGCGCTCACGACCCACGCGCAGATCCGGCGCTCGGAGGCGTGCGCCGCCCACGCGCCAACGCTCGTCGCCGCGGTGGCGACCATCGGCGCCGCGCAGATCCAGAACCGGGGCACGATCGGCGGCAACGTGATGAATGCGTCGCCGGCCGGGGACACGCTGCCCGTGCTGCTCGCGCTCGACGCCGTGCTGGTCGCCGGCGGCCCGCGCGGCGAACGCTCGATCCCGGCGGTGGGGTTCTGGCCCGCCTACCGGAGCACCGCCCTGGCCCCGGACGAGCTGCTGCTCCGGGTCCGTATCCCGATCGTCGACGGGCGCCGGCAGGCCTTCCGGAAGGTCGGCACGCGCCGGGCGCAGGCGATCTCCAAGGTCGTGCTCGCGGCGGCGTGGCGACGTGACCCGGCCTGGCGCGATGTGCGGATCGCCTTCGGGTCCGTGGCCGCCACGCCGATCCGCGCCACGGCCGCGGAGGCGGCGCTCGAGGGCGCCCCACCGACCGCCGCGTCCATCGACCGGGCGGTGGCCGCCCTCCTTGCCGAGCTGCGCCCGATCGACGACGTGCGCTCGACCGCCGCCTACCGGCTGGAGGTCTCGGGCCGGATCCTGCGCCGGCTGCTGGAGGACGCGTCGTGAGCGAGACCGCGGAGATCGGCCCCAACCGGTACGGCAAGCAGGCCATCCGCCTGGTCAAGGTCGTGCGCGGCGCGGAGCACCATGCCGTGCGGGACCTCACCGTCGGCGTGACCCTCGAGGGCGACTTCGCCGCCTCCTACACCGATGCCGACAACTCGCTCGTGATCGCGACCGACACCATGAAGAACACGGTCTACGCGTTCGCCCCCGAGCACCTCACGGGCTCGATCGAGGCGTTCGGCCTCGTCCTCGGCCGCCACTTCGTCGAGGCGCCCCAGGTGGAGCGCGCGACGGTCACCATCGCCGAGCACGGCTGGGAGCGACTGGTCGGCGCGCACGGCCCCGCCCCCGATGCGTTCCGGCGTTCCGGCGCGGCGACGCGGACCGCCGCCGCCTCCGTCTCGCGCGGCGGCGAGGCCGTCGAGTCGGGCGTGACCGACCTGGTCGTGATGAAGACCACGAGGTCGGCGTTCTCGGGATTCCCGCGCGACCGGTACACGACCCTGGCGGAGACCTCGGACCGGCTGCTGGCCACGAAGGTCACCTCGACCTGGCGGCACGCCGCCGCGGACGTGGACTGGGAGACGAGCTACGCCGCCGTGCTGGCGACCCTGCTCGAGGTGTTCGCCGACCACCACAGCGAGTCGGTCCAGCACTCGATCTGGCTGATGGGCCGGGCGATCCTCGACCGCAACCCGGGGATCGACGAGGTGCGGATGCGCCTGCCGAACCTCCACCACTGGCTGATCGACATGGCGCCCTTCGGCGGCGCCAGCGCCGGCGAGGTCTTCGTCGCCACGACCGAGCCGCACGGCCTGATCGAGGCGACCGTCCGCCGCGGGACGCCGGCCCCGTGAGCACCGACCTGCCGGGCGTCGAGGTCGTCGGGCCGGCAGTGCCGGGGATCGAGCGTGTCCTGGCGCCGGACGCCCTCGCGTTCGTGGCCGCCCTCGAGCGCCGGTTCCGGGATGAGCGGGCCGCGATCCTCCAGCGGCGCGCCGAGCGCCACGCGGCCATCGACGCCGGCGCCATGCCCGACTTCCTGGCCGAGACGGCCGGCGTCCGGGCTGCCGACTGGAGGGTCGCGCCCGCACCGCGGGACCTCGATGACCGGCGCGTCGAGATCACCGGTCCCGCCGAGCCCAGGATGATGATCAACGCCCTCAACTCCGGGGCCCGGGTGTTCATGGCCGACCTCGAGGATGCACTCAGCCCGACCTGGGCGAACATCGTCGGCGGCCATGACGCGATCGCGGACGGGGTGCGGCACACGCTGAGCCTCGACACCCCGGAGAAGGCGTACCGCCTCGCCGACCGTACCGCCACCCTCGTCGTGCGACCGCGGGGCTGGCATCTCGACGAGCGACACGTGCTGGTCGACGGGCGCCCGATGTCGGCCAGCCTGTTCGACGCCGGCCTGTACCTGTTCCACGACGCCGCCGAGGCCCTCGCCCTCGGCTCGGGGCCTTACCTCTACCTGCCGAAGCTGGAGTCACACCTCGAGGCGCGGCTGTGGAACGAGGTCTTCGTGCACGCCCAGGACGCCGTCGGGGTTCCGCGGGGCTCCGTCCGGGCGACGGTGCTGATCGAGACGATCCTCGCGGCGTTCGAGATGGACGAGATCCTGTTCGAGCTGCGCGAGCACGCCGCCGGCCTCAATGCCGGGCGCTGGGACTACCTGTTCAGCATCATCAAGCGGTTCCGCGACCGGCCCGGGTTCGTCCTCCCCGACCGCGGGCAGGTCACCATGGCGGTGCCCTTCATGCGGGCGTACGCGCGCCTGCTGGTCGCAACCTGCCACCGGCGCGGCGCGCACGCGATCGGCGGCATGTCGGCGTTCATCCCCAACCGGCGCGAGCCGGCGGTGACGGCCAACGCGCTCGCCCGGGTCCGCGAGGACAAGGAGCGCGAGGCGGGTGATGGATTCGACGGCACCTGGGTGGCCCACCCCGACCTGGTCCTGGTGGCGACGGCCGAGTTCGACCGCGTCCTGGGTGTCCGGCCGAACCAGAAGCGGGCACCGGGCGATCCCGCCGTCATGGCGTCCGCCCTGCTGGACATCGCCGTCTCGGGCGGCCGGGTGACCGAGGCGGGCGTCCGCCAGAACGTGAGCGTCGCGATCCGCTACCTCGATGCGTGGCTGCGCGGCAATGGCGCCGCCGCGATCGACAACCTGATGGAGGACGCCGCGACGGCGGAGATCAGCCGGTCCCAGCTGTGGCAGTGGCGCCGGCACGCGGCGACGCTGGGCGATGGCACATCGTTCGACGACGCCGGCTACCGGGCGATCCGCGACGAGACGCTGGCCCGGATCGGTCGCGACACGGGCCGCGTCGCCGAGGCGGCCGAGCTGCTCGACGGCCTCGTCCTGGCCGACGAGTTCCCGGAGTTCCTGACCCTCGGGGCCTACGCGCTGCTCGACTGAACGACGAACTCGGCGATCGTTCGGCCTCGACCTCCACCGGGCCCTCCTACCGCATCGCAGCGAGCGACCGTCCGACGAACTGCCCGAACCCGCGCCTGCCGACGAACGCCCCGGCGCGGACGACGAACGACCCGCGGACCAGCGTCGAGTGGACGGCGCCGCGCACGTCGCGGCCCTCGTAGGGCGTGTAGTCACTGGCGTGGTGGAGGCCGGCCGCGCGGATGGTGCGCCGGGCGTCCGGGTCGAACAGGACGAGGTCGGCGTCCCGGCCGACCTCGATCGCACCCTTCGCCGGCATGCCGAACAGCCTGGCGGGGGTCGTGGACAGCAGGTCGACGAGCCGCTCGATCGGGATCCGGCCCGCCGCGACCCCCGCGTCGTACGCGACCGCGAGCAGGGTCTCGATCCCCGGTCCGCCGTTCGAGATCCGGTCGAACGATTCGCGCCAGGTCTGCTTCTCGACCCCGGCGCGATCCGGCACGTGGTCGGTCGCGACGAGCGCAAGCGAGCCGTCGACCAGGCCCGCCCACAGCGCGTCGGGATGGCCCGCCGGCCGCAGGGGCGGCGAGATCACGTAGCGCGCGGCGTCCTCGGGCGGCAGCGCATACCGCTCGTCCGTCAACGCGAGATAGTGCGGGCAGGTCTCGGCGAACACCGGCAGGCCGGCGGCTCGCGCGGCGCGGACCTCGGCGAGGGCATCGGCCGAGGACAGGTGCACGACATAGAGCGGCGCGTTCGCCGCCCGGGCGAGGGCGATCGCCCGCGCGATCGCCTCGGCCTCGACGTAGGGCGGGCGCGACGTGGCGTGGAACGCGGGCCCCGTCTCGCCGGCGGCGAGGTGACGCGCGGTGAGCGCCTCGAGGATCGTGCGGTTCTCGCAGTGCACCTGGAGCATGCCGCCGGCCGCGGCGGCCGCGCCGAGCAGCCCGAGCAGCGTCGCGTCGTCGACGCCGAAGTCGTAGACCATGAACGCCTTGAACGTCGGCACCCCGCCATCGACGAGGTGGGGGAGTTCCGCGGCCGCGTCCCCGTGGGAGGCGGTGATGACCGCGCTCAGGCCGACGTCGACGGCAGCGTCGGACGCGGTCGAGGCAAGCCACTCGCGGAGCCCGGTCCTGAGCGACCGCGCGGCCGCCGGCGACGATCCAGTGCCCGGGTTGTTGAAGGCGAGGAACGTCGTCGTCCCGCCGTGGGCCGCGGCCACGGAGTCCCGGAAGAACCGGTCCGGCTCGGCGTCGGTCGCAACCCGCGCGTGGGTGTGCACGTCGACCACACCCGGCAGCACGAGCAGGCCGGCCGCGTCCACGACCTCGCGCGCACCGGCCGCCGGCCCGATGAGGTCCGCCTCGACGGCAGCGATCCGCCCGCCGTGCACGGCGACGTCGGCACGGCGCGACCCGGTCGCCGTGACGACCGTGCCGCCGCGGATGACGAGGTCGTGGGTCACCTGCCGTCCTTGCTCAGCCGTGCTCGACGATCTCGATCTCCTGTGCGCCGTCCCACAGGCACCGCCGGCCCACCTCGCGCAGCCGGTCGTCCCAGCCGTCGTCGGGCACGACCGTCGCGAAGTGGTTGGCGGCGAGCTGGCCGACCTTCGACGAGGTCGTGCAGGCGCCGTAGGGGAAGAAGATCTCGCACTCGCTGATGCCCCCCGGGTACAGCGCGAGCTGGCCCGGCGCCGGGTGCGACGTGTGATGCTCCCAGCCGACGTCGGGGCGGAGGTCGCCGTACGGGACCCAGGTCGATTCGCCGCTCCAGCGGCAGTGGATCAGCCGGGCTCGCAGCGGGAGCATCGCCCGGATGACCGCGACCGTAGCCGGGGCCTCAGGCTCCCAGCGAGCGCTAAAGTGCAGGTCACCAACGCGGATCGACAGGTCGCTCATCGGCGGAGGATAACGCGTGGCCGAGCACCCCCCGACGATCTCCACCCACGTCCTCGACACGGCGCAGGGCGCCCCGCGGCGGGGCGTGCGGGTCCGGCTGTGGCGAGCGACGGGCGAGCATCACGACCTCGTCGGCGACGCCGTGACCGACGCGGACGGGCGGATCCGCGACCTCCTCGCCGGGACGCCACTCGAGGCCGGCACGTACCGCCTCGAGTTCTCGCTGGGCGACGGCTTCTTCGCTGGCCTCGCCGCAGACGTCCGGATCGACGACGCCACCCGCAGCCATCACGTCCCCCTGCTGCTGGCGCCGTTCGGGCTGACGACGTACCGGGGCTCGTGACGGGCAGTGGGCGCGGACCGGGCGGCCACCTCCGTCGCGTGGCTCGACGCCCTCGATGACGAGGCGTGCGCCGCCGCGCTGGCGCCCCTGTTCGAGGGCGCGCCGCGGTTCCTCGCCCGGCTGTGCGCCGCGCGGCCGTTCACCGACGCGCCCACGCTGGTGCGCCGGGCGCGCGAGATCGCGCGGGCGATGCCGGAAGACGAGCAGGTCGAGCTGGTGGACGCCCATCCCCGGCTCGGCGCCACGCCGGGCTCGGTGTCGGCGGCGTCGTTCGTGGAGCAGGGGTACGACCGGGAGGCGGCGGGTCAGGCCGCGGAATCGGGGCGCCGCCGCTTGGACGCGGAGCTCGAGCGGCTGAACGCGGCCTATGAGGCCCGCTTCGGGTTCCGCTACTGCGTGTTCGTGGCCGGCCGGCCGCGCGCCGCCCTGCTTCCCGGGCTCGTCGCGGCGCTCGACGCGGACCGGGTGTCGGAGCTGGCTCGCGCGCTCGAGGCGGCCGTCGACATCGCCGAGGACCGGTTCCGCCATTCCTCGGCGAGCAGCCCGTAGCGGTGCTGGCTCGCCCACGCGCCACCGTCACGGAAGCTCTCGCGCAGCTCGCCCTCGCGGCGGAAGCCCAGCCGCTCCAGCAGCCGCCACGACGCATCGTTGCGCGTGTCGCAGTCGGCGCAGAGCCTGTGCTTGCCGCGATCCACGAACAGGTCAGCCGGTCGAAGCCGGCGTCCATCGGGCCGATCGTACGACGCGGCGACCGTCAGGCCGCGCTGTCCGGCGCCCCGCGGCGGCGTGGCCGGCGGGCGCCCAGCAGGTCGTCCGCCCAGGCCCCCACGCCGGTCCACACCCGGTCCACGCCGGCAGCCAGGAACGCGCGCTCCGCCGTGGTCCCGCCGATGGCGACGAACGGGGCGCCCGCGGCGGCGGCCATCTCGAGGTCGACCGTCGTGTCGCCGACGTAGACGCTGTCCGCGGGCACCACGCCCAGGTCGTCGAGGGCGCGCAGCAGCGCCTCGGGGTGCGGCTTCCCGTTGGCGACGTCATCCGCGTACCAGGTCGTGTCGAACACGCCGTCGAGGTTGAGGCGGTTCAGGTTCGGCTCCACGACGGTGCGGGTGGACGCGGTGACGAGGCCCAGCCGGACGCCCCGTCGCCCGAGCCGCCGCAGGGCGCCGCGTGCCCACGGCAGCGCTCTGGGCCTGGCCGACCGCATCTCCTCGGACCAGCGGATCGCCGTGGCGTCCCACAGGTGCTCGGGGATACCAAGTTCCCGGTACGAGGCCCGCCAGTCCGGCGTGTACCGCTCGCGGAACCAGTCGCGGGTCATCGTGATGCCGAGCTCGCCGAGCACGATCACGTTCGCCCGATAGATGTGCTCCAGCGTATCCACGATCGTGCCGTCCCAGTCGAACAGGGCGGCGGCGGGCAGGGTGCGGGCGACGGTCACGCCCGAATCGTAGGGGAGATCAGCCGGCCAGGCCGACGACGATGGCCACGACACCGAAGCCGCCGATGATCAGCGCGGACGCGACGTTGAGCGCCCGGATCACGCGCGGCGTGAGCCGCGCGCGGAGCCCGGCGACGAGCCCGGTCAGGAGCGCCCACCAGGCCGCCGAGCCCAGGAACACGCCGGTCACGATCGAGACGGCCCCGCCGGCACCGGCCGAGCCGGCGCCCAGGCTCGCGAACAGCGCCGCGAACGACAGGATCGTGGCCGGGTTGGTCAGCGTGAGCCCGACCATCGTGGCCCAGGCGGCCAGCTGACCGTCGAACCGTCCGCGCTCCGCTCGCTCGACCGGCCCACCCTCGGACGCGAGGGTGCCTCGGAGGGCCCGGCCGGCGAGGACCAGCAGCACCGCGCCACCGACGATCCCCAGCGGCCGGTTGATGCCCACCAGGATCTCGGTGGCGGCCGTCAGCCCGAACGCGGCCAGCGCGCCGTAGGTCGCGTCGGCGGTCGCGACGCCGATTCCCGAGACGAAGCCGCGGAGCCAGCCGCGGTCGATCGTGCGGCGGATCACGAGCAGCCCGATCGGGCCCAGGGCGACGGCGACCGCGAACCCGATCGCGAGGCCGCGCAGGAACAGGCTCAGGTCCATCGACGGACGGGTATCGGGCCTCGTCGTTGGCGTGTCACACCGGCGACGCGGCGCCGGGCGTCAGGGCGCCGGCGTCGGCGTCGGGTCCGGCGAGCCGCCGCCCCCGGTCCCGACCAGCAGGATCCCGGTGATCGTGGCGTAGTGCGAGTAGTATGTCGTCCGGCGCAGGAGCTTGCCGGCCTCGAAGACCGAGACCGTGCGCCACACGTCCTTGCCGTCCACCGGGTACTCGATCCGCTGCGACGATCCCTTGGGCAGGCTCTTCGTGTACTGGATCGAGTCGCGCCCCTGGCGGATGTTCTTGACCGTCGGTTTGCCGATCACGACCTTCCGGCCGTTGGGGACGCTGTAGATCTTGAACGTCACGTAGCCCGCGCTGCCCCGGCGGGTGTTGATCCCGCGGATCAGGACCGGGAACCTCGTGTCGTTGGTGAAGCTCATCGTCTGCTTCGAGCCGCCGTTGGAGATGAACACGGTGGCATCGAGGCCGAGCGGGTAGCGATCGATGTAGTAGTAGTGATTGCGCCGGGCGCCCATCTTCATGCCGGCCCGCAGCGCCGCGTTGAACAGCGTCGTGGAGCAGGAGCAGATGCCACCGGCCAGGGCGCCCTGCGGCTCCGTGCGGCCGTTGATGATGGCCCCTCCCTGCCGGTACCCCTTCTCGCGGGTGACGGCCCCGACCGCCTTCCAGAAGTCGAACGTCTCCCCCGGGCCCACGACGTAGCCGTTGATGAGCTTGGCCGGGATCCAGATGTTGGCCCCGAACCCGTTGTTCACGTAGATCGGGAAGTAGGTGGTCCAGCTGGAGATGGCCTTCATCCGGGGCGCGAAGCGCTCGGCATCGGCGGTCGAGATCGCCGGGTCCGTGACGGCGACCACAGGCTCGATGGTGGGCTCGGTGGTGCCGCCCTGGCGCGCCATCAGCGCGTCCACCACGAGCGCCCGGGTCGCCGCCCGATCGAGCGCCCGGCCTTCCTTGCCGGCCGCGCCGACGACGACGCGCGCGCCGCTCAGCCTGAACGTGGCGTTCGTCGCCTTCTGATTGACGTCCTGGGCGATGGCGGCGATCAGGGGGTCGAGCCCCGCCACGTCGAACACCGGCACGATCCCGCCGTCCACCGTCGGCGAGAAGGTGATGAGCTTGCGGAGCTCGGCGCTCTCGATCGTCCACGTCCTGGTGCCACGCGTGAGCACGAGCTCGGCGGCCATCCGCTCGCCTGCGGCGAGGGCCGCCTCCGCGTCCGCGGCGTCGATCACCGGCGTCTCGGTGACCAGCACGACGTCCTCGCGGAGCTCCGCCGGTGCGTCGAGCGACCCCACCTCCGCGGCGATCGCCGCGACGAGGGCGCCCTGGTCCACGACGCGCCCGTCGCGCCCGGGCGTCAGCCTGAACGCGCCGTCTGCCTCCACGACCAGGGTCGCGTCCACGGGCTCGAGATCGATCGTGTTCGCGACCGCGGCGACGGCTGCCTCGAGCTTCGCCGGGTCGAAGGTCACCAGCGGCTCGAGCCAGATGCCACGAAGCGCCGCCTGCGGCGCACCGATCAGGTCGGCCATCGGCTCGCCCTGTCGCCCGGCCCCGAGCGCGGCGTCCAGCATCGCGTCCACGTCCGCCTGCCGCCCGATCTCGGCGTAGCCGATCAGCAGGTCCCCGTCCGGGCCCGACACGACGACGTGGCCGCCGGCGAGCGAGGCGTAGGCGTCCCCCAGCGCCGCCCGCGCGTCGTCCGGCGTGAGGCCCGACAGGTCGACGTCGCCCACCTGGACACCGGGCAGGACGCGGCCGCTGTACTGCTGGCCGTAGGCGTAGAGGGCGCCGCTGCCGGCACCGACCACGAGCACCACGCCGAGCAGGAAGGCGAGCGCGAACCGCGGCCCCAGCGAGCGGCGACGCGGCCGCGCGGGCGTGGGCTCGGGCGTGAGGTCGGGCGTGGGCTGGGGCGTCTCGGTCATTGCCTCGTCAACTGCGGTGGGGCGGATCGTACCAAGGGAGGTCGTCGTTGGCGATGCGTGGCGATCCCGCGTGGACGCGAGCGGCCGCCGACCCTTGCGACGGTCCTGCTCCCCCGGCTGCGACGCGAGATCGGCGCCCGCTACGGATTGCGCGGCAGGACGACCACGCGCCGGTTGGGCTCCTCGCCGATGGACTGGGTCGAGACCCCCTCGTGATCCCGCAGCGCCAGGTGGACCCAGCGGCGCTCGAGGGCGGGCATCGGCTCCAGCTGGAGCATCTTCCCGGTCTCGAGGACACGCTCGGCGGCGCGCTGGGCGAGGTCCACCAGCTGGCGCTCCCGCCGGCCCCGGTAGTCCTCCACGTCCACCAGCACGCGGGTCCACTGGCCCGTGCGGCGGGAGAGCATGAGGTTCACGAGGTGCTGCAGCGCCGACAGCCGCTCGCCCTTGCGGCCGATCAGCGATCCCAGCGCCTCCCGGTCGGAGCCCTCGCCGACGACGTTGAGCCGGCTGGTCTCGCCCTCGCGGACCTCGACCCGCACGCCCTCGAAGCCGAGGTGCGCCATCAGCGTCTCGAGGATCTCGCGCCCGGCGGCGAGCGCCTCGGGCGACGCCTCGGCCGCCTCGAGCTCCGCGCGCTCCATGGCGACGGAGCCGCGGGCCGTGGCGACCTGCGCGACCTCGGCCGCCGACAGCTCCGAGCTCCCGCGCGAGGGGTGCTCCTCGCGGCGCGGGCCGCGGGAAGGCCGCTCCTCGCGGCGCGGGCCGCGATCGCCGCGGTCGTCGCGGCGGGGCGGGCGGTCACCGGCCGAACGCACACCCTCGGGCCGCTCGGCGGCGGGCCGCTCCTCGCGGCGGGGGGCCCGGTCGTGGTGCCGGTCGTCCCGGCGGGGGCCGCGATCGCGGTCGAACTCCCTTCGCGGCCCGCGGTCACGGTCGAATCCGCCCCGGTCCTCCCGGGGAGCGGGCGTCGGCAGTGGCGTCGCCTCGGCGGCCTCGCGCTTCGGGGCAGCGCCCCCGAGGGCGCTGCGCGGCGCGGCGACGATCCGGGCCGGCTCCGCGCCCATGCCGAGCACGCCCCGGCTGCCGGGGGTGAGGATCTCGAAGTCGAGGTCGCCCAGCCCGACGCCGAATGCCTCGCAGGCGGACTTGATGGCCTCCTCGACGGATTTGCCGGTGAACTCCTGGTACTCGCTCATGGTCAGCGTCGTCTCCCTCGTCGGCCCGCACGGGTCTTGTTGGGCCGGATCGTCGACTGGGCAGACAGGCTGCGGTCGACGGATTTTGCGCGCTCCGTCGCGTCGCTGGGTTGGCCGGGCTTGGGGGGCAGGGGCGCCGGGATCTTGACCGGGAATCGCGGCGAGTGGTCGCGGGCGAACTCCGGGTACCAGCCGAGCAGCGGGAACATCCCGCCCCAGCCCAGGATCAGGTACTGCTGGATGACCTGGATGATCGTGGCGGCGATCCAGTAGAGGAACAGGCCGGCCGGCAGGAAGCCGCCGTAGAAGATCGAGATCAGCGGCAGGAAGTAGGCCATCTGCCGCTGGACCTTGATGTTGGGGTCGTCGGCGGCCTTGGGGTCGGAGGCCGGCAGCGTCATGCGCGAGGCCACCAGCTGGACGACGGACGACAGGATGGCCAGGATGCTGATGCCGAAGCCGGCGATCACGAGCCCGGTGGTGACGGGCTCCGGCAGGCTCCAGTCGATGCCGAACGCGACCGGGTTGAGGCACGGGTTGGTCACCTGGCCGGAGGCATTGAACGTCGGCGCGGCGTCGCACGGCAGCGTCATGAGCTGGATGCCGAACACGTTGAGCATGCCGTTCACGTCGTGGTTGGTGAGGCCCTGGCTGAACACCGAGTACATCGGGATCAGCAGGCCGAACTGGAGCAGGATCGGCAGGCAGCCGGAAGCCGGGTTGACGCCTCGCTGCTTGTAGAACTCGGCAACGGCGGCCTGCTGCTTCGTGCGGTCGCCCTTGTGCTTGCGCTGGAGCTCCTTGACCTCGGGCTGGAGGAGCTGCATCTGGCGGGACGACACCAGCTGGCGGCGGTACAGCGGGATGACCAGCAGCCGGAGCAGCACGGTCAGGATCAGGATCGCGATGACGATGTTGCCCGTCAGCCGGTCCATCGCCACCAGGGTGATGAACAGGACCTGGAAGATCGGCGTGAACAGCCACGCGAGGAGGTCCAGGGGGTTGGCGCTCGGGTTGGCCGGCGCCAGCGGCGCCTGGCTGAAGACCGGCGTCGCGCCGGGCGAGCCGCTGCCACCGCCCGATCCGGGCACGCACGCGGCGACGACGAGCGCGATCCCCACGATCAGGGCGAGCGGCGCCAGCCGGACGAGGAGGCTCTGGAGGCGGGTCACGCGGTGCTCTCGTTCCTCAGCGGACCGGGTCGTAGCCGCCCGGGTTCCATGGGTGGCAGCGGGCGATGCGCCTGGCGCCCATCCAGCTCCCACGCAGCAGTCCGTACTTCCGGATCGCCTGCTCGGTGTATCGGGAGCACGAGGGCTCGAACCGGCAGCCGGACGGCAGCCAGGCGAACACGACCCGGTAGAGGCGGATCAGCCCCACTCCGATCGAGACCCCGACACGTCTCACGGTTCCGATCGACCTCCGAGCGCGCCTCCCGAGCGGAGGACCCGGCGCAGTGCTCCGACCACTGCGTCATGGTCGGCCTCGACGATCGCGGGCCGGGCGATGATGAGGACGTCCCAGCCGGGCTGGAACGAGGGCGCCATCACCCTGAGCGCCTCTCGGATCCGGCGCCTGACCCGGTTCCGGACCACGGCCCCCCCGAGCCGCCTGCCGGTCGCCAGGCCGAACCGCGTCTGGTCAAGGTCCGTCCGGACGAACCGTCCGACGAGCAGGGGATGCGTCTTGCCGACGCCTTCCTCCGCCAGCCGGGCGAAGTCCGCCGGGCGGGAGAGCATGACGAGCCGCAGCGGGTTGTGACTGCGCCCGCCGGTCAGGCCGAGAGCTGCTTCCGGCCCTTCGCGCGCCGCGTCGCGAGCACGCGCCGTCCACCCGCCGTCTTCATGCGGGCGCGGAACCCGTGTTCCTTGGCGCGATGCCGCTTCTTGGGCTGAAACGTCGGCTTGCCCATCGGGACTGTCCGTGATCCTCTCCATGGCCTTGGGACCCGGAAGCTCCGACCCCTAGAGGCACGCAAACGCGCCGAGCGCCCATGAGCGCGACGGCGCGTGTTCGTCCGGGGGATGATATGGCGGGTCGGGAAGGGGTGTCAAACGGCCGGGCGGGGCGGGGCCGGTGCGTCCGGGCACCGGGTGTCCGGGACCGTCCGGGCCGGTCCCGAGGGCTCCCGCGTGATACTCCCATGGGGTATGCGCGAATCGCCTTGCGGCGGCCCCGAGACCCGGTGTATTGTTCCCGAGCCCCAGGCGCCGGGACGCCGCGGAGGCCCTCCGAGAGGAAGCCCGTCCGCCCGTCCAGCGGCTCCGGCAGGATCGTGTTGCGCGATACTCGCGGCGCTTCTTCCTCGACCAGGCTCCGCGGTCGGCCTTACCCATCGAAGCCACCCTACAAGCCAGGATCAAGATCGCAGGATGGACGCGAAGCAGGTCTGGCGCGCTGCGCTCGGAGAGCTCCAGGTCTCCCTGTCGCCGGCCAACTTCGAGACCTGGCTACGCGACACCCACCTGGTGGACGTGGATGACCAGCGGTTCCGGATCGCGGTTCCCAACGGCTTTGCGAAGGACTGGCTCGAGACCCGCTACCGCTCCCTGATCTCGCAGACGCTGGCGCGCGTCGTGGGCTACAGCGTCCAGGTCGAGTTCGTGGTCACCAACGGGGATGGCAAGGGCCCGGCGGCGGAGGTTGCCGCCCAGCCGGTACGCGTGGAGCCCACGCGCGTCGGTGCGCCCGAGGGCGCGGCGGGCGGCGTCACGAACCTCAACCCGCGCTACACGTTCTCCAACTTCATCGTCGGCTCCGCCAATCGGCTCGCCCACGCGGCCTCGCTGTCGGTGGCCGAGCGCCCGGGCCACGCGTACAACCCACTGTTCCTGTACGGCGGCGTCGGGCTGGGCAAGACGCACCTGATGCACGCGATCGGCAACGCGGTGGTCGCGAAGCTCCCGCGCAAGCGCGTGGTCTATGCCACCAGCGAGAAGTTCACCAACGAGTTCATCACCTCGATCCAGCAGGGCAAGATCGACGAGTTCCGCGCCCGCTACCGCCGGATCGACCTGCTGCTGATCGACGACATCCAGTTCATCGCCGACAAGGAGCGGACGCAGGAGGAGTTCTTCCACACGTTCAACGCCATCCACGAGGACGGCAAGCAGATCGTGCTGTCCTCCGACCGGCCGCCCAAGGCGATCCTCACGCTCGAGGAGCGGCTCCGCAGCCGGTTCGAGTGGGGCCTGATCGCGGACCTCACGGCGCCGGACCTGGAGACGCGGATCGCGATCCTGCGCGCGAAGGCCGAGGAGCAGGGGACGCCGATCACCTCGGACGTGATCGAGTTCATCGCCCGCAAGGTGGTGTCCAACATCCGGGAGCTCGAGGGCGCCCTCAACCGGATCGTTGCCTACGCCTCGATGGGCGCCATGCCGATCTCCATCGAGCTGGCCCAGGCCGTGCTCAGCAACGTGCTCTACAACCCCAAGAAGCGCCAGGTCACGCCGGAGCGGATCGCCAAGGCCGTCTCCGACTACTACGGCGTGGGGATGGACGCGCTGCAGGGCCAGAAGCGCGAGAAGAGCATCGTCGTGCCCCGCCAGATCGCGATGTACCTCATGCGCGAGGAGACGGACGTCTCGCTGCTCCGGATCGGCGCCGAGCTCGGCGGCCGCGACCACTCGACGGTCCTCCATGCGTGCGACAAGATCAACCGCGAGATGCAGGTCAACGACGAGATGCGCCGCGAGGTCGCGGCCGTCCGGGAGCTGATCTACTCCGATTAGGTCCGGCGCCTGCCCGGCTGTGCCCGCTCGGCAGGCCCCGCCTGCTCCTCGTGGCCGCGCGCTCCCTGCGGGGCATCACTCTCGGGCCACGGGCGGGGGCCGGTCGCCTTCCGAGCGATTCGATCACGGTCCGGGCGCCGGCGGAACCCGACTGGGGACAACCCGTGGAGAATCGCCCGCCGCCGTGGACAGCGCCGGCCCGATCTGACGATCCGCTAGGGGACGACTCGGCCTCCCGCAGGCCCGGATGTGGAGCCAGCGGGCAGCCGGGGCCGCCTGTCCACGATCCCGCGCCCGCGCCTCCACGGAATCGCCCGGTGTCGTCCACGCGGCCCGGCATGCCGTCCACCGGCGTGGCATGCGTGAGCGAGCACGCCCGTCCCCGCGATCCACGGCATGATGATGATGATGACGGGGTGAGAAGATAGGACGATCATTCCAC
This sequence comes from Chloroflexi bacterium RBG_16_72_14, assembly GCA_001797035.1. Lineage (GTDB taxonomy): Bacteria > Chloroflexota > Limnocylindria > Limnocylindrales > CSP1-4 > CAIXZV01. The sequence goes on from MGOE01000133.1 coordinate 109,423, forward strand.
CCGTTGACCCGCCCAGAGGCGAAGTCCGTCCGCCGTCGCGCCGGGACACCGACGACGGGCTCCTCGACCGCCGCGCCCTCGACACCACTGGAGATCACCACCCGTGAAACTCTCGGTCATGCAGGAGAACCTGGCACGCGGCCTGTCCGTCGTCTCGCGGGCGGTCTCCAGCCGCAGCACCCTGCCCGTGCTCGCCAACGTCCTGCTCCGGACGGAGGACGCCGGCCTCAAGCTGACCGCCACCAACCTCGAGATCGGCATCACGTACTGGGTCCCCGGCAAGATCGAGACCGACGGCGCAACCACGGTCCCGGCGCGCCTGCTCACGGACCTCGTGGGGTCGCTGCCGGCGTCCGAGCGGGTCGACCTCGAGCTCCAGGGCGCCGACACCCTCCACCTGCGCTGCGGCCGGTTCGCGACCCACGTCAAGGGCATCGACGCGGATGAGTTCCCGACCATCCAGACCGCCGGCGAGCGCCCGACCACCCGGGTGTCCCAGAAGGTGCTCAAGCGCGCCCTGGACGAGACGGTGTTCGCGGCCGCCAGCGACGAGGCACGCCCGATCCTGACCGGGGTCCTCGCCCGCTTCGAGGGCAGCCGCCTCACCCTCGCCGCCGCCGACAACTACCGGATCGCCGTCCGGACGATCGACGTGCTCGACCCGGTCGAGGCGGCCTCGGTCGTCATCCCGGCCCGGGCCCTCGGCGAGCTGGGCCGGATCCTCGCTGACACCGACGACCCGGTGGAGCTGGTGCTCGCCCAGGCCCGCAACCAGGTCCTGTTCCACCTCGAGGGTGTGGACATCGTGTCGCGCCTCATCGACGGCCAGTTCCCCAACTACCAGCAGGTGCTGCCGGCGTCGCATGCGACCCGCGCCGAGATCGACCGCGAGGAGCTGCTCCGGGCGGTCCGACCGGCGGCCCTGATCGCCTCGTCCTCGGCCAACATCGTCAAGCTCCAGGTCGGCGGCGAGGACGGCGGCGTGGTGGTGACGGCAACGGCCGAGGTCGGCGACTACACGGGCGACGTGGAGGCCACCGTCGAGGGCGACGCGACGACGATCGCGTTCAATGCGCGCTACCTCAACGACGTGCTCGGCAACGTCCAGGCGGACCGGTTCGCGCTCGAGCTCAACGGGCCCCTCTCGCCGGGCGTGTTCCGGCCGGTGGGCGACGATGCCTACGTGCACGTCGTGATGCCCGTCCGGACCACCTCCTGACGGATACCGGCGCCCCGATCCTCCGGGGCCTCTCGATCCGCGACCTCCGCGGCTACGCCGTGCTGGACGTCGTGTTCGGGCCAGGGCCGCAGCTCGTGTGGGGCCCGAACGCCGCGGGCAAGACCAGCCTGCTCGAGGCGATCGTCCTGCTGGCGTGGGGTCGCTCGCACCGCACGGCCGCGGATGGCGAGCTCGTGCGCTGGGGCAGTGCGCTCGCGCGCGTCGAGGCCCGGGTCGGACGGGCAGAAGACGTCCCCGAGGCGCGCGACGCGGTCGAGGTCGCCCTCGTGCGGACGGCGAGCGGCGGCGCCCGCAAGCGGATCCGCGTCAACGGCGTGGCGCGCCGGTCGGCCGCACTGGTCGGCGTGCTCCGGACTGTGATGTTCGCGCCGGAGGACATGCTCCTGGTGGCCGGCTCGCCGTCGTTGCGGCGGGAGGCGCTCGACCGGCTGGCCGGGCAGCGGTCGCCGGCCTACGCCCGGGACCTCGCCACGTACGGACGGGCGCTCCAGCAGCGCAACGGGCTGCTGCGGCTGATCCGCGAGGAGCAGGCGACGCGCGCCGAGCTGCGGTTCTGGGACGCGACGCTACTCGACGCCGGCGGGGCGGTGCTCGACGAGCGCCACCGGCTCCTCGCGGCCCTCGGCGGACCCCTCGCCGCGGCGCACGCCGAGATCGCCCCGGACGAGGCCGCCACGGGGCGGCTGGCGCTCCGCTATGCGACCAACGCCCCGCAGCATCCCGGGGAGTCGCCCCGCGACGCCCTGGCGCGGCGGCTGGCCGAGACCGCCGACAAGGAAGTCTGGAACGGGACGACCCTCGTCGGCCCGCACCGCGACGACCTGGTATTCGTGCTCGACGACCGACCGCTCGCCACGTTCGCGTCGCGCGGCCAGCAGCGCACCGCGATCCTCGCGTTCAAGCTCGCCGAGCTGGACCTGCTGACGGCGCTCGACGGCCACCCGCCGCTGCTACTGCTCGACGACGTGTTCTCGGAGCTCGACCCGGAGCGCCGGGCCCACCTCGTGCGGCGGATCGCCGAGCTGCCCCAGGCCTTCGTGACGACGACCACGCTCGAGGACATCGACACCGCGCTGCGGTCCGTCGGGTCGGCGTGGGCCGTGGTGGCCGGGGCCGACGGTACGGCGGGGCTGGAGGCCGGCGGATGACCGCCGGGCGCGGCGCGTGAGCGACCAGGATCCGGAGGCGCCCGGCCGCCGCCGTCGTCCGCACCGCGTGGGCGACCTGCTGCCCGAGGCCGCCCGACGGCTGGGCCTCGAGGACGAGCTGCGCCTGGCCCGGGCGATCAGCACCTGGGACGCCCTGGTCGCGGAGCGGGTGCCGCCCGCCGTGGGGGCGTGCCGGCTGGTCCGCCTCGAGCCGGACGCGATCGTCGTTGCGGTCGGCGAGCCGATCGTCGCCGCGGAGCTGCGGATGCGCGCCCTGGAGCTGCTCGATGCCTTCGGCGCCGCCCCGGGCGGCGCGCGGGTCCGGCACCTCCGGCTGACCGGCGAGCGGCCGGCCGGGGGCGGGCCGGGGTACCGGGGCGGACCGCGCGTATAATCCGACTCCCGCTGCCGACGGGCGCGTCCCGCCGCGTCACCCGATGACTCCGGATCGCGTCGTCATCGTTGTCATGGGGGTCCCACCTTGGCCGTCCGCCTCCAGCTGAAGCTCGGCGCCGTTACGGAGCAGGATCGGCTCGCCGATTCGCCCGACACGGTCGTCGTGGTGGAGCCGTCGGTCGGGTCGGTGGCCCGCACCAAGGGCAACCTCTACCTGCTGGTGACGTCGCGGTTCCCCGGCAGCCGCGCGCGGGAGGCGACGCGCGTCGTCGCCGACACTGTCCGCAACGAGTACTACTACGACGAGTCCGCCGGCATCCGCCAGTGCCTGATCAAGTCGCTCGGCGTCGCCAACAAGCGGCTCTCCCACCAGCGCGACCGGTACGGCGTGGGGCACCAGCCGGACGGGGCGGGCCCGATCGGCGTCGCCGTGGCCGTCGTCCGGGGCCGCGAGCTGTACGTGGCGACGGTCGGACCCGCCGAGGCCTACCTCATCCGCCAGGCTCGCCTGTCGACCCTCCCCGACCCGCACCGCGAGCGGGGGATGCCGGCCGACGGGCTCGAGCCCGAGGTCTGGCGGGGCGAGCTGTCGGTCGGGGACTCGCTGTGCCTGGTGGCTGCGAACGTGGTCGCCCGGATCGGCACCGATGCGCTGAAGGACGCGCTGGTCACGCTCCACCCGCAATCGGCCGTCGAGCACCTCCATGCCCGGTTCGTGGCCGCGGACGGCAAGGGCAGCGACGGCGCACTCGCATTCGAGGCCACCGAGGTCGGCGCCACGTACAAGGTCAAGTCGCTCGTCCCCGTGCGACCCGCGGAGCCCCTGGCCGGCGCCCCGGACCGCTCCCCGATCCCGCTGGCGGACTCCGTGACGGCCGGGGCGGCGGCGCTGGGCGCCGGTGCCACCAGGGCCCGCAGCGCCGCCGGGAGCGGCCTCCAGCGGGCCGTGTGGCGGCTCCAGGACCTGCTGCCGCGGCGCCGCCCGGGCGTCCGCCGCGTGACCGGCACGACGAGCCGCCTGGAGACCCAGCGGCGGGCCGCGGTTGCGATGCTCGCGTTCGTGGCCGTGGCAGCGACCCTCGGCCTCGGGGTGTACGCCTTCGGCGGGCAGAAGCAGCCGGGCGAGGCCGTGAAGTCGATCACCGTCGCCCAGCGCGCGTTCGAGGCCGCCGAGGCGGCGCTGGCCCAGGTCACCGGTCCCGGCATCGACCTCATCGAGGACGCCCCGGATCGCGCCCTGGGGCTGCTGCAGACGGCGTACCGGGAGCTCGAAACGGCCGAGGAGGCCGGCTATCCGGTCGCGCAGATCCGGCCCCTCCGAGCGGAGACCCTGGCCGGGCTCGACCGGCTGTACGGCGTGGTACCGATCCGATCGACGACGCTGTTCACGTTCCCCGCCGACGCCGGCGACGTCTCGCTGGCCGCCCTGGTTCGCGGCTCCGACGGCGCGCCCTACGTGCTCGACACCGGCACCAAGACCGTCTGGCGGATCGACCGTGCGAAGCGGACCGCCTCGCCCGTCGCCCGATCCGGGCAGCGGGCGTCCGGGACCCGCGTCGCTGACCCGAAGTTCATCGCGACGGGCGGCCCCGACGTCCTGATCCTCGACGCCAAGAACGTCCTATGGCGCTGGCGCCCGGCCAACGCCACCGGCAAGGGCACGCTGGTCCGGATCCCGATCAAGGAATCGGCGTCCTGGGGCGACGACATCCGGGCCATCGCCACCTTCATCGCCAACTACGGCGCCGCGCTCTACAACCTCTACGTGGTGGACCCGTCCGAGCAGAACATCATGGTCCTGGCCGCGGCCAACGACGGCTCCGGCTACCCGGTCAACCCCACCCGTCGCCTGCCCACGGACCGCCCGGTCGACGGCATCACCGACCTGCTCATCGACGGCGACATCTTCGTGGCCGAGGACGGCGCGGTCGCCCGCGTGATCCCGGCCAGCGGCTGGCAGGCGACGCTGCCCGGGGACACCCTCCTGCGCCCTGAATCGGAGTACGTGCTGCTGTCCTCGCCGGACAAGCCGGACGGCGAATCGAGCAAGCGAGCGGGCCCGCTGTATGCCTACGACACCGTCAACCAGCGGATCGTC
>MGOE01000133.1:114438-118897 GCA_001797035.1 Chloroflexi bacterium RBG_16_72_14
TGGATCTCGAGCACGGGCCTGCACGTCGCAAGCCTCGAGGCGGTGCCCGACGAGGCCGCCCCGTCGCCCTCCGCCTCGGCCTCCGCGTCGCCCGAGGCCACGCCGGCCCCGACGCCCACCAAGAAGCCGCGCAAGACCCCCAAGCCGTGACGGCGACCGGCTGCCGGTGATCCCGCTCCGCGACGCCAACCCGACCCGCCGCACGCCGGTCGTCACGCTGGCGCTGATCGCCGCGTGCGGCATCGTGTTCGCGTGGCAGCTGGGGCTGCTGGCCCAGGGCGGCGACGAGGCGCTCAACGCGTTCATCGTGGAGCGAGGCACCGTGCCCGCGGAGCTGTCCGCCGCGATCGGCCGCGGCGACTGGCTGTCCGACCCGGTCCTCGGCGTGTTCACCAGCATGTTCCTGCACGCCGGCTGGCTGCACCTGCTGGGCAACATGCTCTACCTGTGGATCTTCGGCAACAACGTCGAGGACCTGATGGGCCGGCCCCTGTTCCTCGGTTTCTACCTGCTCGGCGGCGTGGCCGCCGTGGCGGGCCAGGTGGCGATCGACCCCGCCTCGGAGATCCCGATGATCGGCGCCTCGGGCGCGATCTCCGCGACCCTGGGGGCCTACCTCGTGCTCTACCCGCGCGCCCGGATCCAGTCGCTGGTGTTCCTCGGGTTCTTCTACCAGCTGATCGCGGTGCCCGCCGTGATCGTGCTCGGGTTCTGGTTCGTGCTCCAGGTGATCGACGGGCTGGGCTCGCTGGGCGCGGCCACCGGCGTCGAGGGCGGGGTGGCGTTCTTCGCGCACATCGGCGGCTTCCTCGTCGGGGCGCTTCTCGCGCTGCCGTTCCGGGTGCGGGCCCGGTCCTGGGCGCCCTGAACGCGCGGGCGGCCGGAGGCCCGGCAACGGGTCGTGGGCGCGGGTCCGCGGAGGCTCGACCACGGATCGCGGGCCATCCCCCGGCCCAGGTGGGATAATCCCCCCATGGCCGACGAGCCCCGCAACGAGATCGAGATGGTCGTCGAGAGCGTCCGGGTCCACATGCTCTCGAGCCGCCACGTCGTGATCCTCAAGCAGGCGGACCGGGACCGCTACCTGCCGATCTGGATCGGGCCCTGGGAGGCCAGCGCCATCGCGATGCGGCTGCAGGGTCTCGCGCCCGAGCGCCCGCTCACCCACGACCTGTTCGCCACGGTCCTGGCGGACCTCGGGGCCCGCGTGGATCGGGTCCTCATCTCGGCGCTGGCCGACGAGACGTTCCACGCCCGCCTGGTGCTGGTGCAGCCGGACGCCCGGCACGAGATCGACGCGCGGCCGTCGGACGCGATCGCCCTGGCGGTGCGGCTCGGCGCGCCGATCTACGCCGCCGAGGACGTGCTGGACCGGGCGGCGCTGGGGCCGGACGCCGCCGTCGACGACGAGGAGGGCGAGGGGCGCTCGGCCTCCCTTACCGGCACCGCGCTCGAAGCCACCGGCGAGCCGATCGACGCCGCGCGCCTGGACGTGTTCCGCGACTTCGTCAACTCGCTGGACCTCGAGGGCGACCAGCGCGGAGGCGCCGGCTCCTCCAGCTGACGGCCGGCGGTGCCTCAGGCGCCGAGGATCGGCCGGCCCCGCCTGAGGGTCCGCTCCCGGGCTGCCCACAGCCGCAGCCGCAGACCCCAGAAGTCCTTCACCGCCCGCCAGATCACCGACGGCTTCGCGCCCGTGGGCGACCCGGCCGTCCGCGGGTAGTGCGGAATGCCCACCTCGACGACGGACCGATCCAGGTTGCGGATCTTGATCAGCAGCTCTGCGGAGAGGAAGGCCCCGCCCGACTCGACGCGCACGCCCTCCAGGGCTTCGCGGCGGAACAGCTTGGCCGCGCAGTCCACGTCACGCACGCGGAGGCCGAAGAAGATCCGGTTGGCGAGCTTGTAGGTCCGCGCGTACACGATCCGGACGAACGGGTCGGCGCGCCGGATCCGGTAGCCCACGACGACGTCCGGGTGATCCTCGGCCTGCAGGCGGGCCGTCAGGCGCCCCAGGTCGGCCACCCGGAACTGCCGGTCGCCATCCGTGAACGCGAGGAGCTCGTAGCGGGACGCCTCGAAGCCGGAGCGGAGGGCGCCGCCGTAGCCGCGGTTGACCGGGTGGTGCACGACCCGCACGACGTCCGGGTGCTCGGCCGCGAGCCGGTCCGCGATCTCCGCCGTGCGGTCCTTCGAACCATCGTCGACGGCGATGATCTCGAACGTGTCGGCGAGCGACGGCAGCGTCTCGAGCGCCTCGGCGACCAGGCCCTCGAGGTTCGCCTCCTCGTCGTGGGCCGGAAAGAAGTACGAGAGGCGTGCGACCCGCGCCGGAGCGTCGCTCTCCGCCGGGACGGCAGCGGCTGCGGTCACGGGGCGGGCTCCTGTCGGCCGGTCACGCGGAACAGGTTACCCGGACGGCCGACGGGCTCGATCACGTAGTCGTCACGCAGGTCGTTGATCTCCCCCACGGTCAGCCGCATGAGGTACACCGGCCGCCGCCCGAGGTAGGCGTCGATCACATCCTCGAGCTCGCCCAGGTCGAGGTCCAGCCGGGTCCGGTCGTCGACGACGAACACGTCCGTCCGCCGCCCCTCGACCAGCTGGGCGTACCACAGCGGCGTGGAGTAGGACCACCACGAGACCACGACCGCGTCAGGCTCCATGGCCGAGAGCGCCTCGTCGAGCCAGGCCTCCACCCAGGTGTCGCGGGAGCGGTCCACGCCGCGCCAGCGGTCGTCGAGTGCGAGCCCGGTGGGCACCAGCAGCGCAATGGCGAGCGCGACCGACACGACGGTCCGAGGTGCGCGCCAGGCGGGGACGTGGGGCGGCCCATCCTCGTCGGCCTCGGCCGCGCGTGCCGTGAAGGCCTCGACCACCACGCTGCCCAGCACCGCGAGCCACGTCCAGGAGAGGAACACGGGCCCCAGGTAGTAGCGGTCGATCCTGGCGTTGACGTAGGAGGAGGCGAAGACCACCGTGACGGCCGTGGCGACGCCGGACAGCAGCGCGTACCGCGGGTAGCGGACGGCCGTGACCAGGAGTCCCGCCGGGAGCAGCATGACCAGCGGCCCGAACTGGTCCTGCGCGAGCGCGACCAGCGAGCGGACCGTGCCAACAGGATCCGCCCACGGCCCCACGACGTCGCCCTGGAACTGGCGGGCCAGCACGATGTCCCAGAACCCCGCCCAGGTGTCCGGCCGGCCGTACACGAGCGGCGCCCGGAACGGCCCGGCGCGCAGCGGGAGCTGGAGATACAGCAGGGCGGCCACCCCGAGACTCGCCCCCAGCGCGGCGATCACCAGCCTCGGTCGCCGGAGCATGCGCGGCTCGACGGCCAGGACGTACAGCCCGATCGCCGGCACGAGCAGCAGCGACAGCGCGTGGTTGGCGACCGCCACGCCGAACACGCCCGCCGTGATGACGATCGCGCGGTCGGCGGCCCCGGCAGCCGCCGGATCGCCGGGACGTGCGTTCCGCCGGTCCACGAGGCGCTCCCAGCGGAGCAGCGCCAGCACGAGCAGCACGACCAGCGCCAGGTGCAGCGCGTGCGCGTCTGCGGCGTTGCCGATCGACCACACGACCGGCGTGAGCGCGAACCCGGCCGCGACCCCGACGGCGAGCGGCAGCGGCGTGCCCAGGCGTCGCGTCACGAGCACGGTGCCACTGACCGCGAGCGCCACCAGCAGCGCCGACAGGAGGTTCATCAGGAACGCCGGCGTGCCGAGCGGGCCCAGGATGACCGACGCCAGCCAGCCGAGGATCACGTAGGCCGGGAACCCGGTGGGGTGCATCGTCCCCAGGACCGGCAGCACGACCTGCGCCTCGGCCGTGTCCCAGGACCCGACCGTGGGCAGCATCGTCGTGCGGATGACGGCCAGCGCGCCCAGCCCGGCCAGGAGCGCCGCGGCGGTGCCGGGATCTGCGGCCCGGATCCGGGCGCCGAGGCCGCTACCAGCCAAGGAGCTGGCCCCAGGTGACGCCCCACAGGTTGACCAGTGCACCGGCCACGACGAGCACGACGGCGACCAGGCGCGGGCGCCCGTCCGCGCGGGCCGCGCCGAGGGCAACGAGCGGCAGCAGGAACGGGATGAAGTCCAGCGAGAACCGGTAGCCCCACTGCACCCAGCCCTGGCTGAAGTGGGACAGGTTGAACAGGGCGATGGCGACCACCGACAGGCCGCCCCCCAGCGCGAGCCTGACGATCGGACGGCGGCCGAACGCGAGCAGTGCCAGCAGCAGCCCCGGGGCGCTGAGCAGGACGCTGGTCCCGATGTCGATCGGCATGACGAGGGGACAGTCCGGGTCGAACAGCCCGCGCTGCGCGTCCGGGGCCGAGCACAGGGGCGTGGGCTCGGCGAAGCCGAGTGTGTCGGGCTTGATGTCAGGGGCGACGACCGGCAGCGCGCCGAACATGATCCCGAGGTTCTGGGGCACGTAGCGCGGATCCTCGACAGAC
>MGOE01000134.1:0-2545 GCA_001797035.1 Chloroflexi bacterium RBG_16_72_14
TCCTCGGCGAACCGGCGCTGCCATCCTCGGCGAACCGGCGCTGCCAGTAGGGCTCACGGCCGATGAACACCGGGATCGCGTTGACGAAGCCGACGCCGGCGCGAAGCGCCTGCTCCACGTACCACTTCGTGGCCTCCTCGCTCCCGACCGGGAGGTACGAGACCATGACGTCGACCTTGCGCGACTTCAGGATGCCCACGACGTCCGCCGTGGGTCCGGGGGCCTTCTCGATGACCTGGCTGAGGTACTTGCCCAGGCCGTCGTGGGTCATCCCGCGGTCCACGGTCACGCCCAGGTGCGGCACGTCCATGAACTTGTAGGTGTTGTTCTGGCCCGAGAAGATCGCCTCGGACAGGTCCTTGCCGACCTTCTGCTTGTCGATGTCGAAGGCGGCCACGAACTCGACGTCGCTGATGTGGTAGTCGCCCAGCTTGACGTGCATCAGCCCCGGGACGAACTCGCCCGGCCTGGCGTTCTCGTAGTAGTAGCGGCCCTGGACGAGGCTGCTCGCGCAGTTGCCGACGCCGACGATCGCGACCCGGATCTTCCTGTCGCGCGGCTTCGGCGCGCTGCCGTTGGTCTGCTGCTCCATGTGGTCGATTACCCCTGCTCCTGCTTCGTGGCCTGGTTGATGGTATGGACGATGCGCTGGATGGTGGTGACGGTCGCGAGGACGGCGATCAGGGCGAGAGCAATCCCGATGGCGTCGGCGCCGGCCGAGTTGCCGTCGACGCAGAACAGGTTCCCGCAGTCGATGTAGGCCACGCCGCCGAGCAGCTCGGCGGCGACGAGGCCGACCGTAAGGATGACGATTCGGACCTCGCGCGGTGCAAGCCCGACGTTCGCCATGCCGATCCCGGGTGCGAAGCCCAGGCTCTCGGACTTGGCGCGCGTGTAGCTGACCATGAACGCCGAGGCCATGGCCGTGGCGGCGAGGAAGGCCCCGAGGTCGAAGCCGCCGGCCAGGCATCCCCAGACGACGCCCACGTAGACGACCCCCTCGCCCCACCGGTCGAAGGTGGAGTCCATGAAGGCGCCGAGCTTGCTCACCTTCCCGGTGGCGCGCGCCAGCGCACCGTCGAACAGGTCGAACACGCCGCCGAACACGACCAGGAGGCCGGCCACGAGCCACCACTGGGCGGCCGCGGCCGCGGCCGCGATGCAGGCGATGCCGAACCCGATGAGCGTGAGGGCGTTCGGCGTCAGGCCCAGCCGCCCGAGCCCGACCGCGACCGGGGTCATCAGGCCGCGGACCCGTGCCCGGGTCTCCGGGGAGACGAGCGAGCCGGTCACGAGACCGCCCGCCGTCCCGCGGCCTGCTCGCCGGGGCCGCCGAAGCCGAGCACCTCGGCCTGGCGGTCGGCGAACCGGGCGAACGCCTCGGGCTCGATCGTGTGGACCGTCTCGCGGCCGTTGCGACGCGCCGTCACGAGCCCCACCTCGCGGAGCTTGCCGAGGTGCCACGACACGAGCGGCTGGGACAGGCCGACGTGCTCGATGAGCTCGGTGACGGTCGCCGGGCCGTCCGCGAGCCGGCGGACGATGCGGAGCCGGTTCACGTCCGCGAGGACCTTGTGGAACAGTCGCAGCTCGCGCAGGTCATCGGGCTGGTCCAGCGCGGACGCGATCGTGCTGCGGATGCGGGCGGGTGACGGGGACACGGGCGGGTGACGACCCCTGTGGTCCGGGCAGCCGGCGCCGTCGGATCAACGGCGGTTTATATCAACGGGCGTTGATGCTATTCAAGGGCGCCTGCCGTGTCAAGCACAGCGTCAGCGCCAGAGGCGAGCGCATCCGCGACGGCGCCGGCAAGGTCCGGCTGGGCCGCACGCCGGCGGTAGAGGACGCGGACCATCCCTCGTTGACCCGATCGGGCGACTGCCTGCCCAGCAGGCCTCCCGATGGAGATCCCATCCTGGTGCCTGCCCGGCAGGCGGGAACGCGAAGATCGGGCCCGGACTCCATGGTCCCGCCTGTTGGCCGGGCCGGATCGACACGATCTTCATCCGCATGCCTGCCAGGCAGGCGGCACCCCTTCCCGGGAACCCGAGCGTGGTCTCGGCGCGATCAGCGGGTGCTGCGGGCGCGATCCCAGGCGGACAGCTCGAGGAGGAAGTAGGCGAGCGCGCGCCCCGCAACCCAACCCGCGCAGACCTCCGACCGCCCCTGACGCCAGCCGGCTTCGGGCGGGTGCCGACGGGCGGCGCCACCTGACGCCCTACACTCGCCGCGTGGACCGGCTCTCGCGACGCGACGCGCTCGTGCTCCTCGCCGTGCTCGGGACCGGCGTGTTCCTCGCCGGCCTGGAGCTGATGATCACGGCGGTGGCCCTGCCCGCCATCGTCACCGGCCTGGCCGACTGGACGCGCCTCCGCGAGGCGTCGTGGGTCATCAACGGCTACCTGCTGGTCTACGTGGTCACGATGCCCCTGGCGGGCCGCCTGGCCGACCTGTGGGGCAACCGGCGGCTGTTCCTCGCGGCGCTGGTGCTGTTCACCGTCGGCTCCGCGCTGGCGGGGCGGGCGCAGTCGCTGGAGGAGCTGGT
>MGOE01000134.1:2553-24074 GCA_001797035.1 Chloroflexi bacterium RBG_16_72_14
CTCGTCCAGGCTGCCGGCGGCGGGGCGCTGGTGCCCGTCGCGACGTCGGCGGCGTCGCACCTGTTCACGGGGCTCGACCGCCCGCGGGCGCTGGGGGTGGTCGGTGCGCTGACGTTCCTGGGCATGGCGGCCGGGCCGTTCCTGGGCGCGGCGATCCTCGACGCGTTCCACCCGGGCGCCGCGCTGTCCCGACTGGGGTTCGGCCCGGGCACCCCCGTCCACGAGGCCCTCGCGCCGGCCTGGCGCTGGGTGTTCTACGTCAACGTGCCGGTGGGCATCGCGGCGCTGGCGATCGCGTGGGCGGCCAGCGGCGGCTGGGACACGCCCCGGCGGACCGGGCGCGTTGACCTCGCGGGGGCGCTCCTGTTCTCCTCGCTCCTGGTCGGGGCGCTGGGCGCGCTCACGCTGCTCGGCAGCCGCGCCGGGGGCGGCGAAGGCGAGGCGTTCGACCCCGTCACGGTGTCGCTGGTCCTGGCCGGCCTGGCCGCCGTCGCCGGGCCCGTGGCGCTTCTGCGCGGCCTGCGGGTCCCGGACCCGTTCCTCGACCCTCGCCTGTTCCGCCACGCTCCGTTCGCGGCGGCCGCCCTCGTCTCGGGCCTGACGGGCTACGGCTTCGCGACCGCGATCGTGGGCGGGGCCGTGTTCGTCGACCGTGTCCTGTATGGCGGCCCTGACGAGCAACGGCTGGCGCTCGGCGCGCTGGGAGCGGCCACGGCGGCGGGCGCCCTCGTCTCGGGGTTTGCCGTGCGGGTGCTGTCGCTGCGGGTCGTGACCCTGGCGGGGCTGGCGGCGTCGATCGCCGGCCTCGCCCTGATGGCCGGCTGGACGGCCGACACCTCGATCGAGTCGGCGGCGGGCGCGCTCGCCCTGTTCGGCGCCGGTTTCGGGCTCACCGTGACGCCGCGCTCAACGGCGGCCGTGGAGGCCGTCTCGCACGAGGCCTACGGAATCGCGTCGTCGACCGTGACCGTCGCCCGGATGGTGGGCATGGCCGTGGGGCTCGCCATCCTCACCGCGTACGGTTCGACGACCATCGACCGCCTCTACGACAAGGTCTACGCGACCCCGGATGCCTACCTGGCGTTCATCCCGGAGTCGCTGCGCGACCGGCCGCTCGAGGATGGCCTGGTCATCGAGGCGCTGGAGGCATGGGCCGCGTCCGAGGCTGCCCGGATCATGGTCGGCATCTTCCTCGTCGCCGCGGTCGTGACGGCGGTCGCCATCCCGCCATCGCTCGTCCTGGACCGCCGCCGGCGGCGTATGCTCGCCGACGGCGAGGCGGACGCCTCCCGGAGCGGAGAGCCCGATCCCGATGCAGCCCAACGGCACGCCGAGCCCGGAGCGGTCGGCGGCTGAGCCCGCCCGGGCCACCGTGGCGGCCGCGCCCGTGGCAGAGGCGCCCGACCCGTGGCCGCGCGTCCGTTCGCTCGCCTGGTCGAACGGGCAGGTCGTGCGGCTGGACGGTCGCGAGGCGCTGGAGCCCGCCCTGGCCGATCCCGCGACCCGCGTCTGGGTGGACGTCACCGCCCCCGAGCACGCCGAGATCGCGGAGCTCGCCGACCTCGTCCGGCTCCACCCGCTGATCACCGAGGACATCGCGGAGCGCAACCAGCGCGCCAAGTTCGAGGAGATCGAGGGCGCGATCCACATCGTGATGTTCGCCCTCGCGCACGGCGGCGAGGTCACCGAGACCGAGCTCGACATCGTCCTCGACCGCGACCTGCTGCTGACCGTCCACGACCCGGGCTGGGACCCGTTCGCGCTGCCGCAGCTGCGCGGCGACGGCGGCCACCTGCTCAAGCGGGGCGTGGACTTCCTGCTGTACGCGATCACCGACGGCGTCGTGGACGCGTACTTTCCGGTGCTCGACGCGATCGAGGACGAGATCGACGGCCTCCAGGACGACGTGATCCGCAAGCCGACGTCGTGGACGCTGGAGCGGCTGTTCACGCTCAAGCGCGAGCTGGTCGCGCTGCGCCGCGCGATCACGCCGGCGCGCGAGATCTTCAACCAGCTGACGAACCGCGACCTCGAGCTGATCGCCCCCGAGCACCTCGTCTACTTCCGCGACGTGTACGACCACCTGATCCGGGTGACGGACGAGCTGGACAACGACCGCGAGCTGGTGGCGGGCACGCTCGAGGTCTACCTGTCGACCATCAACAACAACCTGTCCGTGATCATGAAGCGGCTGACCGGCGTGACGGTGATCCTGGCCGGGATCGGGGCGCTGGCCGGGATCTTCGGCATGAGCGAGGCCGGGGCCGCGATCGCCGCGGGCGAGGCCCCCGGGTTCTGGGTGATCACGAGCGTGATCCTGGGCCTGGCGGCGCTGACCGCGGTCTTCCTGCGGCGGATCGACTGGATCTGACGCGACCCTAGCCGCAGGTGACCGGCCGGGGTTTCGGACGGGCGTCCTTGGGATCGGCGTCGCCGACCGAGATCGGGAACGCGATCAGCTGCGTCTTGCCACGGGTTCCCTTTGGCCCCTCGGAGGTCTGCAGCCAGAGCTGCTCCTCGGTGGCTTCGATCGCGTCGTCGAGGCTGGTCTGGTGAAGCCTGACCTCGCGGACCTCGTACAGGTGCAGCCGGTTATCGCTGGTGTAGACCTGGACGATCATGCCGAGCATCTTGCGGCCCTGCTTCTTCTGGATCGCCAGCTCGTAGATCGGGCCGAACATGCCGTCGCGGGCATGGGCGTACAGGTAGGTCGCCCTGCCTTCGCCCGGCTGGCCGAACAGGTCGAGCGCCGCTGACGGGTCGCTGTGCAGGTACATCGCGACGTTGCACAGCGGATAGCCGTCGTTCCCCTTGACCACCGGCAGGTCGATGTCGAGGGCGGGGACGACGACGCGCGTCGCGAGCACGCGCTTGCCGGGAGTCGCGGTCGGTGAGGCGGTAGGGCTGGGAGCCGCCGACGCCGGGGCCGAGCCGTCCGGCGACGTGGACGGCGTGGTCGTGGGCGAAGGGGAGAGGACCTCAGTGGTCGGCGGGCCGTCCACCACGGCGCCCGCGGTGGTCGGGTCCGCGTAGGACATCAGACCCGCGGTGACCAGCACGACGCCCATCGCGGTGACCAGCGCCGGCAGCAGGCGTGTGCGGACGACGACGAGGACGGGGACCATGGCCCCGGAATCCTAGAGGACGCAGCCCGGACCTGCCCCCGACCGGTTGGTACTGGTACGCTCGCGCCGATGGGTGGGAAGACGGCGATCGCGACCGGCCTCGTCACGGGCGTCGTCGCCGGTGGGCTCGTGCTCGGCGGGATCCTGCTGCTGGCGCCGGCGATCCCCGCCGCGTCGGATCCGCCCGCGACCGCCGCGCCGTCGCGTTCGGCATCGCCCGTGCCGTCGCCGGAGGCGTCACCCTCGCCGTCGCCTGCGACCTCCGCTCCCGCCTCCCCGGCGTCCCCGACCCCGGCGTCCCCGGTCCCTGCGTCGCCGTCCGTTCCGCCCCAGACCGGGTTCGGGGTGGGCGAGCCGGCGCCGAGCCTGCGCGTGCCGCGCGTGGGCGGCGGCGAGATCGACCTCGCCGCGCTCCGCGGCAAGCCGGTGTGGGTCAACTTCATGGCCACCTGGTGCCTGCCGTGCCGCGACGAGCTGCCGGCCATGACCGGGTTCGCCACCCGCTACGAGGACACCGGCCTGGTAGTGGTGGCGGTCGACATCCGCGAGGACGAGGCCGCCGTGGACGCGTTCATGCGCGGTCTCGGGGTCACGTTCCCGGTCGGCCTGGACACGGACGGCGTGGCCCAGGCCGCGTGGGGCGCGTACGCGCTGCCCGTGCACTTCTGGGTGGATGCCCAGGGCGTCGTACGGGACGGGGCCCTGGGCGGGATCGGGCCGGACGTGATGGCCGCGGGCCTCCGGACGATCCTGCCGGGCGTGGACGTCACGCCCTAGCCGGTCCGGCGGACGCGGGGGCGCGGAGAAGGCCGAGCCGAGCCGAGCCGCCCGAGACCGCGCTAGCTGATGATCGCCTTTGCGGCGCCGCCCACGATCTCGAGCATCGCGCCCGGGAACAGGCCCAGCACGATCGTGAGCACCGTCGCCACCGCGAGCCCGGCCCACACCAGGCGCCCGTGGGCGAGCGAGGGGATCTCGGTGGTCGGGTCGCGCATGAACATGTAGACCACGACGCGCAGGTAGTAGAACGCGGCGGCGGCGGCGTTGAGCACGGCGAGCACGGCGAGGACGGCGAGCCAGCCGCCGGCCTGGACGGCCGCGAGGATCACGTAGAACTTGCCGAAGAAGCCGGCTGTGGGCGGGATGCCGGTGAGCGACAGCAGGAACAGCGTCATCAGGATCGCGAGCGTCGGCTCGCGGCGGATGAGGCCCGCGAACGTGGACAGGTTGCTGGTCACGCCCAGGCGCTTCTGGAGCGCGGCGATGACGGCGAACGCGCCGAGGTTCATGAACGCGTATGCGGCCCCGTAGTAGAGAAGCCCCTCCATGCCGGACTGCTGTCCCGCCGCCCAGGCCGCGAAGCCGACCAGCATGTAGCCGGTGTGGGCGATCGAGGAGTAGGCAAGCATCCGCTTGACGTTGTCCTGCGTCAGCGCGACCAGGTTGCCGAGGGTCATCGTCGTGGCGGCGAGCACCATCACCACGACGTTCCAGTCGGCGGCCAGCGGCCCGAGGGCCTCCGCGAACAGCCGGATGATCAGCGCGAACGCCCCCACCTTGGGGCCCACGGACAGGTAGCCCGTGACCGGCGTCGGGGAGCCCTGGTACGCGTCGGGCGTCCAGTAGTGGAACGGCACGGCGGCGATCTTGAACGCCACGCCCGTGGTCAGGAACGCGAGCCCCAGGCCCAGCCCCGGGGTCAGCGGCCGCCCGTCAGCGACCTGTCCGAGCACGGCGGCGACCCCGGCGATGCTCGTGGTACCCGTGAGGCCCCACACGAACGCGAGACCGAACAGGAAGATCGCGCTCGAGAACGAGCCCAGCAGGAAGTACTTGATCGCGCCCTCGGTGCTGTACCCGTCCGACTTGTGGTAGCCGGCGAGCACGTAGCCCGGCAGGACCATGAGCTCCAGGCCCAGGAACAGGACCAGCAGGTCCGCGGACGCCGAGATCAGCATCGCGCCCGAGATCGCGAACACGAGCACGGCGGCGAACTCCGCCACCGGCAGCTCCCGCTCCTCGAGGTAGTCCGGGGCGAACGCGATGGTGAGGGCGGCGATCGAGATGAACAGCAGGTCCAGGAACGTCGTGAGCGGATCGACCACGTAGGCGCCCTGGAAGGCCGTGACCTCGTCGCGGCCGGTGACGGCGCCCTGGCCGGTGAGCACGACCAGGATCGCCACCAGCGCGAGGCCCGCGAACGTGACCGCCAGCGCCGGGACCTTGCGCCCGGGCGCGATGAAGTCCACGAACAGGATCGCCGCCGCCACCAGGACCGCCGCGATGAAGGGGGCGAGGGTGACGGCGTCTTCGTAGCCCACGCTCAGCCTCCTACCGCCACAGCCCGAGGGCGACGGGGGCGCCCTGCAGGACCGCGTTCAGGGTCTGGGTGACGGACCCGTCCACGAGGTCCAGGATCAGGCCGGGGAACAGGCCGAACACGACGACCAGCGCGCCCAGCGGCACCAGCGTGAACACCTCCACGGGGCGCATGTCGGTCAGGTGCCCGCCGAGCCCCTTGAGGAAGTCCGACACCTCGCCGAACGCCACCCGCTGGAACATCCACAGCAGGTACCCGGCGGCGAGGATCATCACGAATGTCGCCACCACGGCCGCCCACGGCTGGACGGCGAACGTGCCGATCAGGGTGAGGAACTCGCCCACGAACCCGGACAGGCCCGGCAGGCCGACCGACGCGAACACGAAGAACCCGAAGAACGCCGCGTAGACCGGGACCCTGGCACCCAGCCCGCTCATCTTGGCGATCGTCCGGTCGTGGGTCCGCTCGTAGATCACGCCCACGAGCAGGAACAGGGCGCCCGTGATCAGCCCGTGGTTGACCATCTGCAGGATCGCGCCCTGCAAGGCCTGGGGCTGGAACACGAAGATGCCCAGGGTCACGAAGCCCATGTGGCTGACCGAGGAGTACGCCACCAGCTTCTTGAGGTCCGGCTGGACGAGGGCGACGATCGCGCCGTAGATGATCGCGATCAGCGACAGCACGATGATCGCGGGCGCCCACGTCTGCGCCGCGTCGGGGAACAACGGCAGCGCGAACCGGATGAACCCGTAGCCGCCGAGCTTGAGCAGGACGCCGGCCAGGATGACCGAGCCCGCCGTGGGGGCCTCGACGTGGGCGTCGGGCAGCCAGGTGTGGAACGGGAACATCGGGACCTTGATCGCGAACGCGAGGAAGAAGGCGCCGAAGGCGAGGAACTGGAAGGTGGGGTCGAATCCACCGCCGCCCGCGAACCTGGTCAGCACCTCGAGGTCGAAGGCGCCCTGCCACGGGTCGGTGACGCCGGCGTTGGACTGCGACGCGAAGTACGTGAACGCGGTGGCCAGGATCGCGACCAGCATCAGCAGCGAGCCGACCAGGGTGTACAGGACGAACTTGATCGTGGCGTAGATCCGGTTCACGCCGCCCCACACGCCGATGATCAGGTACATCGGCACGAGGACCAGCTCCCAGAACACGTAGAACAGGAACAGGTCGAGGGCGACGAACACCCCGGTCATCCCGACCTCGAGCACGAGGAAGGAGACCATGTACTCCTTGACCCGGTTCTGGATCGGCCGGAACGAGGCGAGGATGCTGATCCAGGTGAGCGTCGTGGTCAGGACGACCATGGCCATCGACAGCCCGTCCACGCCGACCTTGTACTGGATGCCGAACAGCGGGATCCAGTCGATCGCTTGGTCGTACTCGAACCCCGGTCGGCCGGGCGTGAAGCCCACCAGCAGGATCAGCGACACCACCCACGCCGCGAGCGCGAAGCCCAGCGCCGTCCAGCGGATGAGGTCCGTGCGCTTGCCCGGCAGGAACGCGACGACGAGCGCGCCCAGCAGGGGCAGGAACACGACCAGCGACACGATCGGGATGTCGTTGACGTTCATCAGCGGCTCACGATCACGAGGAACGAGCCGGCCATGACGATCAGCCCGATCGCGATGCCCAGCGCGTAGTTCTGGACGCGGCCGGTCTGGATCCGGCGCAGCCCGCCGCCCGCGTCCCGGGTGAGGGCGCCGACACCGTTGACGGTGCCGTCCACGATCGTCCGGTCGAACCACCACAGGAAGGCCGCGACACGCCCGCCGATGCGGATGAACAGGAGGTCGTTGAGCTCGTCGAACCACCACTTGTTGAGCGAGGCCCGGTACAGGAACCGCGTGACGCGGGTGGCGCCGGCGATCCGGTCGGCGGTCGCCCGCAGGCCGCGTGCCCGGAAGAACCCGAATAGCGCGATGCCGGCGACGAGGCCGAGGGTCGCCACGGCGACGCTGGCCAGGATCAGGATGCCGTCGATGCCAAACAGCTCGTAGGCGTGCGCCTCGTGGTGGAGGGCCTCCTCGGCGCCCCGGAAGACCGGCTCCAGCCAGCCCTTGAGCAGCCCGGTCCCGTCCGGGCTGAGCGGCGGGCCGCCCCACGTGAGCGCGAGGCCAAGCAGCGCCGACGGGATCGCGAGCAGGACCAGCGACAGCGTCATCGTCCAGGCGGACTCGTGGACCTTCGGCTCCACGTGCGGGTCCACGCGGGACTCGCCGTAGAACGTCTTGCCCATCAGGCGCCACATGTAGAACGCGGTCATCGCGGCGACCAGCAGGCCGATCGCCCACACCCAGGTGAACCCGAACTTGAACGCCTCGCCCAGGATCTCGTCCTTGGAGAAGAAGCCGGCCAGGGGCGGGATGCCGGCGATCGCGATCGTGCCCACCAGCATCGTCCAGTGGGTGATCGGGATCTTCCGCCACAGGCCGCCCATCCTGTTCATGTCCTGCTCCTCGTGGACGGCGTGGATCACCGAGCCGGACCCGAGGAACAGCAGGCCCTTGAAGAAGCCGTGGGTCATGAGGTGGAAGATCGCGGCCACGAACGCGCCCACGCCGAGGGCCGCGAACATGTAGCCCAGCTGCGACAGCGTGGAGTACGCGAGCACCCGCTTGATGTCCGTCTGGGTGAACGCGATCGAGGCGGCCAGGATCGCGGTGAAGATGCCGATCGCCGCCACCACGACCATCGCGTCCTGCGCGTGCGCGAACAGGGGGTTGGCCCGGGCGACGAGGTAGACCCCCGCGTTGACCATCGTGGCCGCGTGGATGAGGGCGGACACCGGGGTGGGGCCCTCCATCGCGTCCGGCAGCCAGACGTGGAGCGGGAACTGGGCGCTCTTGCCCATCGCGCCCGCGAACACGAGCAGGGCGATGATCGAGAGCGGCACCGTCAGCTCCGCGGCCGGCGCCTCGATCAGCGTGGCCAGCGACTCCTGGATGTTCAGCGTCCCGGTGTTGACCCAGATGGCCATGATCCCGAGCGCGAACCCGACGTCGCCGACGCGGTTGACGATGAACGCCTTCTTGGCGGCCAGCGCGGCGGACCGTTTCTGGTACCAGAACCCGATCAGCGCGTACGACGACAGGCCGACCAGCTCCCAGCCTGCGAACACCAGCAGCCAGTTGTCGGCGAGCACGAGCAGGAGCATCGAGACCATGAACAGGTTGAGGTAGGCGAAGAACCGCCAGGTGCCCGGGTCGTGGGCCATGTACCCGACCGAGTACAGGTGCACGAGCATGCCGATCGTCGTGACCACGATCAGGAGCACCGCCGTGAGGGTGTCCACGTGGAACCCGAAGTCGACGGTGAGGGCGTGCCCGGTGGTCGGGTCGATGCCCGCCGGGATCCAGGTCCACAGCTTCACGTCCAGCCCGGGCCCGTGCTCCGGGAACGGCCCCTGGTGCTGGAGCACCGCCGAGACCACGACCATCGCCACGATCCACGAGGCGATCACCACGCCCAGCGGGACCGCGGCGGCCACGTTCCGCCCGAACGACATCTGCAGCCGGCGGCCGAGGAAGGTCGTGAACACGAAGCCCGCCAGCGGCAGCGCGATGATCAGCGGGATCAGCGTCTCGTACATCGTCCGGTCCGCCCTACTGCCGCATCGCGTCGTACTCGTCGACGAGCGGCGTCTTCCGGTTGCGGAAGATGGCGATCACGATCGCGAGGCCGATCGTCGCCTCGGCGGCGGCGGCGGCCATCACGATCAGCGCGATCACCGACGCGCTGGGGTTGAGCTCAGGCTTGAACGCCCCGAACCCGATGATCGCGAGGTTGACGGCGTTGAGCATGAGCTCGATCGACATCAGCATGCTGATCGCGTTCCGCCGGGCGAGGAAGCCGAAGGCACCGATCGCGAACAGGACTCCGGCCAGGATCAGGTAGGCGTCCAGCGACTGCGAGACGTCGCTGAGGAAGGCCAGCATCAGCCCCGCTCCTCGGGCTCGTCGACGCGCGGCCGCTCGCGCTTGGCCACGAACACGCCGCCGATCACCGCGGCGAGCAGCAGCACGGACACGACCTCGAACGGCAGGACGTAGTCCCTGAACAACGCCTCGGCGACGCCGAGGCCGTCCTGCCCTTCCGGCGGCTTGCCGGTCCACGTCCATTTGCGGCTCGCAGCCGCGCTCCAGTCCGTGGCGGTGACCGTGATAGCCAGGATGAGTGCCAGGACAATGGCGGCGATACCCGCGGGGATGGCCTGGGTCTGGAACACCAGGCCGCTGGGCGCATCCTTGGTCTGGGTGAGCATGATCGCGAACAGGATCAGGACGCTGATCGCGCCGATGTACACGAGAACCTGGGCGCCGGCCACGAACGGCGCGCCGGCGAGCACGTACAGCCCGGCCAGGGCGCCGAAGCTCACGATCATCGCCAGGCCGCAGCGGATGATGTCGCGCAGGGTGACGACGAGCAGGGCGGACCCGAGCATCACCCCGGCCAGGGCCAGAAACAGCAGGTCGTCCCACCCGATCCCGAGCAGCGGGATCGTCTCAGGCAGCGTCACACGTCCCTCTCAATGGTCCTGGGCGTGTCCCGACCCGGTCCCGGACCCCAGCTGGCGCGCTGCGTGCCCGTTCCCCGAGCCGTTCCCGTTCCCGTTCCCGTGCACGAGCGAGGCGGGCAGGACCGGGAGGTTCCGCGCCGGGTCGAGGAGCCGTCCCTCGGCCCGGGCGCGATCCGCCCAGTCGCGCTCGCGACGGATGTAGCTCATCTCCGTCTCGCGCTCGATCGAGGCCAGTGCGAGGAGGTCGATCATCGGCTCCTCGCGGGACGTGTGGCTGAGCTCGAACTGGTCGCTGTCGCGGACGGCGTCGTATGGACAGGCGTCGACGCAGATGCCGCACAGGATGCAGCGACTCTCGTCGACCTCGTACTGCTGCAGGACCCGCGGCTTGGGCATCAGCGCGCCGGTGGGGCACGTCTCCGCGCACCGCCCGCAGGACACGCACGGCGTGTCGTTGAGGCTCATGTCCAGCGGCGTCGTGACCAGGGTATCGAAGCCGATCCGCATGAAGTCGTAGCAGGCCGCGCCGACCACCTCGGCGCACACGTTCGCGCACCGGCCGCAGTCGATGCAGCGGGACGGTTCGCGCAGGATGAACGCGTGGCTGTCATCGCGGATGTAGTCGTGGTTGATGCCGGTGAACCGGTTCTCGGTCACGCTCCGGTACCCGGCGCCCTGGTGGAACGCGGGCTCCAGCGTGCGCAGCGTGGTCCCGTACTCGATCCCCAGCCGGCGCAGGTCGCAGAACCCGATGGCCTCGCAGGTGCACTGCAGGCAGCGGGTGGACTCGGCGACGGCCTCGTCCCGGGTGTACGGGATCTCGTACTCGATGTAGCTCCGGTTGCGGACCTCGGCCTCGAGCGCCTTGAGCCGGTAGCGCGGCTCCTTCACCTCGCCCGTGAACGGGACGATGGACAGGAACTCGGGCTGCGGCTCCGCCAGCGTCTGGCGGGTGCGGATCGCGGCCAGGTCCTGGCCCCGCAGGTAGGCGTCCACCGCGTAGGCGGCGCGGCGGCCCTCGGCGATGGCCTGGACGACGGTCGCGGCGCCGATCCTGACGTCGCCGGTGCCGAACACGCCGGGCCGCGCCGTTTCGAACGTGACGGCGTCGGCGCCCAGGCGGCGCTGCCTGGTCGCCAGCGGGCCCTCGGAGCCCGGGCCGATCCAGCGCAGGTCGGGACCCTGGCCGATGGCCAGCAGCACGCGGTCGCAGTCGATCGTGAACTCGGTGCCGGGTGCGGGCTCCGGGCGCCGCCGGCCGGACGCGTCCGGCTCGCCAAGCTGCATCCGGATGAACTCGACGCCGGTGACCTTGCCGGTCCGCTCGTCCGTGATCACGCGGGTCGGGCCGGCCTGGAAGATCGTCGTGACGCCTTCCTCGATCGCCTCGTGGACCTCGCTCGCCGCCGGCATGTCCTTCATGTCACGGCGGTACACGAGGGTGACCTCGCCGGCGCCCTGGCGGACCGAGGTCCGGACGCAGTCCATCGCGGTGAACCCGCCGCCGATCACGACCGCGCGCGTCCCCTCGTGGCCTGGGTACGGCAGGCCGAGGGTGGCCGTGCGCAGGTACTCGAGCCCGTCGATGACGCCGTCCGCGTCCTCGTTGGCGATGCCCAGCTTGTTGGTGTCGTAGCAGCCGATGGCGACCACGACCGCGTCGAATCCCTGGTTCTGCAGGTCGTCGAGCGTGAAGTCCCTGCCCAGCGCCATATTGCACTGGAGCTTCGCGCCGAGGCGCCAGACGGCCTCGTACTCGGCTTCGAGGACCTCGACCTTGGGCAGCCGGTACTGCGGGATGCCGTAGCGGAGCATGCCGCCCGGCGCCGGGTCGCGCTCGAACACGGTCACCTCGTGGCCGTTGAGCAGCAGGTAGTAGGCGGCCGCCATGCCGGCCGGCCCGGAGCCGATCACCGCTGCGCGGCGGCCGGTTGGGGCCTGGCGCTCGAACGGCAGCGGCGGGTCCTCGCCGTCGTCGAGCATCGCCCGCAGGACCTGGTCGCCGGCGTAGCGGTGGCTGTCGCGGATCGCGATCGCCTCGTCCACCTCGTCCCGGCGGCAGTGCTCCTCGCACGGGGCGGGGCACACCCGCCCGAGGATCGACGGGAACGGGATCGTGCGCTTGAAGATCCGGGCGCTCTCGCGCCAGTTCGCCTCGGCGTTCGCCTTCAGGAAGCCCGGGATGTCGATGTGGCTGGGGCACTTGTTCTGGCAGGGCGGCAGGCAGTAGGCGTTGTGGTCGCTGAAGATCAGCTCCAGGTTCGTCCGCCGGAGTCGGCGCAGCTCCTCGGTCTGGGTCTGGACGACCATCCCGGCCTCTGCCGAGCGCGAGCAGGAGATCGGCGGCGTCTCCTCGCCCTCGACCTCGACGACGCACATCCGGCAGGCGCCGAAGCCCGGCAGCTTGGGCTCGTAGCACAGGGTCGGGATCTCGATCCCGTTGTCCCGGCAGACCTCGAGGATCGTCTGGCCCTCGAAGCCCTCGACGACCCGGCCGTCGACCTCGATCCGGATCCGCGGCGTGCTCTGCGGCCGTTGCGGAGACTGGGTGGTGATCAGGCGCTCGGCGAGCGAGTCCTCCCGCGGCGTGACGGTGTCGTACACCATCGGGGCGTCGGGGCGGACCTCGCGCGGTCGCTCGAGCGTGGGGTCGGGGCGCGTGATCAGGTCGGCCATCAAGCGGGGTCCCGGTGGGCCGCGCCCGCCGCCACCGCGATCGGCTGGCAAACGCCGGCGGGGCAGGTGGAGCGGAGGATGTGGTCGTCGATCTCGGAGCGGAAGTATCGCATCCCGCTCGTGAACGGAAGGGTCGCCAGGCGCTCGTGGTCGCACAGGCCGCTGGCCGTGATGTCGTGCGCGAGATCGCCGAGGAGGGTGGCGTCGGTGGGCTTCGGCCGCCCGCCGGCGATCCGGTCGCCGATCTCGTACAGCCGGCGCAGCCCGATCCGGCAGGGGATCGACTTGCCGCACGCGTTGTCGGCCGAGAAGCGGGTCAGGAGGCGCGCGAGGTCCACGACGCACGTCCGGTCGTCCGCGATCACGACGGAACCGGAGCCGACGTGGGCGCCGGCCGAGCGGAGCGCGTCGAACTCGTAGGGCGTGTCCAGCAGCTCCGCGGGGAGCAGGCCACCGGTGGGGCCGCCCACGAGCACCGCCTTGAGCGGGCGCGGGCCGGGGCCGCCGGCGAGCTTGACGAGGTCGCGCAGCGGGGTGCCCAGCGGGACCTCGGCGATCCCCCCGCCGGCCGGGCCGCGGAGCTGGACGAGCGCCGTCCCCGGGCTTGCCTTGGCGCCGATGGCCGCGTACGCCGACCCGCCCTCGCGGCAGATCCACGGCACGGCGGCCAGCGTCTGGATGCTGTTGACGACCGTCGGCCGGTCGAACAGGCCGCGCTCGGTGGGGTAGGGCGGCATCTGCTCGGGCTGGCCGCGCTTGCCCTCGAGGGCCTTGAGCAGCACGGTCTCCTCGCCCAGCATGTAGGCGCCCTGGACGGGCCGGACCGCGAGATACACGGCGTGGCCGGTGCCCAGCACGTCCTCGCCCGCGAAGCCCGCCTCCTCGGCCGCCAGGACCGCGCCTTCGAGCATCGTGACGAGGGCGGCGTCGTCCGCGCGGACCGCGAGGATCGCCTGCGTGGCGCCCGTCGCGAAGGCCGCCACGACGAGCCCCTCGATCACCGCGTACGGGTCCGAGGACAGGAGCGCGTGGTCGGTGTGGACCGCCGGGTCCGCGCCGTAGCCGTTGCCCACCACGTACCGCTGGTCGGCCGGCTGGGCGGACGCGGCGCGCCACTTCGCCCCGGTCGGCATGCCGGCGCCGCCCCGGCCGCGCAGCCCGGAGGCCGCGATCGTGGCGATCGTGCCGGTGGCGCCCAGGTCGCGGACGGCCTTGCGGAGGCCGTCGAAGGCGCCGGCGCGGACGGCCGCGTCCAGGTCCGCGGGGTTGGCGGCGAGCGCGTCCACGTGGCCGGTCAGCACCCGGGGCCATTCGCGCGGGGTGGCGAGGAACGATGCCATCAGCTCGGCCGCCCGCCCAACCCGAGGGCGGTGTCCAGCGCCGAGCGGTACGCGTCCTCGAGCTCGCGCTGCGCCGCGCCGGCGGGCGGCGCGTCGGTGACGGCCGGCGGCTCGAAGCGGAGGTGCCGGTAGTACGTGGCGGTCCCGTAGATCATCGCGTACCAGGCGCCCGTCACCCGCGAGATGTGCCGGAGCGCGGCCACGGGCAGGTGGCCGTACGCCGCCTGGGTCTCCTCGAGGATCGCGAGCATGTCCCTGGGGTCGTAGTCGTGGGCCTCGAGGATCGCGTCCAGGGGCGCGAGGTCGATGGCCTCGAAGCGCGTGAAGGCGTGGTCCGCCACCGGGCGGCCGGAGCGCCGGACCGCCGACTCCTCTCGCCGCTCACCGTACGTCTCGGGCGGGCCCCAGTGGACGTGGAACCGGCCCTTGGTGTCCATGCCGCCCATGTCGATGCACTCGATCGGGCAGGCCTGGGCGCACTGGAAGCAGGTCTCGCACTTGAGGGTGCCGTACTCGTCGTACAGCAGCTGGAGGCGGCCCCGGAACTTGGGGGCGACGTCCGCGTGCACCTCCGGCCACTGGATCGTGGCCTTGGGCGCGAAGAAGCGGCGGAGCGTGAGGCCCATGCCGCGGACCATGCCCATGCCGGGGATCGTGCTCATCTGCTCACCCGGCCTTGTTCAGCGCTTCGACGACGAGGATCGCGGCCGCGGTCACGAACAGGTTGAGCAGCGATGCGGGCAGCAGCCACTTCCACGCGAACCCCATCAGCTGGTCGATGCGCACCCGCGGGAAGGTGCCCCGCATCCAGACGAAGACGAACACGAAGACGAACGTCTTGACCATGAACCAGGCCAGGCCGGCGAACCAGTCGAGCCCGAGATAGGCGGCACCCAGCAGGCCGCCGACCGCCACCACGCTGAACGTGATGAACCCGAGCAGCAACGCCTGCCACGCGGGCGTCGAGCTGCGGGCAAGGTAGAACGGCGCTGCGAACAGCAGGGTCAGGGCGACCGGCGCCGCCGCGAGCAGGAGCACGAGGCCGATCCCCAGGGAACCCGGGTCCAGCGCCGGGGCGACGTCCGGGAACGGGAACGGGGCGTTCCAGGCGCCGAAGAACAGCGTGACGATGAGCGCCGACATCACGAACACGTTCACGTACTCGGCGAAGAAGAAGAACGCGAACCGCATCCCGGAGTACTCGGTCGCGAAGCCGGCCACGATCTCCTGGTCCGCCTCGGTCATGTCGAGCGGCGAGCGGTTGGCCTCCGCCGTGCCGGCGATGAGGAAGATCAGGGCACCCAGCGGCTGGCGGAACACGAACCAGTCCGTGAACCAGCCCGCCTGGGCCGCGCCGATCTGGTACACGCTCAGGGTCCCCGCCAGGAGCACGAGCCCGACGACCGAGAGGGTCAGCGGGATCTCGTAGCTGACGGCCTGTGCCGCCGCCCGCAGCCCGCCCAGCAGCGAGTACTTGTTGAAGCTCGCCCAGCCGGCCATCAGCAGGCCGACCACGTTCATGCCGCCGATGGCGAACAGGTACAGCAGGCCGATGTTGAGGTCCTGGGCGACCAGGCCGGGACCGAACGGCACGACCAGGAAGGTCATGACCGTGGCCAGGAACACGACCACGGGGGCCAGCGTGAACACCGGCACGTCGGCGCCCGTCGGCGTGAAGTCCTCCTTGGACAGGAACTTGAGGCCGTGGACCACGGACATCAGGCTCCCGTACGGCCCGACCCGGTCCGGTCCGATCCGGAGGTTCATCCGGGCGATGACCTTCATCTCCATGTAGATGATCACGAAGGCGGTCGGGATCGTGAACACCAGCACCCCGGTGATCGCCACGACGAACCGGACGATGCCCAGGTTCGAGGCGAGGACGTCCACCACCCACGGTCCGACGAACAACGCGATCAGGACGGTCGCGACGGGTGCGACGACGAGCACCAGGAACAGCAGCGGGACCAGGATCTTCCCGGTGACCGTGAGGTTGTCCCAGGCGCGCGCGATCGCCGTCACTTGTCGATGCCGCCCATGACCGGGTCGAGCGATGCCATCACCGCCATCGTGTCCGCGATCAGGTTGCCCTTCATCAGCAGACCAACGAGCTGGAGGTTCACGAACGAGGGGTCGTGAATCTTCATCCGGAACGGCTGGTCCGTGCCGTCCGAGATCACGTACGTGCCGAACAGCCCGCGTGGCGCCTCCACCGCCGCCCACGCTCGGCCGGGACGCGGGCGGAGCAGGCGCGGCAGGCCGGCCATGACCGGCCCGTCGGGCATGTTGTGGAGGCACTGGTCGATGATCCGGAGGCTCTGCTTGACCTCGTCGATCCGGAGAAGGTAGCGGTCCAGCGAGTCGCCGCCGCCGTCGTGGCCGCGGGTCGGGATGTCGAACTCGAGCTCGGGGTAGACCGAATACGGGTGCGCCCGCCGGATGTCGAACGGCACGCCCGCGGCGCGGATGTTGGGCCCGGTGGTCCCCATCCGGAGCGCCGTCTCGCGGTCCAGCCTGCCGATGCCGCGCATGCGCCGGACGAAGATCTCGTTGTCGTTGAGCAGGTCCGTGTTCGCCTGGTTCTGGACGCTGGCCCGGCTCATCCAGTCGCCCAGGC
This sequence comes from Chloroflexi bacterium RBG_16_72_14, assembly GCA_001797035.1. GTDB lineage: Bacteria > Chloroflexota > Limnocylindria > Limnocylindrales > CSP1-4 > CAIXZV01. The sequence goes on from MGOE01000134.1 coordinate 19,154, forward strand.
GGGACATGAACTCGTGGTTCAGGTCGCCGTTCACGCCGCCGATCCGGAAGTAGTTGAACAGCATCCGCTGCCCGGTGATCGCGGCCAGCATCTCCACGATCTCGTCGCGCTCGATGAAGCTGTACAGGATCGGGGTCAGGCCGCCCAGGTCGAGCGCCATCCAGCCCTGGAACAGCGCGTGGCTGGCGACCCGGTTGAGCTCCCCGGTGAGCACCCGGATGTACTCGGCCCGGCGCGGCACCTGGACGTCCAGCAGCTGCTCGAACGCCATCACCGGCGCCCACTCCATGAACAGCGAGCTGATGTACTCGAGTGGGTCGAGCTGGCTGATGATGTGGTGGAAGTCCGAGGTCTCGCACAGCTTCTCCACGCCGCGGTGGAGATAGCCCAGCACCGGATCCAGGTCCACGACCCGTTCGCCGTCGATCTTGAGGACGACGCGGAGCACTCCGTGCGTGGACGGGTGCTGCGGGCCCATGTTGAGGAACATCTCGCCGTCGCCGAGCGAGTAGAACTCTGCCTCGCGCTCCGTCCGCGGCGGGTACGGCGGGACCGCCTCGAACGCGCCGATCTGGTCGTCGAGGAGGATCCGGGGGTCGTCGGCGGACGGGTGCTGGGGCGGGGTGGTCGTCGTCACGGCTACGCCTTCACCGTTCGGCGGACCACGGACGGCGTCGCCTGCGTCGGGGCATGCGTCTGCTCCATGTGGCGGACCCCGCCGCCGGGGGACCGGGCGGCGTCGTCGGCCAGGTAGAAGTCCTTGCGCAGCGGGAAGCTCGTGTAGTCGGGCGGCATGTAGATCCGCCGCAGGTCACGGTTGCCCTCGAAGATGATCCCGAACATGTCGTATGTCTCGCGCTCCATCCACTCCGCGCCCGGCCACAGCCCGGTGAGCGTCGGGATCCGCGGATCGTCGCGGGGCATGCCGTCCGCGACCACGCGCAGCCAGTCCGGCGTGGTGGCCGACCACAGGTGGAACACGACCTGCATGTGGGTGCCGGTGTCCACGCCCGCCAGGTCCGCGAGGATCTCGAAGCCGAGCGTCGGGTCGTCGTGGAGCTCGCGCATGACCTCGGGCACGTCCGCGGGCCGGATCCGGATCTCGGTCTGGTCGTGGCGCTGGCGGACGGGCCCGGTCAGGCGGTCGCCGAAGCGCGCCTCGAGGCGCCTGCGGAGGCTCCGGTCCATGCCTAGACGTCCTCCGGCACGGTGGGTCCGACCGTCCGCCCGGGCCACTGCCCGCGGCGCTCCTTGACCAGCTGGCCGAGCTTCATCATCCCGTAGATCAGGCCCTCGGGACGGGGCGGGCAGCCGGGCACGTACACGTCCACGGGCATGACCCGGTCGATGCCCTCGATCGTGGCGTAGCTCCGCTTGTAGCGGCCGCCCGAGCAGGTGCAGTCGCCCATCGCCACGCACCACTTCGGCTCCGGCATCTGCTCCCACAGGCGGACGAGGGGGCCGGCCATCTTGGTGGTCAGCGTGCCGGCGACGATCAGCACGTCCGCCTGGCGGGGCGAGGCGCGGAACGGGAACATGCCCCAGCGGTCCATGTCGTTGCGCGATGTCGCCGCGGACATCATCTCGATCGCACAGCAGGCGAGGCCCGACAGCAGGGGCCACAGGCTGTTCATGCGGATCAGGTCGAGGACCAGGTCGGCCTTGGTGGGGATGACGTCGAGCGCGCCCCAGCGCGCGTCGTCCCTGATGAGCAGGGGCGATCCCTCGAGCTCGCGCAGGTGCGTGTGCTCGGTCGGCAGCCCGCCGCCGTAGGCCTCGGGACGCGTGGACGCCCACAGGGTGTTGGGGACGACGATCGGCTGTGCAATATCCCGCGGCGCCGTGGTGACCAGTGCAGAGGGACGCTGGCCGGCCTCGCCGTCCGTCCCGGTGCCGCCTGCCGGCCCGACGCCGGGATCCCGGATCTCGTCCGGGCCGCCGGGGGTCATTTCCATGTGAGCACCCCCTTGCGCCAGGCGTAGGCCAGGCCCACCAGCAGGATCACCACGAACACCAGCATGCTCACGAAGCCGGCCAGTGCCAGGTCCCGGAACACCAGCGCCCAGAGGTAGATGAAGATCACCTCGATGTCGAAGGCGACGAACATCAGGGCGTAGATGTAGAACGAGATGCCGAACCGGGCGTGGGTGTCGCCGTAGGTGTCGATCCCGGACTCGTACGGGTAGCCCTTGTGGCGATCACCCCGGGTGCGGTGGGTGATCAGCCACGAGAGCCCGATCGTCAGGAAGACGAACGAGACGCCCGCAACGGCGAACCCGACGACGTACCAGATGCCGGTCACGAGATCCTCGGTGTCGAGCGGGGCCGACGGTGATGTGCTCGGGCCCGTTCGCGGTGAATGATCCTGGGCGTGCCGCCGCCCCCGCTCGGGGCAGCTCGGCTCCAGCATTCTAGCAGTGGCCGCCGGCGCGGCGACCCGGCCCGGCGCCACGGCGAACGGGCGGCCTCCGCCTCCGCGAGCCCTCAGGCGCCCGGCCGGGCGAGGCGGCGGAGCGCCGGGAGCCCGGTGCCGGGCGGCAGGCCGCGGCCGAGCACGAGCACGCGGAAGCCACCCATCCCGCGCGTGTCCATCAGGCGCACGAGCGCGGACCGGAGCGCCAGCGCGTCCTCGAGCGAGGTGTCGGCCCGCAGGTAGGCGCCGGTAAGCTCCGCCGACCCGGTGGCCGCGAGGAGCTCCGCCTGGGTCGTCTCGCCGACCGCATGCAGGCCGGCGCGCGCGGCCGCGATCCGGACGGCGGCGAGGTCCACGGTCGCGGTCAGGTCCTGGCGGCCGACGTGCCGGAACGGATCGCCGCCCACCGCGTGTCGGGCGAAGGCGCGCAGCGTCCCGTCGCGCCGCACCGGGGAGTGGAGTGTCGTCGGCTCCTCCGCGTAGTCCACGAGGATCACCACGCCGCGGGCAAGGTGGCGGGTGGCGTCGGTGAGCCAGCCGTCGAGGGCGAGGCAGATCTCCGTCACCTGGCCCTCCTCCAGCACGACGCGCTCGGCCTCGAGGCGGGCGGCCAGGTCCGGCGTCGTGAGCGGGCCCTCCACGTGGACGAACCGCCCCTCCTCCACGCCAACCAGGAGCTCGCGCAGGCCGCTCCGACGGCCGACGACCCGGTGGACCGGGAGCGCGTCGAGGACCTCGTTCGCCACCACGGCGCCGGTCTCGGCGGCGTCCGGCGGCGCCGCGTCCCCCGCGAGGAGCCCGGCCAGCCCCCAGGCGGCGAGGCGGTCCCGGAAGGCGGTCAGCCGCTCCTGCTCCCGCTCGAGCGGGCGGTACGGGACCGCGGCGAGCATCGGCGAGCCGAGGTCGCGCAGGCCGCCGAGCAGGACCGCCGCCAGCGCCCCTGTGCCGGCCCCCGGCTCCGTGATCGTGAACGGATCGGGGCGACCGAGCTCGTCCCACGCCTGCTCCAGGAGGCGGCCGAGGGCGGCGCCGAAGATCGGGTGCGCCTCGGGGGCGGTGAGATAGTCGCCCGCGCGGCCGGGGCCGGGCGCGGGGCGCCGGTAGTAGCCGTGCCCCGGCTCGTACAGGGACCGGTCCATGAACCGCGCGAAGGTGATCGGCCCGGAGGTCTCGATCTCTTGCCGCAGGCGCGCGACCAGCGCCTCGTCCTCGCCCACGGCCTCGGGGTCCGGCAGCGTCTCGCGGCGGAAGCCGGGCTCCAGATTCGGGCGGTCGTCGTCCACGAGCGTGATCGTACGGCCGCCTAGCGACGGCGGCGCTCCTGGCGGAGCGCGAGCCGGAGTCCCGGGCCGACCAGCGAGTGACCACCGAGCAGGATCGGGACCGGCGACTCGCCCGCAGCGGCGGTCAGGGCGCGGAGCCATGGGTCGGCGATGGCGTCCGCGAGCAGGAGGTCGCTGGCAAAGCGGTCCTCGGCCGGGGGCCAGGCGCGCTCGTCGGCGCCCAGGCGGTGGGCGAGCAGGACGCGGGAGTCGACCAGTGCGCCGTCCGCGAGCCCCGCGATCAGGCGGCCGATGCCGTCCGGCCCGTCCCGGTCGAGCAGCTCCCCGAGGACGCTCCGCGGCGGGCGGCGGTTCGGACGCCCCAGGGCGGCGGCGGCGTTCGCGGTCCGCAGGCCGCGCTCCTCGACGAGCACCCGGGTCCGCGACCGGGTGTGGCGCTCCAGCCAGCGGAGGTCCATGGCGGATGTCCGTCCCGCGACGAGGAGCTCGGCCAGCGGGTCGGCGGCCAGCCGCCGGAGCGCCACGAGGCGCGCCCGGACCGGCGCGGCCACGTCGTCCGCGGGCATCGGCAGCTCCGGCGCTCCGCGGACGCCCTCGAGCAGGAGCAGGTCCAGCGGCGAGTCCACGTCGACCGCCAGTCGGCGGCGGGCGGCCAGGTCCCGCACGACCACCCCGGCTTCCTCGGCCAGCCAGCGCGGGAGCGCGTTGTCCGACGGGAGGTCGGGCAGCTCGCTGAGGACCTCGCTCGCCCGGGCGATCGCGACGGCGTCGGCAGAGTAGCGCTGGTTGGCGAGGGCATGTTGCTCGGAGGAACTGGCCGCCCCGACCAGCGCCCGCCGGTCGCCCACCGTGGCGAGGGGGATCGCGCCGGCGCCCAGCACGACCAGCCCCGCGGGCGCGAGCTCCTCGACCAGCCGGCGGAGCCGGGCGCCGAATGGGGTATCGTCGGGCGGCTCCCGCCGCACGATCACGGTCGTGGCGCCGGCGGCCGCGAAGCCCTCGCGGTGATGCTCGGCGAGCGCGGTTCGGGCGGCATCGAGCACGCGCTCGAGCGGGCCCGCGTCGGGCGCGATCTCGGGGGCGAGGACCAGGACGGTGACCGGGGTCATGCGCCCCCGAGTCTACCGACGCGGAGGTGACGGACCGTGGGCCGGGTGCGGGCGTACGTCGGGCTCGGGGCGAACGTCGGGGACGCCGAGGGTACGCTGGCCGCCGCGGTGCACGC
>MGOE01000134.1:24100-29243 GCA_001797035.1 Chloroflexi bacterium RBG_16_72_14
TTCGAGGCGTCTCCCGACTCTACGTCACGGCACCGGTCGGGGTCGTCGACCAGCCGGAGTTCCGCAACGCGGTCGCGGGGCTCGACGTCCCCGCCGGCCCCGATCCGGCCACCGACGCGACCGTGCTGCTGCTCGCCCTCAAGGGCCTCGAGCGCGCCTTCGGCCGCCGGGAGCGCGAGCGCTGGGGCCCGCGCGAGGTGGACCTCGACCTGCTGGTGTTCGGGCGCCACCGGATCCGCGTCGCCCGGCCCCCCGAGGGCCAGAGCGACGACCCGGCGAAGGCCGGGCTGCCTCTGACCGTGCCGCATCCCGAGGCGCGGCAGCGCCTGTTCGTCCTCGCGCCCCTGGCCGACCTCGCGCCAGGCCTCGCGCCGCCCGGTTGGCGCGAGACGGTGTCGCTGGCCGCCGCCCGCCGGCGCGCGGCGGAGGGTCCGGACGCGGTGCGCGCGGTCGCGACCTGGGACGGCACCGGGTGGCGGTCAACCACCTGAGCATGCCAACCTGTGCGGGCCCGGCAGCGCCGGCCCATCGAGTCGCGCTGCCGCCGCATCGCTCGACGGCCGGTCGGCGGGCACATCGATCCGGGTGGCCCTTGGCGGTGACGACCCGACTGGTCAACCTGCGCCCGGCGGGAGGCAACGACGCGCGGCCCGAACCCCGGCCGCCGGGACCGCACCGAGCCACTGGCGAGACCGACCCGCATCGATGAACGGCGTCCCAGGAGGGATCGATGCGCGCGAGAAGGGGTCTCGCCATCGCATGTGCGCTCGGGCTGCTCGCCGGTGTGGCGGCGGTCGGGCCGGCCGCGGCCAGGACGGTGCCCTGGCACTTCACGGCCGTCGGCCCGGGGGTGCAGGCCGCCTGGGTGAACGAAGACGGCGTCACGACGAGCCTGTTCGTCTTCCACCAGTTGAACGCGCCGGGGAGCCAGGGGTACTTCGAGGATGTGATCGTCGCCCTGTCGGGTGGGAGCGGGGCTGGGGCCTGGTCGGCGATGTACGACTCGTGGGAGGCACCGCAGCAGCCGACGATCGCCATTCAACAGCCGCTCGTCTCGGCATCCGTGGTCGCGACGGTCCTGTTCGTCGGCTGCCTCGAGGGGCCGTGTCCGGTCCTCCCGGAGCAGGTTGACGTAGACGAGGGATGGACCGGGGTTGGGCCGATCGATCGGATCTCCGATGCCTTCGTGATCAACGACCCGGCCGCGACCCTCTTTGTGGGCCACGGGAGGAACTTCTTCCGGGGCGCGGAGCTCGCCGACGCTGACCCGTTCGATGACGGGCTTGGCACCCTTGGCACGCTTCAGTCGGCCCGGTTCTTCGACGTCCACATCGCCAACATCCTGATCTGCCATCCGGGCGCCGTCTGCGAGTGACGCCCGGCCGCCCGACATCGGACCCGGAAGCCATCGCGGCCTGACCGACGATCGGCCCTCGGAGCCCCGGCCAACGCCGGGGCTCCGTCATGTCGCCCGCCCCGGCCCGGACGGATCTCGCTACAGCCGCACGGCCGGCGGCCGGTCCCGGTCGAACATGTGGACCGTGTCCACGAACCGGACCTGCTTCGTCCGGTAGGCCATCACCAGCGAGTGCGTCCGCGCCCCGCCGCCGAAGAACCGCACCCCCTGGAGCAACTCGCCCGGGGTCACGCCGGTGGCGGCGAACACGAGGTGCTCGCCCGAGGCGAGGTCCTCCGTGCGGTAGACCTTGTCCTCCTCGGCATGGCCGAGCATCGACACCGCGCGCTCGCGCTCGTCGGCGTTGCGGAACCGGAAGCGCGCCTGGATCTCGCCGCCGAGGCATCGCAGCGCGGCCGCGGTGATCACGCCCTCGGGCGCGCCGCCGATGCCCATCACCGCGTGGACGCCGGTGCCCTGGACCGCGCAGCTGATCGCCGCCGAGAGGTCGCCGTCACTGATGAGCTTGATCCGGGCGCCGGTCGAGCGGACCTCGGCGATCAGGTCCTCGTGGCGCGGCCGGTCCAGGATGATGATCGTGATGTCACCGACCCGGCGCCGCAAGGCCTCGGCGATCCGATGGCAGTTCTCCGACGGGCTGACCGTGATGTCCACCGCCCCCGCCGCCACCGGGCCCACGCACAGCTTCTCGAGGTAGGTGTCCGGGGCGTTCGTGAGGCCGCCGCGCTCCGACGCCGCGAGCACCGTGATCGCGTTCCCCTGGCCGGTGGCGACGAGGTTCGTCCCCTCCAGCGGGTCGACGGCGATGTCCACCGACTCGACCTCGGCCGCCTCGTGATGGCCGCGTCCGACCTGCTCGCCGATGTACAGCATCGGCGCCCGGTCGCGCTCGCCCTCGCCGATGACGATCGTGCCCGCGATGTCGGCCTCGTCCATCGCGGCGCGCATCGCCTCGACGGCCGCGCGATCCGCTTCGTCGTGCTCGCCGCGGCCCATGAACCGCGCGGAGGCGATCGCCGCCGCCTCCGTGACGCGGACCATCTCGAGGGCCAGTAGCTGTTCCATCGGGTCCTCCGGCAGCGGGTGGTGGGGCGCGGCGCCGGGATCGCCCCCGGATCCGGGGTTCGTCTAGTGGCGGAAGTGGCGCTTGCCCGTGAACACCATCGCCAGGTGATGGCGGTCGGCGACCTCGATCGCCATCTCGTCGCGGATCGAGCCGCCCGGCTGGATGATCGCGGTGACGCCGGCGTTGGCAGCGATCTGGATGCCGTCGGGGAACGGGAAGTAGGCGTCCGAGGCCATCACGGCGAGCTTCGCTCGCGACCCGGCTCGGCGAAGGGCGATCTCCACGGACACGTTACGGCTCGCCTGGGCGGCGCCGATGCCCACGGTGGCGGCGTTGCGAGCGAGCACGATCGCGTTCGAGCGCACGTGGCGGGCTGCCCGCCAGGCGAACAGGAGGTCCGTCAGCTCGCCGAGCGTCGGATGGCGCTTGGTGACGACCTGCAGGCGCCCGCGGTCGAGGTCCACGGAGTCCAGCGCCTCGACCAGCAGCCCGCCGCCGACCCGCTTGAAGTCCAGGTTGGCGATGCCGTAGTCGCGCATGCCCTCGGTGGGCGACGGCGGGACCGCGAGCAGCTCGAGGCCCGGCTGGGCCTGGAGGATCCCCAGCGCCGCCTGCGAGAACCCGGGCGCCACCACCGCCTCGTAGGAGTTGGCCGCGATCTCGCGGGCGGTGGCGCCATCGAGCTCCCGGTTGACGCCCACGATGCCGCCGAACGAGGCGACCGGATCCGTCTCGAGCGCCTTGCGGTACGCCTCGACCAGCTCGTCCGAGGTCGCCAGGCCCACGGGGTCGGTGTGCTTGGTGATCACGACCGTCGGCGTCGTGTAGTCCATGGCGATCCGCCAGGCGGCGTCGATGTCGAGCAGGTTGTTGAACGTGGGCGGCGCCCCGTGGAGCTGGGTGGCGTCCGCCAGCGAGCCCGAGCGGTGCGTCGTCTCGCGGTAGAACGCGGCCCGCTGGTGCGGGTTCTCGCCGTACGGGAGGTCCGCCACCTTCTCGAGGACGAGCGCCAGGCGCTGCGGATGGACGTTGCCGGCGATCTGGTTGAGGTAGGCCGCGATCTCGGCGAAGTAGGCGGCGACCGTGCTGTACGCGTCGGCGGCAAGCCGGTAGCGGGTGTCCGCGGACACCTGGCCGAGGGTGCGTAGCTCCTCGAGCACCACGGCGTAGCTCTCGGGCCGGCACACGGCCGTCACGCCGGCGGCGTTGCGGGCGGCGGCGCCCAGGAGCGCAGCCCCACCGACGTCGATCATCTCGATCGCCTCGTCGATGCCAATGTGCTGGCGTCCCACCTCGGGGGCGAACGGCTTGACGTTGACCACGACCAGGTCGATCAGCCCGATACCGTGCTCGGCGAGCTGCTCCAGCTGCTCCGGGACGTCCCGGCGGGCGAGGATGCCGGCGTAGATCGCAGGGTGGAAGGTGCGGACCTGGCCCCCGACGAGCGGGGGCACGGCCGTGAGCTCGCTGACCGAGGCGGCCTCGACGCCGTCCGCGGCCAGGTGCTCGCGGGTGCCGTCGGTGGCGAACAGCTCGAAGCCGAGCCGGGTGAGCTCGCGCGCGAATCCGGAGATCCCCTCGCGGTTGGCGACCGACAGCAGCGCACGCACCTGCGTGGGTCCTCCCTGCGGGCGTTCGGTCCGGCCCCGTGCGCGACCGGGTCCGGGACGAATCCCCGACCGCTCTCGGGCGGGCGCGTTCAGGCGGCGAGTATACCGTGGGGCCGTGGCATACTCGGACGGCCCAATCTCCGGCCGGACGGCCCGGCCGCCGTGGAGACGACACGCGTGAAGCTCTTTCCCTGGGAATACCTGTTCGAGTCGTTCAGCAGCGACAACTTCCCGGACCTGTTCGGCCCGCTGTGGATCACGTCGCTGGTCGCGCTGGCCGCCACGGTCGTGTTCTACAACGTCCGCACCCGCCAGCTGCATCGCCACCGGGTGTACCTCGAGATGTACGAGTGGCTGTTGTGGACCGGCGTCATCGTGTTCAGCCTGATGCTGGTGTACGCGGTGTTCAAGTTCGACTGGATCATCGTGCTGTCCACGCTGGTGATCGGCCTCGGCTTCATGATCTGGGTGCGCTTCGTCCGGTTCCCGCCGTACTTCCGGGCCTACGAGCGCCAGCTCGCCAAGCAGCGCTACTACTCGCGCGAGCGGTTCGCCAAGCCCGAGTCCACGATCCGCACCAAGTCCTCGCGCCGCCGCCGGCGCCGCTGACGGGGACCACGCGCCGTGCCGATCGAGGTCCGGCGGTTCGGAGTCGGGCACCGCCGTCCGGACGGGCCGCCCGGCACGGTCGGCATCGAGGGCCAGGTCATCCAGGGCGGGGGCAACGGGATCATCGCGGAGCTGGCGTTCGGCCGACGGGCGCGGATCATGCCCCACACGAACCCCAACACGACCTACTTCATCGTGATCGAGGGCGGCGGCTGGGTCGGCGTCGGCGACGAGCGGACGCGGGTGACCGCCGGCGAGGCGGTCGTGTGGCCGCCCGACGTGCTCCACGGTGCCTGGACCGAGGGCTCGCCGATGCGCGCGATCGTCGTGGAGCTGCCAGAGCCGTTGCTCCAGCTCGCGGGCGTCGTGGAGGGGCGGGCACGCGAGCTCCCCGCCGCGGCGGGTGGGGCGCCGCGGCGCCCGGCTGGCCCGGGGACGAGC
>MGOE01000134.1:29249-30122 GCA_001797035.1 Chloroflexi bacterium RBG_16_72_14
GCGGGGCCCGGGGACCGCGCGCGACCCGTGGCGCGCGGCCAGAGCCGCCTGGCGCCGCGACCCGTGGACGCGTCCCGCCGCGGCAAGGACCCCGAGGCTGAGCAGGGCGAACCGCTCTAGGTGGGCCGCCCGGGGCGCCTGCGCCGCCCGGGCTGCCTGCCCAGCAGGCATCCCGATGGAGATCCCATCCTCGTGCCTGCCTGGCAGGCGGAAACGCGACGGTCGCACCCTTCACGCAATGTCCTGCCTGATGGGCAGGCGGGATCGCGAGGGGCTGCATCCGTACGCCTCCCCAACAGGCACGGCTCCCGGGCTACTCGATCACGACCTCGCACCGCGAACCGTGGTACGTGACGTCGACCGCGACCTCGGTCGCGTCGACCGGCACGAGGAGCCGCGCCGTGCAGGCGACAGACACCCTCGGTCGGTACCCCATCGTGCCGTCGTCGAGCGGCTCCATCGTTGCCGCGTCGGAGTACTCCCCGACTTCGAACGCCAGGTCGTAAGCGCCCGGCGCCAGGCGCGGAGGCAGGCCGTCGCCGAGGGTCAGGGGCGCCGGGCCGCCGTTCGCCGCGCTCTCGTAGCTGCGCCGGTGCTCGAGGGGTGCGCGGTCCGTCCCGGACGTGGGCGACGTGATCGTCACCCAGTAGCCGCACCCGGACGGCGGCGGGATGCAGGGCTCGTACGCCGTGCCGGTGACGGTCAGCATCACCCGCGCCGGCCCGGACGGCTGCTCCTCCGGGGGGATGATGAGCCCGAGCGTGACGGGGCCGCACGCCTGGAAGCCCGGGCCGCCCTCGCCGCCACCTACCGATACCAGGTCGCCCTCCCGCGCGACGGTCGTGAACACGCGGGTCAGCGTGAGCGTGCCGT
>MGOE01000134.1:30194-30887 GCA_001797035.1 Chloroflexi bacterium RBG_16_72_14
CGAGCGTCCCCTGGAGGAGGGCGGTCGGGCAGCCGCCCGGCCCCGCCGTGGCGAGCGCGAAGACGAGGCCCAGCGTGCCACTAGTGACGGCGATAGCCCCCAGGACCGTTATGACCTTCCGCAAGCGTCACCCCGCGGCATCGTATGCCCGTCACCTGCCAGTCGCCGCCGCTCAGGCGCCCAACAACGCCCCCAGGCCACCCAGCACCCGGGCCGTCATCCCCCACACGGCTAGCCCCTCGATCGGGTAGGCGGCGTAGCGGACCTGCCAGCCGCGGATCTCGCGCTCGACGTGGAGCAGCTCGGCGTCCGGCAGGAAGGCGCGGACCGGCGCCTCGAGGATCGCCGCGACCTCGGATGGCTGCGCAGTCCACGCCGGGCGCGCCGGTGCCACCGCGATGACCGGGGTCACGGTGTAGTTGCTGACCGGGATCCACAATTGGGGCAGCGTGCCGAGGACCCGGACCCGGGCCGCCTCCACGTCCAGCCCCACCTCCTCGGCGGCCTCGCGGAGGGCGGTGGCCACCAGGTCCTCGTCCTCGGGCTCGGCGCGACCGCCGGGGAACGACACCTCGCCCGAGTGGTGTCCGCCGCGGTCCGCGCGCTCGGTCAGGACGACCCGCGCCTCGCCGTCCTCGTCCGGGAACAGCAGCACCAGGACGGCCGCCGGCCGGCTCGACGACTCCGCCGCGT
>MGOE01000134.1:31013-51418 GCA_001797035.1 Chloroflexi bacterium RBG_16_72_14
GCACGGGGTGCCTAGTTGACGAGCCCGCCGTCGTCCGGTCCCTTCCGCTCCTCGAGGGGCGGCAGGTCGAACGCGGACCGGCGACCTCCGGAGGCGGCGCCCGCGGGCTCCGACTCGCCGGCCGTTGACCGCACGTCGCGTTCGCCGGCCTCCGTGACCACGGTGCTCGACTCGCTCGAGAACACGAGCGTGCCGGACACCGGGTCCGCGTCCGCGACCACCCGGTCGCCGGGCTTGAAGGTGCCGGACAGGAGCGCTCGCGCGAACGGGTTCTCCACCAGCCGCTGGATCGTCCGCTTGAGCGGCCGCGCCCCGAAGGCCGGGTCCGTGCCCTCGCGCACGATCAGCTGCCGGGCGGCGGACGTGAGCTCCAGCGCGAGGTCCGTGGCGGCGATCCGGCGCTGGAGGTCGGCCAGCTGCAGGTCCGCGATCGCAACCAGCTCCGCGTCGGTGAGGGCGTGGAACACGATCACCTCGTCGATCCGGTTGAGGAACTCCGGCCGGAACACGCCTCGCAGCTGGTCCGTGACCTGGCGCTTCATCGCCTCGTAGGCCTCCCCGTCGGGCCGGCCAGCGAAGCCCTGGATCTGCGAGCTGCCGACGTTGCTGGTCATGATCACGACGCTGTTCTTGAAGTCCACTGTCCGGCCCTGCGAGTCGGTCAGGCGCCCGTCCTCGAGGACCTGGAGCAGGACGTTGAACACGTCGGGATGCGCCTTCTCGATCTCGTCCAGCAGCACGACCTGGTACGGCCGGCGCCGGACGGCCTCCGTGAGCTGGCCGCCCTCCTCGTAGCCGACGTAGCCGGGAGGCGCGCCGACCAGCCGCGAGACCGCGAACCTCTCCATGTATTCGCTCATGTCGATGCGGACCATCGCCTGCTCGTCGTCGAACAGGAACTGGGCAAGGGCGCGGGCGAGCTCGGTCTTGCCGACGCCGGTCGGACCCAGGAACAGGAACGAGCCGATGGGCCGCCGCGGGTCCTGGAGCCCGGCGCGGGCGCGGCGTACCGCGTCGGAGACGGCGGCGATGGCCTCGTCCTGGCCGATCACCCGCTCGTGCAGCCGCTCCTCCATGTGGATGAGCTTCTCCAGCTCGCCCTCCATGAGGCGGGTCACCGGGATGCCGGTCCAGGCCGCGACGATCTCCGCGATGTCGTCCGCGGTGACCTCCTCCTTGAGCAGCGAGCCCGGGCCCTGCAGCGCGGCAAGCGCCGCCTCCTCCGTCCTGAGGCGGTCCGCCAGCTCGGCGGCCTTGCCGTACTTGAGCTCCGCGGCGCGCCCGTAGTCCGCCTCGCGCTCCGCCTGCTCGATCCGGACCTGGAGCTGCTCCTGCTCGGCCTTGGTGGCGCGCAGCGCGGCGATCGCCGACTTCTCGGCCTCCCAGCGCTGCTTCATCGCGCCCGACTGCTCCGCGATCTCGGCCAGCTCCTTCTCCAGCGCCTCGAGGCGTGCCTTGGAGGCGTCGTCGGTCTCCTTGCGCAGCGCCTCGCGCTCGATCTCCAGCTGGATCCGCCGCCGCTCGAGCTCGTCAAGCTCGATCGGCATCGAATCGATCTCCATCCGCAGCCGCGACGCCGCTTCGTCCACGAGGTCGATCGCCTTGTCGGGCAGGAAGCGTTCGGTGATGTAGCGGTTGGACAGCGTGGCGGCGGCGACCAGCGCGGAGTCCGTGATCCGGACGCCGTGGTGCACCTCGTAGCGCTCGCGGAGGCCGCGCAGGATCGAGATCGTCTCCTCGATCGTCGGCTGGTCCACGACCACCGGCTGGAATCGCCGCTCCAGCGCCGCGTCCTTCTCGATGTGCTTGCGGTACTCGTCGAGCGTCGTGGCGCCGATCGTGTGCAGCTCGCCGCGCGCCAGCATCGGTTTGAGCAGGTTCGAGGCGTCCATCGCGCCTTCGGCCGCGCCTGCCCCGACGACGGTGTGCAGCTCGTCGATGAACAGGATCACGCGGCCCTCGGAGTCCTTGATCTCCTTGAGCACGGCCTTGAGGCGTTCCTCGAACTCGCCGCGGAACTTGGAGCCCGCGATGATCGCGCCAAGGTCGAGCGCGATGACGCGCTTGTCCTTGAGCGTCTCGGGGACGTCGCCCCGGACGATCCGCTGGGCCAGCCCCTCCGCGATCGCCGTCTTGCCGACGCCCGGCTCGCCGATCAGGACCGGGTTGTTCTTGGTCCGGCGGCTGAGCACCTGGATGACGCGCCGGATCTCCTCGTCGCGCCCGATGACCGGGTCCAGCTTGCCGGCCCGCGCCTCCGCCGTGAGGTCGCGGCCGTACTTCTCGAGGGCCTGGTACGTGCTCTCGGGGTTGGGGTTGGTGACCCGCTGCCCGCCGCGCACCGTCTGGAGCGCGCCCAGGATGGCCTCGCGCCCCGCCCCGTGCTGCTCCAGCAGCGCCTGGCCCTCGCCGCCCGCCTCGGCGGCCCCGAGGAGCAGGTGCTCGGTCGAGGTGTACTCGTCGCCCAGGCGGCGCGCCTCCTCCTGCGCCCGGTCGATCACGCGCTTCGCGCGCGCGTCGAGCGTCAGCGAGCCCCCGGAGATCCGGGCGCGGCGCGCGAGGAGCGCGGCCAGCTCGCCGCGGAACGCGGCCAGGTCCACGCCCAGGCGCCGGAGCGTCTCGGCGGGGATGCCGTCGTCGGGCTCGACGAGGGCGGCGAGCAGGTGCTCCGCGTCCAGCACGGGGCTGTGCGACCGCTCGGCGAGCTGCTGGGCGGCGATGACGGCCTCCTGGGCCTTCTCGGTGAAGCGGTCTAGCTGCATGTTCGGATCTCGTTGGCAAGCATGTCCGGGTGCGTCAATGGGGTGCCCGGGGATCGGGCTGATCCGCGAGGTCCAGGAACCGGACGGCCGCGACCCTGGCGTCGTCGCCGAGCTTCGTCGGCAGCACGACCCGCGCCTTCACGTACAGGTCGCCCTCGCCCTCGCCCTTGAGGCGGGGCATCCCTCGCCCGGTGAGGCGGAACGTCCTGCCCGTCTGCGTGCCGGCCGGGATCGTGAGCAGGATCCGGCCCTTGAGGGTGTCCACGGGCACCTCGGCGCCCAGCAGCGCCTCGCGCAGCGTGACCGGGAGCTCGCGCTCCAGGTCCGCGCCCCGGCGCGTGTAGACAGGATGCGGCTTGGCCCGCACCACGACGACCACGTCCGACCCGTCGGGGCCCTTGCCCGACAGGCGGATGCGGCTGCCCGTGTCCGCGCCCCGCGGGATGCGGACCTCGTAGCGCTTGCCCTGCACATCCACGAGGCGGGTCGTGCCGTGGTAGGCCTCCTCGAGCGTCAGCTCGGTGGGCGCCTCCACCGCCGTCCGGCGAGCGGGCGTCGCCGTGGCGGTTCGGCCGCCGCGGGGCGTCGGGTTGCCGGCCGCATCCATGCCCATCTCCTCGAGGATCTCCTGGAAGGACTGGCCGCCGCGCCGGCGACCTGCGGTCGTGGAACCCCGCCCCGAGCCCGTGGCGGCGCCGGCCGCCGCGCCCGAGAAGAACATCCGGAAGAAGTCGCTGAAGCCGCCGGCATCCGCGCCCGAGGTGCGGAACTCGTAGCGGACGTTTCCCGCCCCACCGGTCCCGGCGGTGCTCCCGGCCCAGCCCGCGAACGGGCCGCCCGGCCCGAACGGGTCTGCGCCACCACGGCCGTTGCCGGCGCGCTGGAACTGGTCCCAGTTCGCGCCCATGAGGTCGTATTGCTTGCGCCTGTCCGGGTCGGAGAGGACCGCGTGCGCCTCGTTGACGTCCTTGAACCGCTTCTCGGCGCCCGTGTCGCCCGGGTTGCGGTCCGGATGATGCTCGCGGGCCAGCTTCCGGAACGCCTTCTTGATCTCGGCCTGAGACGCAGCCCTGGGCACGCCCAGGATCTGGTAGTAATCCCGGTACTCCATCAGTCACCCCCTCCATCGTGCGGGAGCGACCTCGGATGCGGCGGAGCCGAACTGCGTGTCGCCGCTCGGAAGCCCGAGGCGAAGGAGCCGGCGAGGAACGGAGCGAGCGCACTCAGACGTGCGTGAGCGAGAACCGCAGCCGGCAACGCACGCATCGGGGCTTCCAGCGGCGACCCTTAGCGGCCGCTCTGGACCACGACCGGGGGCTGGTCGGCGGGCGGGAAGCTGGTCCGGCGGACCCGCGACTGCGGCTCTGGCTTGGGCAGCTCGCCGCCCCCCTCCACGACCCGCGGCGTCTCCGCCTTGAGCGCCTTGGGGGCGCGGCGGAGCGCCGCCTCGAGCACCTCGGCCATGGTGTCCGCAAGGACGAGCTTGACCTGCTTGCGGATCTCCTCGGGGATGTCCCGCAGGTCCTTCTCGTTCTTCCTGGGCAGGATCACCATCCCGGCGCCGGACAGGTGGGCCGCGAGGATCTTGCTCTTGAGTCCGCCGATCGGGAGCACCCGGCCGCGGAGGGTGATCTCGCCGGTCATGGCGACGTCCTTGCGGACCGGGATCCCGGTCAGTGCGGACACCATGGCCGTCGCCATCGTGACGCCGGCGGACGGGCCGTCCTTGGGGATCGCCCCGGCCGGCACGTGGATGTGGAGGGTGTTCTTCTCGAACACCTCGCGCTCGATGCCCAGCTCCGGGGCGTGGGACCGGATCCAGGACAGCGCCGCGCGGGCGGACTCCCGCATCACGTCGCCCAGCTGGCCGGTGAGGATGAAGTCCTCCTTGCCCTCCATCTTCGTGACCTCGACGGCGACGACATCGCCGCCCACCTCGGTCACGACGAGGCCGGTCGCGCTGCCGGTCTGGTCCTCGGCCTCCAGCTCGCCGTACTCGAACCGCGGCGGCCCGAGGAACTCGACGAGGCGCTTGATGTCGACGACGGTCTTGCGCTTGCGACCCTCGGCGACCTGACGGGCGACCTTGCGCATGATGTTGGCGAGCTCGCGCTCGAGGTTCCGGACGCCGGCCTCGTGGGTGTACGCCTGGACGAGCTCGGTGAGCGATTCGTCCCTGATGTCGATGTGCTTCGCCTTGAGGCCGTGGTTCTCCATCTGCTTGGGGACGAGGAACCGCTTCGCGATCTCCACCTTCTCCTGCTGGGTGTATCCCGGCAGCTGGATCATCTCCATCCGGTCGCGCAGCGGCGCCGGGATCGGGTCGAGCAGGTTGGCGGTCGCGATGAACAGGACCTTGCTGAGGTCGAACGGCACCTCGAGGTAGTTGTCCTGGAAGCTGAAGTTCTGCTCCGGGTCCAGCACCTCGAGCAGGGCGGACGATGGGTCGCCCCGGAAGTCCATGCCGATCTTGTCCACCTCGTCGAGCATGAACACAGGGTTGTTGGTGCCGGCGGTCTTGACGTTCTGGACGATGCGGCCGGGCAGGGCGCCGATGTACGTGCGCCGGTGGCCGCGGATCTCCGCCTCGTCGTGGATGCCGCCCAGGCTCATGCGGACGAACTTTCGCCCCATCGCCCGGGCGATGCTCTTGCCCAGGCTCGTCTTGCCCACGCCGGGCGGGCCCACGAACAGCAGGATGGGGCTGCGGATCTTCTCGGCCAGGCTGCGCACGGCCAGGTACTCGAGGATCCGCTCCTTGACCTTCTCGAGGCCGTAGTGGTCCTCGTCGAGGATGGTGGCGGCCTCGCGGATGTCCAGCCGGTCGTCGGTGGCCACGTTCCAGGGTAGCGACACGAGCCAGTCCACGTAGGTCCGGATGACGCCCACCTCCGGGGAGGCGGACGGGATCCGGCTCATCCGGTCGATCTCCTTGATCGCCCGGGCGCGGACCTCCTCCGGCATGCCGGAGGACTCGACCTTCTCGCGCAGCTCGTTGATCTCGGCCTGCTGCGGGTCGTCCTCGCCCAGCTCGCGCTGGATCGCCTTGAGCTGCTCGCGCAGGATGTACTCCCGCTGGGTCTTGTCCATCTCGGACTTGACCTCGCTCTGGATCTTCCCCTTGAGCTCGAGGATCTCGATCTGGCGGGCGAGGAACGCCGAGACGAGCTTGAGGCGCTGCTCGACGTCGGCCGTCTCGAGCAGCTCCTGGCGCTGCTCGGTGGTCATGTCGGGGCTGTACGCGACCATGTCGGCGAGGAGCCCCGGCTCGGTGATGTTGCGGGCAGCGACCGCGGCCTCGGGCGGCACCGGGGCGCCGTTGGCGACGTACTGCTCGATCTGGGCCTGGACGCTCCGGACGAGCGCCTGGACCTCGACGCCGGACGGCGTCTCGTCATGGAGCTCCTCGACGCGCGCGGCGAGATACGGCGCCGTGTGCGCGAAGCCGTGGACACGAATCCGGGACTGGCCCTGCACGATGGCCCGCACCGTGCCGTCCTGGAGCTGGACGACCTGGGCGATCTTGGCGAGCGTGCCGATGCCATACAGCTCGGACGCGTCGCCGATCTCCTCCTGCTCGGCCTTGCGCTGGGTCACGAGCGCGATCGGGCCGCCGTTGTCGACGGCGGCGTTCAGCGCCGCGACGCTCTTCTCGCGCCCGACCTGGAGGGGGACGATCATCTCCGGGAAGATGACCGTCTCCCGGAGCGCGACGAGCGGCAGCTCCCGGATCACGGGTGTGGACTGCTGCTCCACCGGGTTCGACGGTCGCTTGGCCATCAGGGTCTCCTTGGGGTGCCGGCCGGCTGGTCCGGCACGTCGGTTCGGGTTCCGGTGCGGGATTCGGTCCGGGCGTCGGCCCGGTCTGCGGCAGCCGCGGATTCACGGGTGCCTTCGTCGTACAGCGCCTCGAGGATGCGCTTGCCCAGTCGCTCCTCGAGCTCGAACAGGGTTCGGACCCCGGCGAGGTTGACGCCGCGATCCCGGGTCAGGTGTCGGATCCACAGGATCCGGCGGACGTCCTCCTCCGAGTAGAGGCGGATGTTGGTGGGCGTGCGCGCCGGGCAGACCAGGCCCTCGTCCTCGTAGATGCGCAGCGTCCGCGGATGCGCCGACACGAGGGTCGCCGCGACGCTGATCACGTAGACGGGCCGGGTCGGGTCCCGGTCCGGCCGGCGCGCTGCCGCCATGCGTCAGGCCCCGGCCGTGTCGCCGGCGGCGGGGGTGCCGGCCTCGACGACCGTCCCCTGGCCGCTGGTCACGGGACGGATCTGGATCTGTCGTGGCTTGACCTGCTCGGCCTTCGGGATCCGGAGCGTGAGCACGCCATGCTCGAAGGTGGCCTCGGCCAGATCGGCCTCGAGCCCCGTCGGCAGGGTCACGGTCCGCATCACGCTGCCGCGCGCGATCTCGCGCACGATCCAGTCGCCCTGCTCCTCGGACCGCTCGGTGCGGTCCTCGGCGCGGATGGTCAGGGCGTTGTTCTCGAGCGTGATCTCCACGTCCTCGGGCTTGAGGCCCGGGAGCTCGGCCTCCACCACGAGCGCGTCCGCGGTCGTGCGGACGTTGAGCGGCAGCCGCATGAGCTCGCTGCCGTTGTACGTGGTGAACGGCCGGAAGACCGAATCGTCGAAGAGGCGGTCCATCGCCTGGCGAAGCGTCATCAGCTCGCTGAAGGGCGACGGGCGGCGCACGAGCGTCATCTCATCGAACCTCCTGCTGGTCCGCCGGCGGTTCTACGCCGCCGGCCTGGTGCGGGATACCGGCGAGAGCGCCTCTGCTCCGCCGGGCATGCGGTAGCCTAGAACCATGACAATGACGTTGTCAAGACACCTGCGAAGGCATATCCACAATGCCTGCGCCCAAACGCCGGATCGCCGCGCGGGTTCGTGCTCGGCGAGACGTGGAACAGGTCGCCGGGCGCTACCCCTCGGGCTCGCCGATCAGCTGGTCGCGCAGCGCCGGCTCGCAGTCCGGGCGCCCGATGGCGATCACCTTGTCGCCCTCGGCGAGAATCGTGCCCGCGCTCAACGGGGTGGGCTTCCCGTCACGGATCACGCCGAACAGCGAGCAGCCCTCGGGCACCGACAGGTCGAGCGCGCTGCGGCCGATGGCCGGCGACCCGGGCTGCAGCCGCGCCTCGATGATCTCCAGCTCGCCCACGCCCAGCGCCGCCAGGTGGAGCAGCTCGTGGACGGGGATGTCCTGCTCGATCGAGCCCAGGATCATCCGGGTGGGGCTGATGATCTCGTCCACGCCCAGGTGGCGGAACAGCGACTCGTTCTTGGGGTTGTTGACGCGCGCGATCGTCCGGGGCACGTCGAAGTGGTGCTTGGCCATCTGGCAGATGACGAGGTTGTCCTCGTCGTCGCCGGTCACGGCCGCCACGATGTCGGCCCGGTTCGCCCCGGCCTCGTGGAGGTACTTGCCCTCGCAGCCGTCGTGCGAGATCACGACGGAACCGATCTCGTCCGCGATCTGGCCCGCCCGCACGCGGTCCTTCTCCATCAGGGCGACCTCGTGGCCCGACTCGATCAGCTCCTTGGTCAGGTAGTACCCGACCTTGCCGCCGCCCACGACCAGCACGAACATCGATCAAGCCTCCGTCGAGCGCGTGACGCCCTCGCCCGTCGTCGGGTCCTCGGCGTGCGTGTGCTCGACCACCGGGGCGTAGATCCCGGGCCGCTCCGGCACGGCCTGGCCCACGAACCCGAGCACGGCACCGGTCATCAGGTTGGTACGGCACAGCGCCGCGATGCCCAGGTGCGCGTATGCCTCCGCACGCACCGGGTCGTTGATCTTGGCGACCGTCCGGCGGGCGCCCAGCGCCTCGATCGCCAGCTGGGCCGCCATGACGTTCCGGTTGTCGCCCTCGGTCAAGGACAGGAACAGGTCCGCGTCCTCGGCGCCGGCCCGGCGCAGGGTGTCCTCGTCGGTCCCGTCGCCCCGGAGCGCCGTGCCACGGAAGGTGGCCGGCAGCCGGTCGAAGGCGGCCGTCGAAACGTCGAGGATGAGGACCTGCCACCCGGCGCGGTCCAGCTCGTCGGCCAGCCCGGCCCCGACGCGGCCGCAGCCGACGATCACGGCTTTCATGCTTGCTCCTCGGGCATCGCTTCGCGGATGACCCACACCGCACAGGGCGCGTTCTTCAGGATGTAGGGGATGGTGGCGCCGATCGCGAAGTCGCCGCCGAAGCGGCGTCGGAACGGCAGGCCGCAGATGATCAGGTCGGCGTCGCGCTCCGTGGCCTCGTCCACGATGGCGGCCCCGACGTCGCGGGCCTGGAGCAGGACGGTGTCGAGCTTGTAGCGGTGTGCCTCGGCGGTCGCCTCGGCGATGTCCAGCACCCGCTGGGCATCCTCGGACCGGCCGGCCACGTCGGCGTCCAGCGGCAGCGTCCAGTCGATCTCGACGACGTGCACGCCGATCAGCTCCGCGTGGTCCGGGCGGGCCTGCTCGGACGCGAGGGCGACGATCGACCGGTCGGTCCGGCCGCCGGACAGCGCGATGACGGCGCGCCGGAACTGGGGTGCCGACGAATCGGCCACGGGCCTTGAAGCCTCCGTGATGGTGGCGACGACGGACGCGGTGGCGTGTGCGTCCGGGACGATCGTCACGCCGGGTTCACGATACCACCGGCCCGCCGGCTCGACCCGGGATGCTTCCCACCTTCCCGGCCGGGCTACGACCCGGTGCGGCGGTAGGGCACGTTGGCGATGACCGTGTGCTCCCGGCCCACCAGGGCGGCCTTGAGCCGCTTCGCCGACTGGTTGTAGAGCAGGCGGTCCCACCAGTGCTTGGCCACGTACTCGGGCAGGACGACGATCGTGGTCGGTGCCTCCCGATCCGGCGGCCAGGCGCGGTCCAGCACGTCGAGGTAGGTGACCATCGGCCCCACGATCGCGCGGTACGGCGATTCGACGATCACCAGCGGCACCCCGGGCAGCTGCCGGTCCCAGCGCTCCCGCAGCGCGTTGGCCTCCTCGGGGTCGGTGGTGACGAACACCGCCTGGAGCATCGACGGGTCGGTCGCGAGCGTGCGCCCGAAGATCACGGCCTGGACGACCGAGCGGTTGATTCCGTTGACCGGGATCACCACCCGCTGGTCGCGCCGCGTGCGGTCGAACACCATGTCGTCGCGGACGTGGAGCTCCTCCGCCTGGCCGTCGTACTGGCGGCGAACGAACAGCATCGCGCTCACAAGGGTGGGGATCAGGACGATCACGACCAGCGAGGTGGGCGCCTTGACCGTGGTCACGACGATCGCGATCACGGCCGTCAGCACGCAGCCGACGGCGTTGATGACGATCCGGTAACGCCAGCCCTGCTCCTTCGTCGACAGCCAGTGCCGAACCATGCCGGCCTGCGAGATCGTGAAGTCGATGAACACGCCCACGGCGTACAGCGGGATCAGGGCATGCGTCGAGCCGCCGCCGATGACGACCAGCGTCGCGGCACATGCGCCGAGCAGCAGGATCCCCTGCGAGAACGCGAGCCGGTCGCCGCGGAACGCGAACTGGCGCGGGATGAAGCCGTCCTCGGCCAGGACCGCGGACAGCCGCGGGAAGGCGGCGAACGACGTGTTCGCGGCCAGGAACAGCAGCAGCGCCGTGAACGCCTGGAACAGGTAGAACCCGACGGTGTCGCCGTACACATGGCGCGAGATCTGGGCGATGACCGTCTGCTTGGGCTCCTCGATGGGCAGGATGTGGAAGTTGGCGGCGAGGAAGGTGATGCCCACGAACAGCACGCCCAGGATGACCGCCATCGTCATCAGCGTCCGGGCGGCGTTCCTGGGCTCCGGCGGCTGGAAGGCGGGCACGCCGGTCGCGATCGCTTCCGTGCCGGTGAGGGCGACCGCGCCCGAGGCGAACGCGCGGAGCAGGATCAGGATGCCCACGCTCTTGGCGGTCTCGGTCGTCGCCTTGATCACCTCCGGCGACGGGGTCGGCCCGGTGTCGCCCTGGGCCACGATCCGGAACACGCCCATCGCGATCATCAGGAACGCGCTGCCCAGGAACAGGTAGGTCGGGATCGCGAAGATGCTGCCCGCCTCCCGGACGCCACGCAGGTTGCCCACCAGGATGATCCCGATGGCGATGACGCCGATCTGCACCCGGACCGGGTCCAGCGCCGGCACCGCGGACGCGATCTGCTCCACGGCCGAGGACGTCGAGACGGCGACCGTGAGCGTGTAGTCGATCATCAGCGCCGAGGCCGCCACGAGCGAGGCCAGCCGTCCGAAGTTCGCCTTGGACACGGAGTACGAGCCGCCGCCGGTGGGATAGGCGATGCACACCTGGCGGTAGCTGAAGGCGACGATCGCGAGCAGGACGGCGATCGCGATGCTGACCTCGATCGAGAGGTCGAACGCCGCGCCACCGACGCCGGCCAGGAGGAACGCGAGGATGATCTCCTCGGTCGCGTAGGCGGACGACGAGATCGCGTCCGAGCTGAAGATCGCGAGCGCCTTCTTCTTCGACAGGCGTTCGCCGGCCTCCTCCTCGTTGGCCAGGGGGCGGCCGATGAACAGGGCCTTGACCCGGGCGAACAGCCGGCCCGATGGCGTGGTCGGCGCGCTGGCCGCGGCCTTGGCGGTCAGCTGGCCCGGTCCCGTGTAGCGGAAGTAGGGCGTGTGGGGACGCTCGACCCGGACCCGCTTGTCGCCCGGCTTGCGGCCCGAGATGGGCCGGCGTCCTCCGATCATCGGCCCTACAGCCCGTACGCCAGGCGGGCGACCAGGCGCTCGGGGAGCCCGAGGCGTTCCATGTGCGCCTGGACCGAAGCAACGTCGTACGAGGTGCGCTGCCAGGTGGCGGCGCCGGCGTCCGTGTCGAGCAGCAGCCACGACGCGGTCGGGATGCCGTCCCGCGGCTGGCCGACGCTGCCCGGGTTGAGCAGCGCCCGGCGCCCCTCGAACACGAGTCGCGACCCGGAGCCGGGGCTCATCGTCTCGAGGCGGCCGTCCTCCACGAGGTACGCGATCGGGACGTGGGTATGGCCGTTGAGCCCGCTGGCCGTGGGCATCGCGGCGATCCCGGCCCGGGCGACGGGGCCCGTGGTGACGTACTCCCAGATCGGGTCGCGGGGACTCCCGTGCACGAGCGTCAGTGCCTCCAGCTCGAGCCGCTCCGGCAGAGCGCGCAGCCACGCCTTCGTGTCGTCGCTCAGCACCGCCCGGGTCCACTCCATCGCCCGGCGCGCGTCCACGTTGAACGACTCGATCCCGAGGCCGCCGATGGCGGCGGCGTCGTGGTTGCCGCGGACGCCCCGGGCGTCGATCTCCCGCAGGCGGCCCACCACCTCGTCCGGGTCCGGCCCGTAGCCGACGATGTCGCCCAGCTGCCAGACCTCGTCGACGGACGGGACGGCAGCCAGCACGGCATCGAGCGCGGCGAGGTTCGCGTGGATGTCCGAGAGCACGGCGACGCGCATCGTTGGGAGGGTAGCGCAGCGGCGTGCCGACCACGCGCATCCGCCGCACCCGCCGAACCGTCGCCGCCGCGCCGGGTCACAGGGGGTGGCGCCGGCGCTCGGCGGGGTCGCGCGGGAACCGCGGGTCGATGGGCCCGCCGCGCGGGACGACGACCAGGCGATGGGCCTCGAGACCAGGCACCCCGGCCTCGTGCACGGTGGCGGGTCCCGCACCCAGCGCGGCGAGGGCGGGCGCCGCGGCGGCCAGCTCGTCGTCCAGCGGCGCCCGCTTCCAGGCGATGAGGACGCCGCCGGGCGCGACGAGGGGGAGCGCCACCTCGACCAGCTCGGCAAGGCCGGCGACGGCACGGGCGGTGACCGCCGGCCAGGCCTCGCGGTCCGCCGGATGGTGCGCCAGCGCCTCCGCGCGGGCCGCCTCCGCGTGGACCCGCGCGGCAAGCCCGGTCGCCTCGATCACGGTGCCCAGGAAGCGGACCTTCTTGGCGACCGAGTCGATGAGCAGCGCCCGGTCCGCCGGCAGGACAGCAGCCAGCGGCAGCCCGGGGTACCCGCCGCCGCTGCCGAGGTCGAGCAGGGCGTGGACGCCCAGCCCACGGAGGATCGGGACCGCGGCCAGGCTGTCGACGACGTGCAGACGCCCGACCTCGGCCGGGTCGCGGATCGCGGTCAGGTTGATCGCCGTCGTCCAGGCGAGGAGGAAGCGGGCGTGGACGTCGATGGCCTCGCGGGCCGCCAGCTCCAGGGCCAGCCCCAGGGCGCCCAGGCCGGCGTCCAGCGCGGCCCCATACGCTGCGGGCAGCGGTGGGAGGTCCGAAACGCGCGTCGGGAGCGGACCTCTCGGCCGGTCCAGGGCACCCTCCTGTGGTCGTGCCAGGCCCGTCCGGGAGCCGCTCCCGGCGTCGTTTGCTCGCCGCAGGCGGCGTCAACTCGGTGTTGCGCGACCCGTTCGGTTCCGGCCCGGGTCTCCCCGTTGCCCCTCGCGAATCGCGCTGCCCGGTGCGCGCACGCTGCGTGCGGACTGCGGACGTTAGGCGGGTGCCCCGGGGGCGTCAAGGGCCTTATCCACGAACTCCGCGGCCCGCCCCGCGGCCTGTGGATAACGACCACGACTCTCCACCCCGCTTCGTGCGGCGACAGGCCGATCGGCCCCGCACGGGCGGCCGTTCGACCCAGCTCCCTCGCCGTTCTGCGTCCGTCGCGGAGAGCGCGCCCGGCCGGCCCCGCCCGCGCCTACGGCTGCGGGGTACGGGCGCCGGTGCGGACGGGTCGGCCGAGCGTCCGGCGGACCACGTCGATCACCTCGTCCACGTACCTGTCTGCCTCGCCCCGCTCGGCGGCGGTCCGGACACAGCCCTGGACGTGGTCCTCCAGCACGAGGACGGAGACGGCATCAACCGCGGCCCGGAGGGCGGCCGTCTGCTGGAGGATGTCGACGCAGTACTCCTCGCGCTCGATCATCCGCGCGATCCCGCGGACCTGGCCCTCGATCCGGCTCAGGCGCCGGACGAGCTGCGCCTTGTCCCTGGAGTAGCTGTGACGGAACGTGTCATGGTCGGCGCCGTGGTCCGACGCCGGCCGGTGCGTGGGCTCGGCCATGGCCGCATGATACCCCATGGGAGTATCGGGCGGACCAGTGCCGATGGCACGCGCCCCGTTCACGCCTGTTCGGTAGACTTCACGGCCGATGGACCATCGCGGACTCCGGGAGCGCCTCACCGGGGCCGGCTGCACCTCGTGCGGTGCGGCCATCCCCGTCGACCGGATCGCGGTCCTCGCCGACCGGGGGGACCTCGCGTTCGTGGAGCTCTCCTGCCCCCGCTGCGGCAGCCGGACGATGAGCGTGGTGATCGCCGCCGACGCCGGCCCGGGCGCCGCCGAGCCCATCCTGGACACCGCCGCCGATGTCCGGCTCGCCGGCCTCGCCCCCGTCGACGACGATGACGTCCGCGCGATGCGCCGCTTCCTCGCCGGCTGGCAGGGCGACCTCCGCTCGCTCATCGACCGCCCCGGGGGTGCCAGGTGACCCAGCCCGCGGCCGGCGTGCCCCCGGCGCGCCCGGCGTTCGCCCACGCGAGCGAGGCGGAGCTGGCCCGGATCCTGGACTTCTACGACGTCCGCTGGACCTACGAGCCCGACACCTTCCCGATCGGCTGGAGCCTCGACGGCGAGGTCGTGGAGAGCTTCTCGCCCGACTTCTACCTGCCGGACCTCGACCTGTACGTCGAGCTGACCACGCTCAAGCAGAAGCTCGTGCGCAAGAAGAACCGCAAGCTGCGACGCCTGAGGGAGCTGTACCCGGACATCCGGATCAAGCTGTTCTACGCCCGCGACTTCCGGATGCTGCTGCTCAAGTTCGGGCGCATGGCCCTGGTGGACGAGCTCACCGGCACCACCGGGCAGGCGACGCCACCGCGCCCCGCCGACGCCGGGCCTGAGCCCGAGCCGGTGCTCTCGCTGGCCGAGCTGGAGTTGCCGGAGCTCGATCCGGACCTCCTGGTCGCCGGGCCCGCCACCACCCCGCGCGGTCGCCGCCGCGGGCGCCGCCGGCGCCGGGGAGCCGGCGAAGCCGGACCGGTCGCGGTCGAGGCGCTCGCGACCGAGGACCCGGACCCGCCCCCCGCCTGACGGACAGGCCCGCCGTGCGCCGGGGCGCCGGACGCGCGATGATCGGACTCAACCCCGCACCCGCCTGACCAGGAGGCAGCGCCGACCCGCAGATGACCCGCACCGCCGATCTCCAGGGAGACATCGGCGACGTCCTGCTGACCGAGGAGGACATCGCCGCCAAGGTGGCCGAGCTGGGCCGCCAGATCGCCGCCGACTACGGCGGCCGGAACCTGACGCTGGTGAGCGTCCTCAAGGGCTCGCTGCCGTTCATGGCCGACCTGATGCGCCAGATCCCGCTGCCGCTGCGCATCGACCTCATGGAGGTCAGCTCCTACGGAGGCACCGCGACCGAGTCATCCGGCCTCGTCCGGATCATCAAGGACCTGTCCGCGTCCATCGCCGACGAGGACGTGCTGCTGGTCGAGGACATCATCGACACGGGGCTGACCCTCAACTACCTCGTCCGCTACCTGCGCGGCAAGAACCCGGCCTCGCTCCGGATCTGCACGCTGCTGGACAAGCCGGCCCGCCGGCTGGTGGACATTCCCGTGGACTACGTCGGGTTCGAGATCCCGGACCAGTTCGTGGTCGGCTACGGCCTCGACTACGGCGAGCGGTACCGGAACCTGCGCTTCGTGGGCGTGCTCCGCCCCGAGGTGTACACGCCCGCTGACTGATGCACCGTCATCCGCTCGGCAACGGCCGCCGCCTGGCGCTCCTCGGTGCGATCGTCGCCGTCGTCGGCTCGATCCTGCCGTGGTACGGCCTCGGCGGCGAGGAGGGCCAGCTGACGGCGCTCACGCTGACGGCGTTCGACGGCAGCGGGATCCTGGCGTTCTTCGCCGGCCTGGGCACCCTCGCGCTGATCGCGCTGCCCTACGCCTCAGGCGAGCGGCCGGTGGGGATCGATCGCGGGCTCGCGTTCGGGGTGCTGGCGGTCATCGCGCTGGTGGGCGTGGTGCTGTGGATCCCCCTGGGCGGCATCCTCGAGGCACCGGAGGGGCTGCTCCCGAACCGGGCCTACGGGTTCTGGATCACCGCGCTGGGCGCGATCATGCTCGCCCGGGCCGCGTACGAGATCAGCCTGGAGCCGCCGCGCCGCTGATCCGGTTCAGGGTGCCGGGCTTGCCGTCGGCGTCGCCGGCGCGCCCTCGGGCGACGGGCTCGCCGCCCGACGCGCCTCGAGGTCGTCGATCTCGATCCCGAGCCAGCGGTGGAACGCGTCGCTCCGGGACCGGATCTCCAGCACGTAGCGGCCGGGGGGCCACGCCTCCTTGCCGTCGATCTGCACGGCGACCTCCGGCGCCGGCCGCCACAGGCCGCCGAGCGCGTCGGGCTCCGCCGGCTCGAGCAGGTCAGCCGTCAGCGGCACCGGCGTTCCGCCGACGATGGCCCACAGCTCCGCGCGTGCGGACAGCGGCGGCCGGAGGCGCTCGTCGAGCGGCGCACAGTAGCCGATCGCCGTCACGAGATCGGTGGCGACCGGGGCGAACGGGATCCGCGGATCGAGCGGGCCCACGGCGTTGCTGGGGTCGATGGCGATCCAGGACCTGATCGGCGCCGGGCGCCCGGTCCACTGCTGGACCGTCGCGGCCCGCCATCCGCTCGGCGATCCGCACGTCGTCCACAGCCCCGCGTACGGGTCGTCACCGGGCGCCGTCTGGCCGGGCGGCGTCGCGGTCGGCCGGCCATCGGCCGGGCTGGCGGCGATCGGGCCGTCGCCCGGGACGGCGACCGGCGGACCCGGGGCCGTGACCAGGTCCCACGGCCGCGCGAGGCCGGTCAGCAGGGCGGCCACGATGGCCACCGCGGTGAGGATCGTCCGCTTCTGCCCGGCCGCGGGTGCGACCGGCCGGGCCTCCGCCCGCTCCGGCGGGCGGTCGGGCTCGTCCACGTACCGCCTCCGGTCCCGGCGCTAGTCCTCGCCCAGGTAGGCCCGGCGCACCATCTCGTTGCGGCTCAGCTCGGCGGACGTGCCCGACAGCACGACCCGCCCGGTCTGGAGCACGTAGCCCCGGCGCGCGATGGCGAGCGCCTGGAGCGCGTTCTGCTCGACGAGCAGGATCGTCATGCCCCTCGAGTTGATCTCCTGGATGATCCGGAAGATCTGCTGGACGAGGATGGGCGACAGGCCCAGCGAGGGCTCATCGAGCAGCAGCACCCGGGGACGCGTCATCAGCGCCCGGCCGATGGCGAGCATCTGCTGCTCCCCGCCGGACAGCGTTCCCCCCCTCTGCGACGCGCGCTCCTTGAGCCGCGGGAACAGATCGAACACGTGGACCGTGTCCTCGCGCACCTCGGCGCTGGTCCGGGTGTAGCCCCCCATCTGGAGGTTCTCGAGCACCGTCAGGCGGGAGAAGATCCGGCGCCCCTCCGGCGCGTGCGCCACGCCCCGCTGCACCAGCTTGTGGCTCGCGACGTGCGACACGTCGTGGCCCTCCAGCAGCACGTTGCCGGACCGCGGATGAAGCAGCCCGCTGATCGTCTTGAGGGTCGTGGTCTTCCCGGCGCCGTTGGTCCCCAGGAGCGTCACGATCTCGCCGGCCCGCACCTCGAGGTCGATCCCCTGGAGGGCGTGGATGTGGCCGTAGTAGGCGTGGACGCCGGCGAGGCTGAGCATCGCGGGCCCGCCGGCATCGGCCGCCGGGGGCATCGGGACCATCGTCTGCGTCACTCTGCGGGCCTCCCCAGGTAGGCTTCGATGACGCGCGGATCCCGCCGCACCTCGTCGGGCGTGCCTTCGGCGATCCGTTCCCCGTGATCCAGCACGGTGATCCGATCGCTGATGCCCATGACCACCCGCATGTCGTGCTCGATGAGCAGGATGGCGATCCCAAGGTCGTCGCGCAGCCGCGCGATCAGGGCGGTCATCTCGGAGGTCTCCCGCGGGTTCATGCCCGCCGTC
Source organism: Chloroflexi bacterium RBG_16_72_14 (assembly GCA_001797035.1). Taxonomy (GTDB): domain Bacteria; phylum Chloroflexota; class Limnocylindria; order Limnocylindrales; family CSP1-4; genus CAIXZV01. Next base: position 48,723 of record MGOE01000134.1, read on the forward strand.
GGCTCGTCGAGCAGCAGCAGCACGGGATCGTTGCCCAGCGCGCGGGCGACCTCGAGCCGACGCTGGTCGCCGTACGGCAGGTTCTTGGCCAGCTCGTCCTCGCGGCCGCGCAGGCCGACCAGCCGCAGCAGCTCCCTCGCCCGGATGACCGCCTGTGCCTCCTCGGCGGCCTGCCGGCGCGAGGAGATGATGTGGTCGAGCAGGTTCGAGCGCAGCTTGAGGTGCATCCCCACGAGCACGTTCTCGAGCACGGTCATGTTCTGGAACAGCCGGATGTTCTGAAACGTCCGCCCGACGCCGGCGGCGACGACGTCGTTGGGCCTGGCGCTGCGGATGATCCCGACACGCGCGAGGACGTCCTGGTACCACCGGGGACGCGCGATGGCGGTCACCAGGACCACGACCATGAGCCCGACCGCGACGGCCAGCGTGACGAGGATGCCGGCCTCGCCGGCGGACCCGGCGCCGAGCAGCAGCCCGACGAGGACGGCGATCGCGGACGGGACGACCCACGCCAGGCTCTCGAGCCACACGCGGCGCGGCATGGTGATCAGCACGCGACCCCGGAACGAGACCGTGCCGCCCGAGGGGTCGATGATCCCGGCGACCACGTTGAAGAACGTCGTCTTGCCGGCCCCGTTGGGCCCGATGATGCTGATGATGCCCCCGGCCGGGATCACGAGGTCCACGGCGCGAACGGCGAGCAGCCCCCCGAATCGGCGGGACACCCGGTGCGCCTCGAGGAGGATCTCCGGGGACTCGTTCGAGATGGCTACGGGGGTGGTCGAGGCGGCGGGCTGGGCGGTCATTCGGGCGCCGCCCCCATCGCATCGCCGTGCTCGGCGAAGTCCTGGTCCTCCTCGACGTGCAGCTCGCGTCGGCGCCGCCGGCTCGGGAACAGGCCCTCCGGCCGGATCAGCATCATCGCCACCAGCGCGACCCCGTAGAGCAGGAACTGGTACTGCAGGAAGTCGACGTCGCTCAGGATCGGCACGTTGACATTGCCGAAGAAGATGTTCAGCTGCTTCAGGATGACGGTCTGGATCAGGAACACCAGGAACGCACCGATCGCCACGCCCCAGATGTTGCCCATGCCGCCCAGGACCACCATCGCGAGCACGGTGAACGACACATCGAACCGGAACAGGTTGGGGCTGACCAGGGTCAGCTTGGACGAGGCGAACACCCCCGCGAGCCCGGCGGTCGACGCGCCCAGGGCGAAGGCGAGCAGCTTGGTGGTCACGGTGTTGACGCCGTTTGCGGCCGCCGCCAGCTCGTCCTCGCGGATCGCCATCCACGCCCGTCCGAGACGCGAGTCCTGGAGCCGGTAGACCAGGATCATCGTGATCGTGATCAGGCCGATCATGGTCAGGTAGAACGGCCATGGGTTGCCGACCGAGGGGAACGTGAAGTCGCCGATCGAGGGCGGCGAGATCCCGCCGATGCCGTTGGGACCCTCGGTGTAGGTCGACGAGTTGAGGAACACGATCGGCACGATCTCGCCGAAGCCGAGCGTCACGATCGCGAGGTAGTCGCCCCGCAGCCGGAGGGTCGGCGCACCGAGCAGGATGCCGAACACGGCGGCCACCACGGCGCCGACGAGCAGCATCGGCCAGAACGGGATGTCGATCCCGGTGAACGGGGATGCGGCGAACGCGAACGCATACGACCCGATCGCGAAGAACGCCGCGTAGCCGAGGTCGAGCAGCCCCGACAGCCCGACCACGATGTTGAGGCCCAGGGCGAGCAGGACATAGATCCCGGCGATCGTGAACCCGTCGATCCACACGCCCTGGCTGCTGAAGCTGTTGAACGGCGGCAGCAGCACGATGACCGGCATCAGGACCGTGGCCAGGGCCATGCCGACGATGACGGTGATCGACCGGTGGCGCGTCGAGAACGCCCGCGCCCGGTTCCGCAGCGAGGGAGGCGCAGCCTCGGGCTGGGGGGCGGCATCCATCACCCGGGCGTTCACGTTCGCTCTCCCAGCTGCTGGCCGAGGAGACCTGTCGGGCGGAACACCAGCGTGATGATCAGGACCGCGAACACGAGCGCCTGTCCCCACTGGTTGTAGCCGTACGCGGCTGCCGTCACCTCGATGAACCCGATCACGAACCCGCCGAGCGCGGCGCCCGTGATGTTGCCGATGCCGCCCAGCACGGCGGCGGTGAATGCCTTGAGGCCGGCCTGGAACCCGAGGATGAACACGATGTTGCCGTAGTAGAAGCCCTGGACGATGCCGGCCGCGCCGGCGAGCGCCGAGCCGATGAAGAACGTCAGCGCGATCGTCCGGTTGATGTCCACGCCCATCAGCTGGGCGGCGTCCCGATCCTGGGCGGTCGACCGCATCGCCCGTCCCAGCCGCGTCTTGTTGACGAACAGCTGGAGCGCGATCATCAGGGCGACCGACACGCCGATCACGAACACCACCACGAGGCGGATGCGGAAGTCGCCGATCTGGATGGCGGCCGTGGGCGGGATGACCTGGGTGGAGTTGACCGGGGACGGGCCGTAGATGATCTGGACGATGTTCTGGAGGATGAACGAGACGCCGATCGCCGTGATCAGCGGAGCCAGCCTCGGCGCGTTGCGCAGCGGCCGGTAGGCGAACCGCTCGATCGCCACGCCCAGCAGGCCCATCACGGGCATCACGATGACGAACGTCGACGCGATCAGGAACACGGCTTGCGGCAGGG
>MGOE01000134.1:51428-53862 GCA_001797035.1 Chloroflexi bacterium RBG_16_72_14
GTTCGGATCCTGGCCCAGGAGGCTCGTGAGCACGAACATCGCGGCGAACGCGCCGACCATGAACACGTCGCCATGGGCGAAGTTGATGAGCTCGATGATCCCGTAGACCATCGTGTAACCGAGGGCCACCAGCGCGTAGATGGCGCCGACGGTGAGGGCATTGACGAACTGGTCCGAGCCGATCGCGATGAACACGACGATCGCCAGGGCGGCCACGAACAGGTAGGGCCCGATCCGCAGACGCCGCAGGGTCTCTACGAGGCCCGTCGTCGCGGGCAGGGTCGTCGTGGTCATGCGGCCTCCGGACTGGTCGTCACCAGGGTGATGGACGGGCCGGAGGGCGTTCGCCCTCCGGCCCGCACGACTGCGCGGTTACTCCGCCCCGAAGTTCTGCTGCTCCTTGAACACCCAGTCACCGTTGTTCGCCGCGGCCGGGTCGGTCACGTAGAACGAGATGAACGGCTGGGTGGTATCGCCATTCTTGTCGAACGCCGTGGTGCCGAGGACCGTCTCGAACGTATGCGAGGGGTCGGTCACCCAGGCGCGGACGCCCTCGCGGATGGCCTTGTCGTCGGCGCTGGCGTTGGTCTTGAGGAACTCCTCGAGTGCCTTCAGGGCGACCGTCGCGCACGCATACCCCGGGCCGCTGTAGGCGCCCGGCGTCTTGAACTCGCTGTCGTTCTTGAAGTGCTCGATGAAGCTCGCGTCGAACGCATCCTTGGCCGGGAAGTCGCCGATCGCGGCGATCGTGCCGTACGAATTGGCGGCCGCGTCCTTGCCGGCAATCTTGATCAGCGAGCCGTCGGCGTCGCCGTTGCCGTTGACGATGCCGTCGGGGCCGAGGAACGGCACGTCCATGCCCTGCTGGCGCATCTGCTTGAGGAGCAGGCCGGCGCCGGAGGTCACGACGCCGCCGTAGTAGACGCCGTCAGGGTTCTTGGTCATCCCGGCGGTGATGATCGCGTTGAAGTCGGTCGTGCTGGGGTCGGCGCCGACGAAGTCGGCAACGGTGCCACCGAGCTCGGTGAACTTGTCCCGGAACGTCTCCGCCACGCCCTGGCCGAAGGTGGTCACGTCGTGGATCACGAGCACGTTCTTGAGGCCCAGGGTGTTGTACGCGTAGACGGACATTGCGGGGCCCTGGATGTCATCCGTGGCCGCGACGCGGACGTAGGCGATGCGGTCGGGGAAGTTGGGGCGCAGGTCGAGGCCCCCGAACTCGGGCTTGGTCAGGCCCTGGTTGGTGTTGGCCGGGCTGCACTGGAGCAGGCCGGCGTCGTTGCCGATGGGGATCTGGACCTTGGCGACGGCCGAGTTGTAGGGGCCGACGATCGCGAACACCTTGGGATCGCCCACGAACGTCTGCATGTCCTGGGCGCCCTGCTGCTCGTTGTACTTGCCGTTGACCGAATGGTCGAGCGGGAAGGTCTCGATCTTGTAGCCGCCGATGCCGCCCTTCTCGTTGATCTCGTCGACGGCGAGCGAAATGCCCTTGAGGGTCGGCTGGCCGTCGGCCGCCGCCCCGCCCGAGAGCGGGAGCGTGACCCCGAGCTTGAGAGTCTTCTCGGTCGAGCCACCGCTCGTGCATCCGGCGGCTACGAATGCGGCCGCCAATGCCAATGCGCCGAACGCGCGATACTTCATGAACGCCTCCTCCATTTCCCCTCGCCTGTGCCCGGGAGCGCCGATGCTCCAAGGCCCGTGCTGACGTCCCAGGTGGCCGGAGGGGGAACGCCTCGGCGCGGCGGTGACGGGAGCGCGGGGGCGAGAGACCCATTCGCCCCGCAGCATGCGCCACGGAGCGATGCCGTATCATAGGCGCTGGCGACGCGGATGCAAGGCGTTGCCGTTCGCACCGGGATGGCTGTCGAGCCTCGAGTCGCTCGCCTCCCGGGCCCCTTCAAGGCGGCGAGGCGTGGCCGCCCCCTTCCGATCCCGGTCGGCGGGAGCGCAAGCGCACCGGCCGCTCGCTGTACGAGGTTCGTGCTTCGGCGTGGAGTACCTGGTCCGACAGGCTCGCATCACCGACATCGACCGCCTGGCCGCCATCGGCCGGACGGCGATCCGGGGAGCCGGTCGCGGGTCGCTCGACGCTGCCGACCTGCTTCGTCAGCTCGTCTACCTGCCGAACGCGAGCCTGCTCGTCGCCGAGGCGCGACGGGAGCTCGTGGGCGGGGCGCTCCTCGTCCTCCGTCCGTCGGTCGTCGCCGGCGGCTACGTGGGGACGATCGACCTGCTGGTCGTCGCCCCGGACCACGATGCGGACCGCGTGACGGCTGCCCTCCTGGAGGAGCTCCTCCGCTCGGCGAGCAACAAGGGTTGCTCGACGGTCGAGGCAGCGGAGCCCTCCGATCCCGCGGACCTCGCCCGCCTCGAGCGGGCCGGGTTTGCCGCCGCCGGACCCACGCTCCGGCGACCCGTCGCGGCGGCCGGC
>MGOE01000134.1:53922-54569 GCA_001797035.1 Chloroflexi bacterium RBG_16_72_14
AGGAGTCATCGTGGGCAAGAACGTCGCCGTCTTCGTGGACGTGGCGAACATCTTCTACGCGGCCAAGGCGGCCGGCGTGGACATCGACTACGTCACGCTGCTGAAGTCGGCCACCGCCGGGCGGGACTTCGTCCGTGCGTACGCCTACACCGGGCTCGACCCGGAGAACGAGAACCAGCGCAACTTCCACCAGTTCCTCGCCCGCCACCAGTACAAGGTGGTGAGCAAGGACATCCGCAAGTACGGCGACGGCAAGGTCAAGGCGAACCTCGACATCGAGCTCGTCGTCGATCTCATGAAGACCGCCCGCAACCTGGACGTCGCCGTCATCGTGTCGGGCGACGGGGACTTCGCCTCCGCCATCCGCGCCGTCCAGGAGATGGGCGTGCGGGTCGAGGTGGTCAGCTTCCGCGGCAACACCTCGTCGGACCTGATCGAGGTCGCGGACCTGTTCACCGACATCACCCAGATCGCCAAGGTCGACAAGGGATCCACGCGCTCCGGCCGCCGCGTCGCGGACGACGACGAGGACCTGTCGATGACCGAGGTCCCGGACAAGCTGACCGAGGGCACGGGTCGTGGCCGCGGGCGGGGCCGCGGGCGCGGGCGCATCGAGCGCGAGGAGGCGCCGGTCGCGGCGTCGCGTG
>MGOE01000135.1:0-9266 GCA_001797035.1 Chloroflexi bacterium RBG_16_72_14
ACCCGAGCTCCGAGAGCGCCTCCGCGAGGGCACGGTCCGCGTCGCCGAGCCCCGCCTCGAGGTCCGGGTCCCGCTCGGCGACCGGTTCGGCGAGGATCCGGCGCTGGGCCGCCAGGTCCGCCTCGGCCGCGGCACGCTCCGCGGTGATCCGCGCGCGGTCCCGGGCGGCGGCCTGGATCTCCCCCACGGCGCGCGCCTCGCGCAGGCCGAGCGCGGTGAGCTCCGCGCGCGCGGCCTCGTGGACGACCCGGCGCTCGCGCTCCGCCTCCGCGCGCGCCGCCATGGACGCGGCGATGTCGCCGACGGCCGACTCGGCCGCCTCGAGCGCCTCGAGCGACTGCTCCGTCTCGGCCCGCAGGGCGTCGCGGCGCGCGTTCGCCTCCGCGGCCCGCCCGGCCGCCTCGTGCCATCGCCCGTGCGCCGCGGCGATCAGCGCGGCGGCCAGCTCCTCGCCCGCGGTCAGCCGGGTCGCCTGCTGCTCCGCCAGCTGGCCCAGCCGGCGGGCCTGCGGCCGCAGCTCGGCGAGGATGTCCTCGACCCGTGCCAGGTTCGCCTCGGCCTCCGCCAGCTGCTCCTCGGCCTTTCGCCGCCGCCGCTCGTGGCGCCGGACGCCGGCCACCTCCTCGAACAGGGGCCGCCGCTCCTCGGGGCGCAGGGCGAGGGCCTGGTCGACCATGCCCTGGCCGATGAACAGGAACGCGTTCTCGGCGAGGTTCGCCGAGTCGAGCAGGTCCACGAGGTCGCGCAACCGCACCCGCTGGCGGTTGAGCAGGTAGTCGTTCTCACCCGACCGGTACAGGCGCCGGCCGAGCTCCACGACGGAGTACTCGACCGGCAGCAGCTCGTCGGCGTTGTCGAGGACGAGCGTGACGTCGGCCATGCCGAGGGCGGCCCGGCGCTCGGACCCGGCCCAGATCACGTCCTCGCTCCTGCGGATCCGGAGCGATCGGCCCTGCTCGCCGAGCGCCCACCGGAGCGCGTCGGCGAGGTTGGACTTGCCCGACCCGTTGGGCCCGACGATCGCGCTGATCCCCTCGCCGAACTCCACCAGGGTCCGCTCGGCGAACGACTTGAACCCCTGGACGCGCAGGCCCAGCAGGCGCGCGGGGGCGCTCACGTGTCCGCCCCGGCGTCTGCCCCGGCGTCCGGTGCGCCGGCGGCCGATGTCTCGTCACCCGCGTCGTCGGAGACAACGCTGGTCGATGCCTCCTGCCCCGCACCGCCCGGAACGGCCCGTCGCCCGGCGCGTGCCCGCACCGGGCCGGCGGCCGCGCGGGCGCTCCGTGCCGCCTGGCGCTCGTGCCGGATCCGGTCCAGCGCCTGCGCGGCGGCGGCCGTCTCCGCGACGCGCCGCGATGGGCCTTCGCCCGCGCCCAGCACGCGCCCGGCCACGACGACCTCGATCCGGAACTGCTTCTCGTGGTCCGGCCCGACCGCTTCCACGATGCGGTACGCGGGACGGTCGCCGGTGGTCCGCTGGGTGTGCTCCTGGAGCCGGCTCTTGGGGCTCTTGAGCGTGGTCAGCGCGAGGTCCGCCGCGATCTCGGGTTCGGCCCAGCCGTGGATCCAGTCGCGCGCGGCCTCCCAGCCGAGGTCCAGGTAGATGGCGCCGACCAGGGCTTCGAACGCCGACGCGAGCAGCGACGGCCGGACGCGCCCGCCGCGCTGGGACTCGCCCTCACCGAGCAGGAGGAACGACCCGAGGTCGAGCCTGGTGGCCAGCCGGGCGAGCCCGGAGGTGCTCACGATGGCCGCGCGGCGCGCCGAGAGCACGCCCTCGTCGTCCGCCGGATGGCGGCCGAACAGGGCCTCGGTGATGGCGAGGTTGACGACGGCGTCGCCGAGGAACTCCAGCCGCTCGTTGTGGCCCCGGAAGGCCTCCGGGTGCTCGTGGAGCCAGCTGCTGTGGACGAGCGCCTGCGCGAGCAGGTCGCGATCGCGGATCGGGAGCCCGAGTCGCTCCGCAAGCGCGTCGGCCGGGTGCATCGCGCCCCCGGTCGAGGCCGCTAGGAGGAGTGCTCGTCGATGTAGTCGACGGCGTCCTGCACGGTCCGGATCTTCTCGGCATCCTCGTCGGAGATCTCGGTCCCGAACTCCTCCTCGAGGCTCATGATGAGCTCGACAAGGTCCAGCGAGTCGGCGTTGAGGTCGTCGACGAACGAGGCCTCGGGGTTGACCTCGGACTCGTCGACCCCCAGCTGCTCGATGACGATCTTCTTCAGCCGCTCGTACGTGCTGGCCACTGACTCCCTCCTGGTGCCTCGGCGGTGTCCTGACGGGTTGCGTTGCTCTCGCGGGCGATCCGCCCAAGTACGCCGTTCATGAGCCGTCGCATCGGTTCGCCCGAATACGTTCGGGCGAGCTCGACCCACTCGGCGATCGCCACCCGGGCCGGCGTCGCGGGCGAGTGTAGCACCTCGCACAGGCCGCAACGCAGCAGCGCGCGGTCCATCCGGGCGAGCTGGACCACGGGGTATTGCGGGGCCGCGACGGCGATCCGGGCATCGAGGGTGTCGCGGTGCGCGAGCACGTTGGCCACGATCTCGCGGGCGAGCGCCGCGACCTCCGGGTCCCCCTCGGTGGCCAGGTGCCGCTCGAGGATGGCGTCCGCCGTCCGCTGCCCGAACTCGGCCTCGAACACCGAGGCGAGGGCGAGCCGCCGACCGCTGCGGCGGCTCCGGACCCGTTCCTCGTTCGCACGTTGCCGCGCCGGGCGCGGGCCGTCAGGCCCCGACACCGTCCACCAGGACGGTCACGCCGCCGAGCTCGAGGCCGAGCAGCCGCACGACCGCCGCGCCCACCACGGCCCGGACCTGGGTCGCGAGCGGCACGAGCTGCTGGCGGGGTCGCGCGACGAGCCAGACGGTGACGTGGACGCGTCCCTCCCGGATCCGCACCTTGACCGGCGAGCCGGCGAGCGCATCCCGCCACGGCGCGCCGCCGCGCCCGACCCGCAGCACCCCCGGCACCTCGAGCGCGGCGAGGCGCACGGTGTCCCGGATGACGCCGGGCCCGACAGACAGCGTGGGCGTCACGAGATGGCCTCCGAGGCGACGGCCGGCGTGGCCGTGACACCCGTATCGTCGTACACCTCGCCGCCCAGCGCCTGCCCGATGCGCTCGGCGACGCGCTCCCGCGCGGTGGCCGCCCCGACCCGGACGGCATGCTCGACCATCCGCCGCTTCGCCCGGCCGTGGGTGATGATCACGGTCCCCCGGACGCCGAGCAGCGGCGACCCGCCGACGACCTCGTAGTCGAAGGTCCGCCGGATGCGCGCGATCCCGGGCCGCAGCAGCAGGTACGCGAGCCGTCCGCGCAGCGACCGCCGGAACTCGTCCCGGAACTGATCGAAGATGAAACCCGACAGGCCCTCGAAGAACTTGATCACGACGTTGCCCAGGACCGCGTCGCACACGACGACGTCGGCGACCTGCTGGGTGAGGTCCTTGCCCTCGACGTTGCCGATGAAGTTGAGGTCCGTCTCGTCGAGGAGCTCCGTCGCCCGCTGGATCCGGGCATCGCCCTTGCCCTTCTCCTCGCCGATCGAGAGCAGGGCCACCCGCGGCCGCTCCACGCCGAGGACGTGCTCCGAGAAGATCGCGCCCATCCGCGCGAACTGGGCGAGGTTCTCGGCGGTGGAGTCCGGGTTGGCGCCGATGTCGAGCAGGACGAACGGCCGGCCTGCGCTGGTCATCTGGATCGCCAGCGCCGGGCGGTCGATGCCGGGCAGCGAGCCGAGGATCAGCTTGCCGGCGGCCATCCCCGCCCCCGTGTGGCCCGCGGTCACGACCGCGTCGGCCGCCCCGGCCTTGACGAGCTCCGTCGCGACGACGATCGAGCTGTCGCGCTTGCGGACGAGGGCCCGGGCGGGGTGCTCGTCCATCCCGATGAGCTCCGCGGCCTGGACGGTCCGCACGTTCGCCGGAAGATCTCCGCCGACGGCCGTGATCACGGCCTGGTCGCCGACGAGGATCACCTCGTCATGGGGGTTCGCGCGCGCGTACGCGACCGCCCCCGGCACGACCTCCCCGGCGCCGTGGTCGCCGCCCATCGCATCCACCGCGACCCGGACCCCTCGCACGGCGGCGCTCGCACGGGCGGCTACGGGCGGCCCGGAGCGTTCGGTCATGGCGTCCGCGCCTCGGCTCACGGGTCCGGCTACGCGGTCTCCTCGCCCGCCGGCGTGCCGCCGGCCGGCTTCAGGATGACGGCCTGGCGGCCGTCGTAATAGCCGCACGCCGGGCACACCCGGTGCGGGAGCTTCGGCTCGTGGCAATGCGGGCACTCGACGAGCGCCGGCAGGGTGAGGGCGTGGTGGCTCCGCCGGTCCATCTGCCGGGCGTGAGCGACCTTTCGCTTCGGCACACCCATGTCGGTCTTGCTCCTCTCGGGGCTGGTCACGCGGACGTCGCCCGCGGCATCGTGGCTTCGGTGCGGCACCGGCCCGGGGGCGCGCGCACGCGCCGCCGCCGGGACGGGGGGCCGAGCGGGGAGTCTACCCGCTATCGGCGTCCTCGTCGACCCGGAAGCCACGGAGCGCCTCCAGGCGGGGGTCGAGGGGCTGGTCGTGCACCGAGTGCCCCGGCTCCAGGCGCTCGCCGCAGTCGGGGCACAGGCCGGGGCAGTCCGGCTGGCACAGGGGCGCGATCGGCTCGGCCAGGCTGATCGCCGCCGCCACCAGGGGGCGCAGCTCCAGCTCGTGGTGGTCGGTCAGCCTCGGCGCCTCGGGGTCGGCGCCTTCCTCGGGCGGAACGGGCAGGCCGCTCGCGAAGTCGATCGTGGGCAGGACCTCCTCGTCGATCCACAGCTGCACGGGCGTGGCCAGCTGGCGGAGGCAGCGTGCGCACTCGCCGGCGATGGCCGTCGCCAGGCGGGCGTCCACGACCAGCCCGCGGTTGGTGCGCAACAGACGCATGCGCCCGCCGACGGGCTCGGCGAGCACCAGGTCCTCGCCGGCGTCCACGTCGACGCCCGAGATCTCGTACTCGCGCACGGTCCCGGGCGGCTCGGCCATGAGCCCGGAGACGGCGAACGTCAGCGGATCGCCGTGGGCATCGACCGGGTGCGGCTGACGGGTGTCACGGGCGGTCATCGCCGCCCGATGGCCGGAGCCCCCGTCTCCACGCGCTCGTCCTCCGCCTCGAGCGCGTCGGGGGCGTAGCCCACCGCGTCTGCGTCCGCCTCGGGCTCGACGCCCGCGTAGGCCGCGCGCCGCTCGTCCAGCATCGCGATCCCGCGCTCGATGCTGCGGAGCGTCCGCGCGACGTCCGCCTCGAGGCCGCCCAGCACGCTTGCCGCATACTCGTCGGCGCCACTCCGGATCTGGGCCGCCTCGTCCTCGGCGTTCTCGAGGATGCGCCTGCCCTCGGCCTCGGCCGCCTCGGTCAGGCCCCGCTCCTCGATCAGGAACGCCGCCTGCTCCTGGGCGCGCGCCACGATGCGCTCGGCCTCCTCCTGGGACTTCTCGAGGATCCGCTCCCCCTCCTGGTTGATCCGCTTGGCGGCACGCACCTCCTCGGGCACGGCGACACGGAGCTCATCGATGAGGTTGAGGGCGGCGTCCCGGTCGATGATCGCATTCTTGGTGAGCGGCAGCGGCTTGCCGTTGGCGATCAGCGACTCGAGTCGCTCGACGAGGAAGATGATGTCCAGCGGACGGCCTCCCGTGCGCTCGGGCCCCGGCGGGGCGCCTCGCCGGATTATGGCACGCGCCGGGGCGCTACCCCGGCCGTCCCGGCATCGCGTCCCGGAGCGCCGCGGCCGCGGGCGCCGGGATCATCGTGGACACGTCGCCCCCGAACAGCGCGATCTCCTTGACCAGGCTGGAGCTGATGAAGCCGTGCTCGAGCGAGGTCATGAAGAACACCGTGTCCACCTCGGGCGCGAGCTGGTGGTTGTTGTGGGCCAGCTGCAGCTCGGTCTCGAAGTCCGCGATCGCCCGCAGGCCCCGTACGAGGAACCCCGCGCCGACGGTCCGGCAGAACTCCACCGTCAGGCCGTCAAAGGTGCGGACCTCGACGCGGTCGGCGAGCGACGGCTCGGCCTCGATCGACGCTCGGATCACCGCGACCCGCACGTCCGCGGACAGCAGCGGGGTCTTGCGCGGGTTGCCCAGGACCGCGACGACGACCCGGTCGAACACGCGCGCGGCACGGCGCACGACATCGAGGTGGCCGTTGGTGATCGGGTCGAACGAGCCCGGGTAGACCGCGACGTTCACGCCTTGCCCGCCTCCTCCTCGACCCGGGTCGCGGTCGCCGGGTCGGCCCGGCGCCGGTAGAACGTGAGCGCGGTCTCACCGAACCGCCGCTCGCGCTCGGATGCTAGCAGCCCCACGACGGCCGGCGGGGCGTCGCGCCAGAAGTGCTTCGCGATCACGCGGCCCCCGGGGCTGACGTGCGGCTCCACGAGCTCGAGCGCGCGGGCGAGCGCCGCCATGTCCGTGTACGGAGGGTCGACGAGGACCAGGTCGAACGGGCCGTCGATCGCCGCCCCCTCCGGCGAGGTGAGCCACGCGATGGCGTCGCGTCTCGTCACCCGACTCCGCGCCTCGAGCTTCGCCCGGCGCAGGTTCTCCGCGATGACCCGGGCCGCGCCCGCGTCGTGCTCCACGAACGTGGCCCGGGCCGCCCCGCGGGACAGGGCCTCGATGCCGCCGGCGCCACTGCCGGCGAACAGGTCCAGGACGTTCGCCCCCTCGAGCTCGGGCTCCAGGATCGCGAACAGGGTCTGCTTCACGCGGTCGGTGAACGGCCGCGTCCCCGCGCCGGGCGCGGCGAGGCGGACGCCCTTGGCGCTGCCCGCGATGACCCGGCCCGCATCGGCCATCGGTGATCCTTCCCGTGCGCGTCGCGTCGCCGCCTCGACGCGGCGTCCGCGGGGAAGTGTGGCACGGAACGAGGCGGCCGCCGCCCCTCCGGCGGTCGGCAGACGGTGAACGTCCGGGCGTCAGGTGGGCGGGGCGCTGCCGACCCCGAACGTCCCGCACACCATCCACCGGCCGTCCACGACGACGAGATCGCCGTCCTGCTCCGTCAGGACGCCCTGGGCAGGGCCGCGGGACAGCCCTTGCCGCAGCCGGCGCCGCTCGCCGCAACGGCGAGTGCCATCGCGAGGACGAACGCCGCCGAATGCAGCATCGCCCTGTCTTCTACGCCGCGCTCGCCGGGTCGCCGGCGTAGACGCGCTGGAGCCAGCCGTGCTCGAGCTCCGTGCGCAGCCCGGCGGGCTCCGGCGGCAGCTGGCCGTCCTCGCCCACGAGCGCCTCCGCGTGGGCGCGGGCGCGCGCCGCCAGCTCGCGGTGCTCCGGGTTGGCCAGGGTCGCCACCCGGAGACGCGGCAGCCCGCTCTGGGCGAGGCCCAGGACGTCGCCTTCCCGGCGCAGCTCGAAGTCCCGCTCGGCGAGCACGAAGCCGTCGGTCGTGGCCGCGACGGCCTTGAGGCGCTCGTGCTCGGTGGTGCCCTCGGGCGCGTCGCTCACCAGGACGCAGAACGAGGCCGAGCTCCCACGCCCCACCCGGCCGCGCAGCTGGTGCAGCTGGGCGAGGCCGAAGCGCTCCGCGCCCTCGACGATCATCAGCGTCGCCTCGGGCACGTCCACGCCGACCTCCACGACCGTCGTGCCCACCAGCACGTCGAGGTCGCCGTCGCGGAACCGCGCCATCTCGGCGTCGCGGTCCGCGGCCTTCAGTCGCCCGTGGACGAGGCCCACGCGGAGCGGCGCCAGCAGGCCGGTCAGCCGCTCGAACTCGGTCTCGGCGGCGGCTGCCCACGCCGTCTCGACATCCTCGTCGGGCAGCTCGTCGTCGCCGAGGTAGCCGGCGGCCGCGTCCTCGTCCGCCGAGGCGGGAGCCTTCGATCCGATCCGCGGCACCACGACGAACGCGCGTCGGCCGGCCGCGGCCTCGCTCCGGACCAGGCTCCACGTCCGCTCGAGACTGTCCGGACGCCGGATCCCCGTCCCGATCGCGATCCGCCCCTCCGGCGCCAGGTGGATCGTGGACACGTCGAGGTCCGCGTACAGCACCTGGCCCAGCGTGCGCGGGATCGGCGTCGCGGTCATCAGCAGCACGTGCGGGACGCCACGGGTCGCCTTCGCCTCCAGGGCGCCCCGCTGCTCCACGCCGAAGCGGTGCTGCTCGTCCACGACGGCGAGGGCGAGGTCCGCGAACGCGACCTTCTCCTGGAGCAGGGCGTGCGTCCCGACCACGATCCCCGCCTGTCCCGACTCGATCGCCTGTACGGCCTTGCGCCGTGCGTCCCCGGCCAGGGAGCCGGTCAGCAGCGTGACCGGCAACCCGAGGTCCTCGACCAGCGACGCAACCGTCGCGAGGTGCTGGCGGGCGAGGAGGTCGGTCGGCGCCAGCAGCGCGCCCTGCCGCCCGGTCATCGCCGCCGCCGCCAGCGCCCACGCCGCCACCGCGGTCTTGCCCGAGCCCACGTCGCCCTGGATGAGCCGGAGCATCGGCACGGGGCGGGCGAGGTCCGCGCGGATCTCGTCCAGCGCCGTGTCCTGGTCGGTGGTGAGCGCCACCTCGCGCTCCAGCTTGCGCGACAGCGAGGCGGCCAGGGCGTCGCGGATCCGCCGGTCGTCGGCCGGCGCCACGGGCAGCGGCACCGTCCGCGACCGGCCGCGTGACCGGCGGCGCGCGACCATGCCCAGCTGGAGCGCGAACAGCTCGTCGAACGCGAGGCGGCGCAGCGCCGCGTCACGCGCCTCGAACGTCACCGGGTAGTGCGCGGACTCGAGCGCCTCTGCGATGGGCGGCACGGCCTCGGCCTGGCGGATCGCGTCGGGCAGGTATTCCGGGTACGCGTGACCCGTGCGATCCAGCGCCGTGCGCATCGCGGCGCGCAGCCGGTTCGCGGTGAGCCCGATGGTCAGCCGGTACACCGGCACGATCCGCCCGACGTGGAGCAGGTTCGCCGCGTCGGCCGGCTGGAACTCCGGGCTCTCGAACACGAGATCGCCGTGCCGGTGCTTGACCCTGCCCGAGACGAGGAGCTGGTCGCCTGGCCGCACCCGCCGCTCGATGAACCGGCGCCCGAACCAGGTCGCGCTGGCGAACCCGGTCCCGTCGGCGAGCTGCGCGGTCGTGACCTGGACCCGCCGTCGCCACGTCTGCTGCACCGAGATGTCGGTCACCGTCACCTGGGCCGATGCCACGGTGCCGTCGTCCAGGTCGCGGACGCCCGCCAGCGTCCGGAGCTCGCGCAGGTCGTCGTACCGGCGGGGCAGGTGGAACAGCAGGTCGCGCACCGTCTCG
>MGOE01000135.1:9499-14918 GCA_001797035.1 Chloroflexi bacterium RBG_16_72_14
GGCCTCGCGCACCCGAAGCGCCAGCGTCTCGGCGTCGTCGAGCGTCGCGTCCTCGCCGTAGTAGATCGTGAGCAGGCCGTAGCCGGGTTCCAGCCGCCCGAGCCCGGTGAGCACGGCGCGCTGGGTGTCGTTGTCGGCGGCAAGCAGGCCGTCGTCGGGATCCAGCACGATCGTCTGGCCCTTCTTGACCTTGCGCCCGGACACGGTCGCGTCCCGGATCGCCTCGGTCACCTGCATCGTCTGGACGGCGCGGCTGGCCTCCGTCATCGGCCCCGCGTTCTCCTCCGCCGAGCGGTGCGGGTCCAGCTCCAGGAGCGCGGCGATGCCCTCGGCGCAGTTGCGGGTGGGGACGATATGGACCGGCACGTCGGTCATCGAGGCCACCTGGCGTGCCGCCAGCACGACGTTGGGGTTGTTGGGCAGGATCAGCAGCTCGTCGGCGGTCGTGGCGCGCACGGCGTCCAGCAGCTCGCCGGTGGACGGGTTGGCCGACTGCCCGCCGCGCACGACGCGGAACGCCCCGTATTCGCGGAACGGCGCCGCCATGTCGGTGAGCACGGCCGCGAGGCCCTCGGACGGGGCCACGGCCACCACGCCCAGGGGCAGCCGCGTGACGGGCGTGGGGCCGTCGCCACCGGCGCCCGCGACGGCATCCCCGCCGCGGCCCGCCGCGAGGGCGGTGGTTGCCATGCCCCGCGCCGACCCCGGGCCCCCGGCCTCGCCGACGAACGCGGCGGCCCGTGCCTCGCGCACGTCCTGGGCCTGGCTGTCGAGGTTCTCGATCGTGATCCGCGACAGCATCCCGACCGACAGGCCGTACCCGATCACCGCGTCCGGCCGGTCGTTGTGGACGTGGACCTTGGCCAGGTGGCCGTCGCCCGCGACCAGCACCGAGTCGCCGATCGACTCGAGGTACGCCTGGATGGCCGGCACGTCGAGCGGCTGGCCGGGACGGGCCTGGACGAGGTAGACGGTCTCGTAGCCGAAGCCGACCTCCTCCCCCGCCGGGACGGCGGGCACGGCCGGACGTGCGGCGATCCGACGCCGGGGGCCGCGACCGCCCCTTCGACCAGCGGGCGGCCGCGGGCCGCCTCGAGCGCGCCCTGGAACAACCGGAACAGCCCCTGGCCGCCGGCATCCACGACGTGCGCCTCGCGCAGGATCGGCAGCAGCGAGGGCGTCTTGGCGACCGCCCGCTCGGCCGCCTCGACCGTCGCGGCGAGCACCGACTCGACGTTGTTGTCGCGCTCGGCGGCGGTGACGGCGGCGGCGGACGCCTCCCGGATGACGGTGAGGATGGTCCCCTCGACCGGCTTGGCCACGGCCTTGTAGGCGGTCTTCGTCCCGGCGTCGAGGGCGTGGGCGAGGTCGAGGCCGTTGAACCGCCGCTTGCCCGCGAGGCCGTGCGCCATGCCGGCGAGGATCTGGCTGGTGATCACGCCCGAGTTGCCACGGGCGCCCATCAGCGCCCCGAAGCTCGCCGCCTGGGCGGCCCGCTCCGCGTCCGCCTCGGGGCCGGCCTTGTCGGCCTCCTCCAGGGCGGCCCGGACCGTGGCCAGCATGTTGGTGCCGGTGTCGCCGTCCGGGACCGGGAACACGTTGAGCGAGTTGATCTCGTCGACGTTCGCCTCGAGGGCCGCGACGGCGCTCCGGAAGGCGGCCAGGAATCCAGCACCATCGCAGGATCGGCGGGGCATCAGGCGACGTCCGAGCCGCTGTTCGCGAGGTCGGTGGTGCGGGGTTCGCCGTGGGCCGGCGCCTCCGCCGGCTGGGGGGCGATGCCGTGCTCGTGGCGGAGGTGGCCGATCCGGATCGTGACCCGATCCGGCTCGCGCCCGAGCGCGTGACCCAGCGCGTAGCGGACGGACGCCTCGACCTGGCGGGCGACCTCCGCGATCGGCAGGCCGTAGGCGACGGTCAGCGACAGGTCCACGGCGAGCGGGTCGCGGATCTCGAGGTGGAGGCCCGGGTGGGCGAGGCCGAGGCGCTCGAGCAGGCGGCCGAGGGCGCCCCCGCCGGCGAACCCCGACACGCCGTACACGGAGAGCGTGGCGGTGCGGACCAGGTCGCGGATCGCCCGCTTGGTGGCGAGCGAGCGACCGGGGATCGGATCGGTCACGCGGGCGACGTCCTCCTCGCGGGCGCGGGTCCGCCCCGGGGCGAACCGCGACGGGCGCTCCGTGCGGTCGGCCGGAGGCCGTGTGCTACGATACCACCCCGCTCGTGCCGGACTCCTCCGGCGCGCGCCCGTTTTCGGCCCATTCCGAGGATCCAACCAGACCATGGCTCGCAGCTGCGCCATCTGCGGCAAAGTGTCGATGGGCGGCTTCAACCCGCAGTCGTCGGGGATGAACCGCGTCCGCGCCCACCGCCGCTACCAGCCGAACCTCCAGCTCACGACGCTCGTGAAGGCCGGGGCGCCCACCAAGGTGCTCGCCTGCACGCGCTGCCGCCGCACACTCACCAAGGGCGCCCGCTAGCGCCTGACCCACGGGTCACTCGAGCCGGTCGCGACCGCCGCGACCGGCTTCGTCGTGTCTGGTATCGCAACGCTCGTCGCATGAGTCCGGGGGCGAACCGTGAGGCTTGCCCGGTCTCCGCTCGCCCGGCGAGCGCCCGGGGTCAGCGGTCGGCGGTGTCGAGCCAGATCGTGAACGGGCCGTCGTTCACGAGCTCCACGGCCATCTCGGCACCGAAGTCGCCCAGGCCCACACGCACGCCCTGCGCCTCCACGCCGGCGGCGAACCGGCGCCACAGCGCCTCCGCGAGATCCGGCGGCGCCGCGGAGGTGAACCCGGGGCGCCGCCCGCGCCGCGTGTCCGCGTACAGCGTGAACTGGCTCACGACCAGCGCCTCGCCGCCCACGTCGAGCAACGAGCGGTTGGTCCGTCCTTCGTCGTCCTCGAAGATCCGCAGCTCGCAGACCCGGCGCGCGAGCGCGTCGGTCGTCGCCTCGTCGTCGCCGTGGCCGATGCCGAGCAGGATCACCAGGCCCGCGCCGATCGACCCCACGACGGTGCCGCCGACCCGCACCTCCGCGCGGCTGACCCGTTGCAGGAGCGCCCGCACGGTGCCGGTCAGCCCGCGCGCTCGAGCGTGGGCGTGCGCGCGGCGTCCGCGATCGCGCGGATCCGCGCCAGCTCCGCGGCCATGTCCGGCGCCCGGTAGAGCGCCGATCCCGCCACGATGACGTCCGTCCCCTCGCGCCCGATCGCCTCGGCCGTCTCGCGCCGGCCGCCACCATCCACCTGGACCTCGCCCGCGCCCGCCGGGTCCAGCCACGCCCGGGCCGGTGCGAGCTTGGCCGCCGCCACGTCCGCCATGAACGCCTGGCCGCCGAAGCCGGGTTCCACCGTCATCACGAGCACGATGTCGAGCAGGTCGCGGTAGGGGTCGAGCGTCCCAAGCGGAGTGCCGGGCTTGACGGACAGCCCGGCGGACCGCCGGGCGTCGCGAATCCGCACCAGGGCGGGCCGGACCTGGGCGGCATCGACCTCCACGTGGAACGTGATCGAGTCGCAGCCCGCGTCGAGGAACTGCTCGACCCAGCGGCCGGGCTCGGAGATCATGAGGTGGGCGTCGAACGGCAGGTCCGTGATCCGGCGCACGGCCTCGATGGTCTTCCAGCCGAACGTGATGTTGGGGACGAACTGGCCGTCCATGACGTCGAGGTGGATCCGGTCGGCGCCCGCGGCGTCGGCGCGCCGGATCTCGTCGGCGAGGGCACCCAGGTCGCTGTCGAGGATGCTGGCGGCGATCAGCGCCCGCGCCGGGCGGCGGCTCGGCATCCTTGCTCAGCCCTCCCCCACCCCGGCCGGCACCGGCTCGTGGCTCCGCTCG
The DNA here is from genome assembly GCA_001797035.1 of Chloroflexi bacterium RBG_16_72_14. Taxonomy (GTDB): domain Bacteria; phylum Chloroflexota; class Limnocylindria; order Limnocylindrales; family CSP1-4; genus CAIXZV01. The sequence goes on from MGOE01000135.1 coordinate 13,340, forward strand.
CCGCGCAGGGCCGCCGCGCTCTCGGACACGAGCCGCTCGCGGCGACGCCGGACGACGATCGGGGTGGGCTGGCCGGCGTGCTCCGCGGCCAGCTGACCGCAAGCGGCGCCGATCTCGGTGCCGCGGTTGAACCGGATCGTGGTCTGGATGCCGGCCGCATGAAGGCGCGTCGCGAACCGCTCGACCGCTGGGATCGGCGTCCCGGTCCACGGCGTGTGGGCGACCTGGTTCATCGGGATCAGGTTGACGTGCGCGTGCTCGCCGTGGAGCAGGACCGCCAGCGCATCGGCGTCGAGGTCCGTGTCGTTGATGCCCTCGATCATCACGACCTCGTAGGTCACCCGGCGGCCGGTCGCCTGCCCGTGCTCGCGCGCGGCCGCGACCACCTCCTCGACCGGCCAGCGCCGGTTGAGCGGCACCAGGACGTCCCGGAGCGGGTTCCTCGCCGCGTGAAGGCTGATCGCGAGCGTGAACTGCGGCCCGAGGCCCGTCAGCCGCCGGATCCCGGGCACCACCCCGGACGTCGAGACCGTGATGTGGCGGGCGCCGAGCCCGAACCGCTGCCGATCGTTGAGGGCGGCGATCGCCTCCAGCACCCGGTCCAGGTTGAGCAGCGGCTCGCCCATGCCCATGAACACGACGTTGGTTAGGTGCCTCCCGTCCGCGGCGAGGCGGCGCGCCGCGCTCCGGACCTGGTCCGTGATCTCCGCCGTCTCGAGGTCCCGCTCCATGCCCAGCTCGCCGGTCGCGCAGAACGGGCAGCCCACGGCGCAGCCCGCCTGCGAGCTGATGCACAGCGTGTGTCGCTCGCGGGATCCGTCGCGGGCCGGGTAGTGCATCAGGACCGACTCGACCAGCAGCCCGTCCGACAGCCGGTGGAGCGCCTTCTCGGTCAGGCCGCCGTCCGTGATCCGGACCTCGCTCTCGACGACAGTATCGAACCGGAAGGCGGCGTCCAGGTCCGTGCGCAGGGCTGCGGGGAGCGTCAGGATCTCCGCGAACGCCACCTCGCGGCCGCGCCACGCCGCGTCGAGAACCTGGCGCGTGCGGTAGGCCGGCTCGCCGCGCTCGGTGAACCACGCGCCCAGCTCCCCCGGCGTCACGCCGCCGATGCCCGGCCGCTCGTCGCGGGGGCGCGTGGCGGAGGGAGCCGGCCGCAGCCCCCTGAACGGGACGACGACCGGACGTACCTCGCTCATGGTCCGATTGTGCCATGGGCCCCGCGTCGCCCGGCCCACACGGAGGCGTCCCCGGGACAGGGGGATGGGCCGCTGCGGGGTGGTCCCGCAAGCAGGGCGCCGGGAATGCCGGGGCCCTCGTCGCCGGTCCGGCTTGCTACCGTGGGCGCGGCCCACGGCCTGGGCGATGGCTGGACGCGGGAGGTCACGCTCGGAAACGAGGGTGTCGAGGACCCGGCGCCGCGCTCGGAGCGGCGCTGGGCAGCCGTGGCCGTCGTCGCGCACGGCGTGCTCGTCGCGGGCTTCGGGTTGAGGACCAGCACCAGGAGCGCGAGCAGCACGACCGGATGCCCAATGCCGTCGGCGGGACGAGTGCCGCGGGTCGGTCCGACCGGCACCTG
>MGOE01000135.1:14950-15310 GCA_001797035.1 Chloroflexi bacterium RBG_16_72_14
CGGCGGCGAGGACGAACGCGCCGACGATCGACGGCCGGCCCCGGCGGAACGCGGTCCCGCTCATCGCCGAGCCGCCGGCAGGCTGGACACGGTCGAGCACCAGCCGGCCCTCAGCCGTCACGAGCGCCAGCCCGTCCCCGTGCGCCACGAGCGTCCCGGCCGCGTCGCCGGGTTCCGCCCCTTCGACGGTCACGCCGAGCACGCGCAGCCGTCCGGCGGCCGTCTCGACGAAGGTGCCGGGCCAGGGCAGCAGGGCGCGGACCCGGCGCTCCAGCGCGGATGCGGATTCGCCCGGATCGAGGCGGCCGTCCTCGCGGCGGAGCGGCCGGGTGAGCGTCGCCCCCTCGGCCGCCTGGGGGA
>MGOE01000135.1:15331-22681 GCA_001797035.1 Chloroflexi bacterium RBG_16_72_14
CCACGGCCCGAGCGACCGGTCCAGCAGGTCCGCGGCCAGCTCCGCGAGGCGCGCCTCGAGGTCCGGCGCGGCCTCGTCCCCCGCCAGCGCGACGGCCGCCTGGGCCACGATCGGGCCCGTGTCGAGCCCCTCGTCCATGCGCATCAGGGTGACGGCCGTGGACGGGTCACCAGCCAGGATCGTGGCCGGGATGGGCGAGGCGCCGCGCCACCGGGGCAGGGCCGACGGGTGGAGGTTGAGCGCCCCGTGCGGCAGGCCGAGCAGCGGCGCCGGCACGATCTGGCCGTAGTCGGCGAGGACCGCGAGGTCCGGGCGCAGCGCGAGGACCGCGTCCACCGCCTCCGGCGCCCGGAGCCGGGCGGGCGTGAGCACGGGCGCCAGGCCCAGCCCGAGGGCCAGCGACCCGATCGGCGTGGGCGTCGGGACCTGGCGTCGCCCGACCGGCCGCGGCGGCGCGGTGACGATCCCGACGAGCTCCACGGCGGGGTGGGCGGCGAGGCGCCGGAAGGCCGGTGCGCCGAACACGCCGCTGCCCAGGAAGACCGTGCGGGCGCGCACGCCGGCCTGCCCTCCGAGGACCGAGGCCGCGCTCCGGAGGCCATCGGTCCGAGGATTCACGCGAGCGCGCTCGTCGCCCCGCGGATCTCCGCGTCCTGCTCCTCGTCCTCGCCCTGCCCGACCGCGATCAGCTCGTCCATCGAGTCCAGGTAGTCGATGTACAGCTTGCCGTCGAGATGGTCCAGCTCGTGCTGGAGCGCTCGGCCGAGGAGCCCCGAGCCCGAGACCTTGACCCTCTTGCCAACGCGGTTCTGGGCGACCACCCAGACCTTCTCCCTGCGTGTCACGTAGGCGACGTAACCCGGGATCGACAGGCAGCCCTCGAGGTCGCGGTCCTCGCCGTCGGCGCGCACGATCCTCGGGTTGACCAGCTCGTAGAGCCGGTTCTCGACCTCGATCACGCAGGCCCGGAGCGGCTCCCCCAGCTGCGGCGCGGCGAGGCCGACGCCCGGGGCGGCGCGCATCGTCGCCGCCAGGTCGTCGAGGAGCTCGTGGAGGACCTTGCCGAAGCTGTCCACGGTCTCCCCCCGGAGGCGGAGGCGCGGGTCGCCGAGGAGCACGATGGGTCGAACCGTCATGGGCGGAGTATACGGAACAACCGCCCGGGCTCCGTGCGGGCCGGGCGGTCGTCTCGTGCGGCGGGTGTCAGGCGCTCGTGGCCTCGTCGGCGGCCGTGTCGGCGGCCTCGGCGACGTCCTCGGCCGCCGTCTGGGCCGCCTCGGGAGCGGTGCCGTTGCCGTGCTCGCCCCGGAGCTCGGCGGCGACGGACTGGGCGCGCTCCGCGAAGCGCTGGCCGTAGTCGGTCGTCACCTCGGCCGCCTTCTGGGCGATCGGGCCGGCCTTCACCGCGGCGACGGCGGCGAGCTCGGCAGCCTTGGCGCCGACCTGCCTGGCCACCGGCGCGGCCTGGGTCGCAATGTCCTGGATCATGGCCTCGAGCTGCGTCAGCCACTCGCGTGCCCGTGCGTTGGCGGCGCCCTCGGTGCCCGCCTGCCGGGCATCGGGGATCGGCTCGTCGGCGAGCGACTCGCCGGCCAGCGGGGTCGTGTCGAGGTCGTTCGGCTCGGTCATGGGGGTGCTCCTTCCGTGTCACGGCGTCTGGTTGCGTTCGCTGTCATTGTCGTCGCAGCGTCGAATCCTGCACGTGCCGGTCGTCCCGCCCGACGGCCGCCGATCAGGCCCTACAGCAGGCTCTCCGGATCGACGTCCACCGACCAGGGGGCCCCGGGCGGCGGGTCCAGCAGCGACACCGGGTCGGCGCCCCGAAGCACGAGGTTGTACCGCCAGCGCTCGCCCCGCCTCGCCACGTACGCCGGCGCGGGGCCGGCCACCACGATCCCCGACCCCACCTCGACGGCCCGGGCGCGCAGGCGCTCGGCCATGGTGAGCCCCTCCCGCTCGGCCGCGTCGCGGTCCGGCAGGGCGACGGTGAGCTTGACCAGGCGGCCGAAGGGCGGCGACCCGAACCGCTCGCGAAGCGCCAGCTCCTCGTCGTAGAAGCGCGTGGCGTCACCCTCGACGACGGCCCGGATCGCGCGGTGCTCCGGGCGGTAGGTCTGGATGAACGCGATCCCCGGCCGCCCGCCGCGACCGGCGCGCCCGACGGCCTGGGCGAGGAGCTGGTACGTCCGCTCGGCGGCCCGCTCGTCGGGCAGGTTGAGCGCGACGTCCGCGGACACCACCCCGACCAGCGTCACCTCGGGGACGTCGAGGCCCTTGGCCACGAGGCTCGTCCCGACCAGGACGTCCAGGCGGCCGTCGGCGAAGGCGTCGAGCACCCGGTCCGCGGCGCCGCGCCGTTCCACGACGTCCCGGTCCAGCCGGCCTACGCGCAGCCGTGGAAAGCGCTCGCGCACCTCGCGCTCCACCCGCTCGGTCCCGCCGCCGAGGTACCGGATCCGGGGTGACCCGCAGCCCGGGCAGCGCGTCGCGGGCGGCCAGGCGCGGCCGCAGTGGTGGCAGCGCAGCGTGATGCCGGCCTGGTGGTAGACGAGCGGGCGGTCGCAGTCCGGGCACGCCTGGACGTGCCCGCAGTCGCGGCACAGGACGACCGACGCGGTCCCTCGCCGGTTGATGACGAGGATCGCCCGGTCGCCGGCGCCACCGTCCAGCTCGGCCAGCGCGCCCGCCAGCGCGCCCGAGAGCAGGCCCCGGTTGCCGGCCGCCAGCTCCGCGCGCAGGTCCACCGCCGTCACCCGCGGCTCGGTCCCGGCCGGCCGGGTCGGCAGCACCGCGCGGCGGTACCGGCCGGCCCGCGCGTGACCCACGCTCTCCACGGACGGCGTCGCACTGCCCAGGACCACGGCCGCGCCGGCGATCGCCGCCAGCTCGAGCGCGGCGTCGCGCGCCTGGAAGCGCGGCGTCCGGTCGCTCTTGTAGGCCGGGTCATGCTCCTCGTCCACGACGACCAGCCCGACGTCCTCGAGCGGCGCCAGGAGCGCGGTCCGGGTGCCCACCACGATGTCCGCGTCCCCGGCCCGGACGCGCCGCCACTCGTCGGCGCGCTCGCCCTCGCCCAGCCCGGAGTGCATCATCGCGATCCGCACCGGCAGCTCCGCCCGCAGCCGGTCGGTGATCGGCGTGGCGAGGGCGATCTCGGGCACCAGGAGGATCGCCCGTCGGCCGGCCGCGAGGCACGCGGCGAGCGCCTCCACGTAGATCGCGGTCTTGCCGCCGCCGGTGACCCCGTCGAGCAGGACGGGGGTGGGGTCGCGAGCCTCGAGGGCCGCGAGGACGAGCCCGATGGCCGCCACCTGGTCGCCGGTCAGCGAGGCGCCGGGCGGCCGGGCGCCGCGCACCGGCGTTGGGCGTCCCGCCAGCGGGCGCCGTGGCCGCTCGCGCACCTCCGCGCGGATCAGCCCGCGTCGCACGAGGCCGGCCAGCGCGCCCGCGCCATGCGCCTCCGCGAGGGGCGCGGCCGGGTGACCCGCGCCTCCCCCGGGCGCCGCCGGCGACGCCGGCGCGTGACCCGCGTCCCCCTCGACGGCCGCCGCCACCTCCGCCGGGCCCGCCATCTCATCGAGCGCGGCCCGCTGCCGGGGACCGAGCGGGCGACCCGCAAGGCGCCCGCCCTCGCGCAGGACCCGGGCGGCGTCGAGTCCAGCGTCCGTCACCCACAGCCGCCGCTCGTAGCGCGGCCCGGTCGCCGCCCCGAGCAGGGTCCACGTCAGCTCCACCACCCCCTCGTCGCCCAGGGCGCGGAGCCGGCGCAGCAGCGCGGCCCGGCCCTCCGGGGTGGCGAGGTCCCGCACGGGCCGGGCCCGCCCGGCGAGCTCGTCGAGCAGGTCGAGGTCTGCGGGCATGAGGCCGGGCGCCTCCGCCCCAAGCCGAGCCTCTCCCGCCGGCGTGACCTCGGCGACCAGCTCCAGGCGTTCCAGCATCCCCGGCGGCAGCATGGCCCGGATGACCGTGGCCAGCGGGGCGAGGTAGCGCTCGGCGAGCCGGCCGGCGAACCGCAGCGAGAGCGGCGGCAGCAGCGGCCCGTCGGCATGGATCCGGGCGACGATCGGCCGCAGCTCCGCGGCCGCCGGCGCCGCCCCATCGAGGAGGACGGCCGGGACTGGCCGCCGCGTCCCCGCCGCGGACGCCGCCGTGTCCCCAACCACGATCCCGATCGCCTGCCGTCCGCCCCGCCCGAACGGCACCAGCACGGGCTCGCCGGCCTCCACGTCCGCCAGCTCCGGGGGCACGAGGTAGGTGTAGGTGCGCGGTCCGGGCCCACCGGGGGCATCGACGGCCACCTCGACGATCGGACGCGGATCCGGGTCCTGGTGCATGGCCCGATTGTCGCAGCGGGCCGTCACCCGTGGTGAGGCTCACGCGCCGGGCCGTAGAGCCCGCGCGCCGGCCAGTCTTCCCACCGGCACCTCCCGTGGCGCACAATCGGGCGCCTCCACGCCGGATCGCAGGAAGGCACGGGAATGGGGCGCAGGGGCGGCATCGCAGGCGGCGCACGGTCCGCGGTCCGGGTCGCGCTGATCATGCTGGTCGGGGCCCTCGTCGCCGCCTGCGCGACGGTCGAGTCATCCGGCTCGCCGGGGGTCGCGACGGGGTCGGGGTCACCGGACGCCAGCTCGCCTGCCGCGGCCACCCCATCGGCGATGCCGCCGGATCCGAGCCCGTCCCCGCGCGCCACCCCGTCCGCCCGCCCGTCCGACCCCCCGCCGGACCTGTCCGCCCGCCCGCTGGTATGGCTGGCGCCGCTGCCGCTCCTGCCCACCGGGCCGGGTCGCGAGTTCACGGGCTCGCCGGACTTCATGCGCCTGTTCGCGCCGGGCGCCGACTGGGGTGCAGCCGACGGCGTGCGGGTGCTCAAGCTGTACGGCGAGTGGGTCGCCTACGCGGCCACCGACGCCGAGCTGGCGGCCGTCGTCCGGTCGCAGCGCGAGGCCGGGCGGGCCATCGCGGTCGAGATGGGGCCGCTCGATCCCGACGGCTGCGGGAACGGCGTGGAGGGGTTCGCGGGTCTCGACGAGGCGCGCCGCATCGCCGCCCGGATCGCCGCGGCCGGCGGTCGGATTGACCTCGTCGCCATGGACGAGCCGTGGTTCTACGGCCACGTGTACGCCGGGCCGGGGGCCTGCCGCTGGCCGCTGGACAGGATCGCGCGTGGCGTGGCCGCGTTCGAGGCGGTGATGCGCGAGACCTTCCCCCGCGTCGTCGTCGGGGACACCGAGGCGCTCCCCCGCGACGTGGATCCCGCGGGGCTGCTGGCGTGGCTCGATGCCTACCGGGTCGAGACGGGCCGGCCCCTGCCGTTCGTCCATCTCGACCTGGACTTCGGGCGGGTCGGCTGGCCCGCGATGGTCGCCGACCTCGACCGCCGGGCCGGCGCGCGCGACGTGGACCTCGGGCTGATCCTGTTCGGCGATCCGTCGGACCCCGACGACGAGGCGTGGTTCGCCACGCTCGCGCAGCGGCTGATCGCGATCGGCGACACGGCCCCGGATCATCTCCTGTTCCAGAGCTGGCAGGACCGGCCGGACCGCGTCCTGCCCGCCGACGATACATCGACCTGGACGGGCGTTGTCGGCCGGTACCTCGCCGATCCCGCGGGCCTCGCCGAGCTCCTGCCCCCGCCCAACCTCGCGGCCGGCGCCGCGGCTCGCGCCTCCTCGTCGCTGGCCGGCGCGCGTCCCGGCCTGGCCGTGGACGGTGACCCGGCGACGACGTGGAGCTCAGGGACCGGCCCGCCGGCATGGATCGAGATCGACCTGGGCCGCGGCCGGACCGTCGGTCTCGTCCGCCTCCGCATCGCCCAGTTCCCGGAGGGGCGCACGGTCCATCGGCTGTTGGGTCGTGGTCCGGGCACCGGGGGCCGGTGGGTGACGCTCGCGGTTCTCCGGGGCCGGACGGGCGACGCCGAGGTGCTCGAATGGCGGCCGGACACGGCGCGGACGGGGCTGCGCTGGCTGCGGGTGGAGACGACCGAGAGCCCGTCGTGGGTCGCGTGGCGGGAGATCGAGGTCCTGGGGCCGGAGCGCTGAGAGGAGGCCGGCGACCCGGCCGAGGCCGGCGGGGGTCAGCCGTGCAATCGGTCGGTCGCGGCGCAGCCGGTCGCCGGTGCGGCCCGGCCGCACGCCTCAGGTGATCCGCATCCGCCGATCGCTGTTGCGCCGCTTCTCCTGCTCGATGATCGCCTCGATCTCGGCGGCGGTCCGCTCGATCTCGCCGGTCTCGTTGACCACGACCCGGTCGTAGTCGCCCTGCCGGGCGAGCTCGATCGCGGCGTTGCGCTGGCGGAGCTCGAGCTCGTCGGCGTTCTCGGTGGCCCGGGAGCGGAGCCGCTGGAACAGCGCCTCGAGCGAGGGCGGCACGATGAACACGAGCAGCGCGTCGGGGACGCGCGACTTGACGACCCGGGCGCCCTGGACGTCGATCTTGAGGATCACGTCGTAGCCGTCCGCGAGCGCCCGGGCGACCTCCCGGCGCGGCGTGCCGTACCAGTGGCCATGGACCTTGTTCGCCTCCAGCAGCTCGCCAGTGTCACGCAGGGCATGGAACGCCTCGGGCGTGAGGAATCGATAGGAGACGCCCGGGATCTCGCCCGGGCGGGGTGCCCGCGTGGTGCAGGTGACGACGTAGTGGTAGTCGGGGTCGCGCGGCCGGGCGGCGAGAGCGGCGATGATCGTGTCCTTGCCGACGCCCGACGGGCCGCTGATGATGACCAGCAGCGCGCCCGGCGCACCGACCAGGACCTCGGGCTCGTTCACGCCATGCCTCCCGTGCCTCGGCGGCCTGCCGACGATTCCGACTCCCGCAGCCCCGCGAGCACCGCCTCCAGCTCCGGCGGCAGCGGCGTCTCCACGCGCACCAGCCTCCCCGACGAGGGTGACACGAGCTCGAGGCGCCAGGCGTGCAGGAACAGGCGCTCGAGGCCGTCCGGCCCGCGCCGCGCCGTCCCGGTGCCGTAGACCGGATCGCCCGCGACCGGGTGCCCCAGCGCCGCGAGGTGGACGCGGATCTGGTGCGTCCGTCCCGTGACCAGGTCCAGCTCGAGCAGCGTCCAGTGCGCGAACCGCTCCCGGACGCGGTAGCCCGTCACCGACGGCCGCCCGTCCGGCACCACGGCCATCCGCTTGCGGTCCCTGGGATCGCGCCCGATGGCGGCCTCGATCCGCCCGACCGACGCCGCGACCGACCCCTGGACCAGCGCGACGTACGTCTTGCGCACCCGGCGCGCCTTGAGCTGGGCCATCAACGATGCCTGCGCGGCGTCGTTGCGCGCGACGATCAGCAGGCCCGACGTGTCGCGGTCGAGGCGGTGCACGATCCCCGGCCGGGCGACCCCGG
>MGOE01000135.1:22690-24237 GCA_001797035.1 Chloroflexi bacterium RBG_16_72_14
CGTAGTGGTCGCCGCGGGCCAGCAGCGCGTTGACGAGCGTGCCGCGCCAGTGGCCGGGGGCCGGATGCACGACCAGGCCCGAGGGCTTGTCCACGATCAGCAGGTCGTCGTCCTCGTAGACCACCGACACCTCGATCGTCGGGTCCGGCTCGAGGTGGTACGGAACCTCGGGGGGCGGGACTTCGAGCGTGACCCCGCCGCCGCGGACCTCGGTGTTCGCGCGCAGCCGGCGGCCGTGGTCGTCCACGAGGCGGCCGTCGGAGATCAGCTTCTGGACGTACGAGCGCGACAGCCCCGTCCGGTCGGCCACGAAGCGGTCCACCCGGCGGATGACCTCGCCCTCGGGGACCACCAGGCGGCGCGGGCCGGGCTGGATCGACGGCGCCTGCACCTCGGGGGCGAGCCCCGGGTCCTCGAGCAGGTCGTCACCCTCCAGCTCGTCGTCGTCGGGGACGGGCGCGTCGAGCGCCGGCGGCTCAGTCACCGGGGGCCCAGTCGCCGAGCCTCGGGAACATCGCCATCGCGATGAGCAGCACGATCGAGGTGGAGATCGCGGCGTCCGCGACGTTGTAGGTGTAGAACCGCCACGTGCCGATGCCCATGTCCACGAAGTCGATGACCGACCCGTAGCGCAGGCGGTCGACAAGGTTGCCCAGCGCCCCGCCGAGGAGCAGCCCCAGGGCGAGCGTCACCAGGAGGCCGCGGCCCGCCTTCGCGTGGTAGGCGACGATCAGGCCGGCCACGACCATGGACACGATCGCGAATGCCGGCGCCGACTGCGGGAGCATGCCGAACAGGATGCCCGAGTTGCGCCAGTGGACGATCCGGAGCCAGTCGCCCAGCACCTCGAGGGCCTCGCCGACGTCGAGGCTGGCGACGACCCAGCCCTTCGAGGCCTGGTCGGCGACGACGATGCCGCCGGCCAGGATCGCGAACAGCAGCCAGCGCGCGGCCGACGGCCCGCGCCAGGTCCGCGCCTCGCCTCCCTCCACGCCCGGCGCAGCTCGTTCGACGTCGGGCAGGGTCATCGGTCAGCCAGCCGCGTCGAGCCGGCGCAGGGCGATCCGCGCCTCGCCGCCCTCGAGCCGCACCGTCGCCGTGGGCAGGTCGTCCGGGGGCGTCGCCCGGTGGACGACGTCGGCGAGGGTCTCGGCTGCGACCTGGGCGAGAAACGGCGCCAGCTCGGCCGGGGCGCCGTCCACCCACAGCTCGATCCGGTCGTCGAGCGCCAGCTCGGCGTCCTTGCGCAGGTCCTGGATCGCGCGCTGGAGCTCGCGGGCGTCGCCCTCGGCGCGCAGCTCCGGCGTGAGCGTCGTGTCGATGATCGCCACCATGCCGTCGTCGTGGGCGACCGCGGTGCCCGGTCGCGGCGTCGCCTGGATCTCGACCTCGTCCTGGGCCAGCGTCTCGCCGGCCAGCGTGACCGACCCGTCCGGGTGGATCTCGAACCGGCCCTCGCGCGCGGCGGCCATCACGGCCGGGATCCTCGCCCCGAGCCGCTTGCCGACCTTCGGCAGCAGCACCTTGACGCCGCGGTCCACGAGCTC
>MGOE01000136.1:0-8942 GCA_001797035.1 Chloroflexi bacterium RBG_16_72_14
CCGCAGGTCGCGGGCCACCCGGTGGGCCACGTTGAGGTTCTCGGTGTACAGGCTGGCGGCCAGGCCGTACGGGGTGTCGTTGGCGATCGCGACCGCCTCGGCCTCGGTGTCGAACTCGATGACCGTGAGGACGGGCCCGAAGATCTCCTCGCGCGCGATCGTCATGTCGTTGCGCACCCCGTCGAAGATCGTGGGCGGGACGAACCAGCCGCCGGTCTCCTCCAGGATCCGCTCGCCGCCGGTGACGACGCGTGCCCCCTCCTCGCGCCCGACCCGGACATAGCGCAGGACGCGCTCCATGTGCCCGCGCGAGATCAGGGCGCCGATCTTCGTGTCTGGGTCGAGCGGGTCCCCGACCGGCCAGTTCGCGAGCTCCGCCTGGACGGCCTCGAGCAGCCGGTCCTTGACGGACCGGTGGACGATGAGCCGCGAGCCCGCGCTGCAGTTCTCTCCCATGTTCCAGAAGATCGCGACCGCGACGTTGGCGGCCACGCTCTCGAAGTCCGTCACGTCGCCGAACACGACCTGGGGGCTCTTCCCGCCCAGCTCGAGGAGCACCCGCTTGAGGTTGGATTCCGCGGCGTAGAGCAGGAACCGGCGGCCCACATCCGTCGATCCCGTGAACGCGAGGCAGTCCACGTCCGGGTGGCGCCCCAGTGCCTCGCCCACGACATCGCCCGGGCCCGTCACGACGTTGAGCACGCCGTCGGGGAGGCCGGCCTCGGAGCCCAGCTCGGCAATCCGGAGCAGGCTGAGCGACGTGGTGGATGCCGGCTTGATCACGACCGTGTTGCCGGTCGCCAGTGACGGCCCGAGCTTCCAGGCCGCCATCTGCGCCGGGTAGTTCCACGGGATCACGGCGCCGACGACGCCGCACGGCTCGCGCGTGATGGTGGCCACGGTGCCCTCGGGCGAGGGTGCCACCTGCCCGTACAGCTTGTCCGCGGCCTCGGCGTGCCAGCGGATGCAGGTGGCGCTCTCCGGCATGTCGAGCCCGACCGTGTCGGTGATGGGCTTGCCGGCATCGATGGTCTCGATGAGGCCCAGCTCGCGGGCGTTGGTCTCGATCAGGTCCGCCCAGCGCACGAGGATCGCCTTGCGGTCGCCGGGGGAGCGGCGCGACCACCGCCCGTCGTCGGCCGCGCGCCTGGCCGCGGCCACGGCCGCGTCCACGTCGGGCGCGCCGCCCTCGGCGACCTCCGCGATCGGCTGGCCGGTGGCCGGGTTCTCGGTCACGAAGCGCCGGCCGCTGATCGCGTCACGGAACCCGCCGTCGATGAACGACTGGGTGCGGAGACGCAGCCGCTCCAGGGCCGCCTTCGACTCATCCATCTTGGGGATCAGGGTCTCGGTCATCGGGGGCCTCCAGCGTTCATCGCGGGCATTGTCCCAAGGGTAGGGGAGGATCGATCAGGCGAGCGCGCCGTCCGGCAGGACGCGCCGGCCGGACTCGCGGTCGAAGAACAGCAGGCCGGCGGGGTCCAGGCTCACGGTCACCGCCTCGCCGGGCGAAAAGTGGGCCATGCCCAGGAGCCGCGACGTGAGCAGCTCCTCGTCCCACCCGATCGTGACGTACGTCATCGAGCCCAGCGGCTGGACGACGCGGACGGGCATCGGGATGCCGCCCGCGTTGAGCCGCACGTGCTCGGCCCGTACGCCCATGTCGAGCTCGCCATCGCAGGTGGGGGCGGCCTCGCCGGGGATCTCGAACGCGGCGCTCCCCACGACATAGGCCGTGATCCCGTCGCGCCGCTCGAGCCGCCCCGTGAAGATGTCCATCTGCGGGCTGCCGATGAACCGCGCGACGTAGCGAGTGCGCGGCTGGGCATACACATCGTCGGGCGTGCCCACCTGCTCGACGTGGCCGTCACGCATGATGGCGATCCGGTCGGACAGAGACAACGCCTCCTCCTGGTCGTGGGTGACGAACAGCGAGGTGATGCCCAGGCGCTGGTGGAGCTCCTTGACCTCGACCCGCATCTTCACCCGCAGGGCGGCGTCGAGATTGCTGAACGGCTCGTCGAACAGGAACACGGCAGGCTCGCGGATCACGGCCCGGCCCAGCGCCACCCGCTGCTGCTGGCCCCCGGACAGCTCGCGCGGCAGCCGCTCCAGGACGTGGGCGAGCTCGAGCATCTCGGCGACCGTCTGGACCCGCCGCCGGATCTCGTCCCTCGGCCGCTTGCGCAGGCGGAGCGTGAACCCGATGTTGTCAGCAACCGACATGTGCGGGTACAGGGCGTAGTTCTGGAACACCATCGCGACGTCGCGCTCGTACGGGGTCAGGTCGTTGACGACCTTGCCGCCCATCAGCACCTCGCCCGAGGTCGGCTCGTCCAGCCCCGCGATGATGTTGAGGGTGGTCGTCTTGCCGCAGCCGGACGGCCCGAGCAGGGTGACGAACTCGCCGTCCGCGACGTGCAGGTTCACGTCGGCGCAGGCCTCCACGGCGCCGTACCGCTTGGTGATCGCGCGCAGCTCGACGTCCGCCATCAGCCTTTCACCGCTCCTTCGACAAAGCCCTCGAGGATGTAGCGCCGGAACACGATCGCCAGCACGATGACGGGGATGCTCGCGATCGCGGCCGCCGCCACCATCTGGCCGTACAGCGACACGTATTGCCCCGAGAACTCGGCGACGACGACGGGCGCGGTCTTGGCGCTGCTCTGGGTCAGGATCACGGCGAAGAAGAACTCGTTCCAAGCCTCGATGAACGCGAACACCCCGGTGGCGAACAGCGGCGGCAGGGAGATGGGCAGCACCACCAGCCTGAACACCTGCATCGTCGACGCGCCGTCGACGGCCGCGGCCCGCTCGAGCTCGCGTGGCACGGCCTCGAAGAAGCCCTTGAGCACCCAGATCACGATGGGCAGTACGAACGACAGGTAGACGATCATCAGGCCCACCTGCGAGTCCGTGAGCCCGGTCCGGCTGAGGACGATGAACAGCGGGATGATGATCACCATGGCGGGGAACATCTGGGTGACGAGGATCAGCATCAGGATCTTGCCCCCGCCCGGGACCCGGAGCCGGGCGAGCGCGTAGGCCGCAGAGCTCCCGATGAGGAGCGCGAGCACCGCGGTGAAGCTGGCCACGATCGCGGAGTTGCGAAGTCCCCCGATCAGGTCTCGATCGGCGGACAGCACGCCCAGGTAGTTCTCGAGCGTGAAGTTCCCCGGCGCGAGGTCGGGTGGCGTACTGGTCAGCGCGCGCAGGGGAAGGAAGCTGGAGATCAGCGCCCAGACGATCGGCGCCAGCGTCCAGGCGACGAACAGGGCCAGCCCCAGGCCGATCCCGATGCGCCGCGTGCGTGCGCGCCCGCGCCGGCTCACGCCACACCCCGTTCGGCCGCCCGGGCCGGCCGGAACACGCGCACGTAGGCGAGCGCCAGCAGGAACATCACGAAGAACAGGATGTCGGCGACGGCGGCGCCGAGGCCCAGGTTGCCGAACTGGAAGCTCACCCGATAGGCGAGGAAGTTGAGCATGGTCGTGGCGTTTGCCGGGCCGCCGCGGGTCAGCACGTAGACCAAGTCGAACGACTTGAGGGCCCAGATGGACTGCAGGACGATGCAGATCAGGATCGTCGTCCGCAGTTGGGGGAGGGTGACGAACCGGAACGTCTGCCACGGGCCGGCGCCATCGAGGCGGCTGGCCCGGTACAGGATTCGCGGCACGTTCTGGAGGCCCGCCAACAGGAGCAGCGTGATGAACGGGATCTCCTTCCAGATCTCGGCGACCAGCAGGGCATTGAGCGCCAGGCCCGGGTCGCCCAGCCACACGACCGGATCCGGGAGGACGCCGGTCGCGGTGCCCAGGAAGTTGAGGATCCCGTAGCTCGAGTTGTAGATCCACTTCCACAGCACCGCGTTCGCGACCGGGGCGAGGGCCCAGGGCACCAGCAGGATGATCCGGAACACCGACCAGCGGCCCATCGGATGGTTGAGCAGGAGCGCGAACCACAGCGCCACCACGACCACGACCGCGACCTCGACGACCATCCAATAGATCGAGTTGCGAAGGGCGAGCGCGAACACGGGATCGGCGAACAAGGTGCGGTAGTTGTCGAGGCCGACGAACACGCCGAAGCGGAAGTCGGCGGTGTCCGCGTCCATCAGGGACAGGGCGAGCGATGCCGCGATGGGGAGGGCGAGGATCAGGGCCAGGACGGCGAGCGCCGGCAGCACGAGGAGGGTCCCCGTGCGCCGGCGCCGCGCTAGGTAGCTGCGGCCGGTGGGGCGGGCAACAGCTCCTGGGTCGATGGTCACGTCCTTGATTCTCGGTGCCGGGGGCTGGGCTGGATCGCCCGGACCTTAGCGCGACGTGACGATGGATGCGACCTGGTCGGACGCGTCCTTGATGGCCTGCTGGGCGGACTTCTCCTTGCGGATGCACCGCTGGAGTTCGGTCCCGATCGCCTGGGTGACCTCGATGTAGTCCGGGGTCACGAAGCTGTCGTAGGGTGACTTGGCCTGCTCGAGGACGATCGGCGCATTCGTCGCGGCGGCCTGCACCTCGGCGTCCTCGAGGGTGGACAGCCGGATGGGCAGCCACCCCGTGTCGAGGACCTGCCGCTTCTGCACCTCGGGGGCCAGATAGAACTCGATGAGCTTCGTCGCCAGCTCGGGGCTCTTTGACGCCGTCGTGACCGTGAACGCGTCGGTGCCATCGATCGATGCGGTCCCGGCCGCGCCGGCAGGCAGGACCGCAGCCCCGATCTTGCCCGCGATCGCGGAGGCCGCGGGGTCGTTGGCGGGCTTCCACATGAACGGCCAGTTCATCATCATCGACGCCTTGCCGGCCGTGAACACGTTGGTCGTGTCCGCGATGCCGACGTAGGAGATGGACCCGGGCTCGGTGCCGGCATCCCACAGGTCAATCATGAACTGGGCGGCATCCACGCCCGCCGCGTCGTTGAAGATCGGCAGCCCACCCTCGTCGTACATGGTGCCGCCGGCCTGCTGCAGGTAGGACATCCACAGGTTGGCCGTGCCGCCGATGCCCTCGGGGGCGCCGTAGTTGTTCACCCAGCCGTACCGGCCGTCACGCGTCAGCTCCTTCGTGTAGCGCAGCAGGTCGTCCCAGGTCTTCGGCGGCTCGCTGAGCCCCGCCTGCTCGAAATGCTCGGTGTTGTAGAACAGCGTCATCAGCGACAGCGTGAACACGACACCCTGGATCTTGCCGTCCCAGGTCACGGTCTTGAAGCTCGAGGGCGGCAGGTCGCTCTTGAGCTCGGCGGAGATCATGTCGCCGATCGTGGCCAGGTTCTTGCTGAACTCCGGGACCCAGCCGGACATGTAGACGATGTCCCAGGGCGGGTTCCCGGAGGCGAATGCGGTGGCCAGCTTGTCGTGGATCTGGGTGTACGGGATCGACTCGTAGCTGACCCTGGCGGCGTTGTCCGTCTGCCACGTGGCGAACGCCTCCTCGGAGTAGTCGGCGACGCCGGGCGGCGCCGGATCCGGGGGCTGGTTGGTGAGGACCTTGAGCTCCTTGGGGCCGCTGGGGGTGCTCGACCCGCAGGCGGCAAGGAACGGAGGCATCGCGCCCAGGGCGAGCGCACCCGCCCCGAGGCCGGCGCCACGCTTGAGCAGAGAGCGCCGGGTCAGCCCCCGCGGGGCGACAAGTCGACGGTCGTCCATGGTCCTCCAGCTCCTCACCGGCCGGCGCCTGGGGCCCGGACGGGGCTCGTGTCCCGCCGGCGTGACCGCCGCTCGGCCCCCTGAAAACGGACGTGTGCCAGGGCGCGTGTGCCTGCGTTTGTACCGTTATGCGCCTCGATTGTCAATCGATATCTGCGCGTTACGGTCCTAGTAGTGCGCGTTTTATGTTCGAAACTCGCGCGCTACGAACGAACGGGGCCAGCCCCGGTGACGCCGAACGCGCTCAGCCGCGGGCCTCGAAGGCCGCGAACACGTGGGCCGCCGCCCGCGCCCAGCCCGCCTGGAGCCCGGCATAGCGGGCCGTGGCGCGAGGATCCGGCGTAAATACCGGGCCCGGCGAGACGAGCGCCCGGGCGCCGGCGTCCGGGCTCGCGAACACGCCGGCTGCCGTCCCGGCGAGGATCGCGGCGCCGACGGCGGATGCCTCCGGGACCGCCGTGGTCCGGAGCTCCCGCCCCGAGACGTCGGCCTTGATCTGGTTCCAAGTTGCGCTCCGCGCCTCGCCATCGATAACCGTCAGGCGCTCCACCCGGACGCCCCGGTCGCGCAGGATCTCCAGCAGGGGTGGGTACAGGTACGCGACGCCCTCGAGGATCGCGCGCACGAAATGCCCGCGCCGATGGTGGGCGGTGACGCCCAGGAACGCGCCGCGGGCGGAGGGGTGATCCTCGGGCAGCGTGGCGCCGTGGGGGTACGGGTAGAACAGCAGGCCGTCCGCGCCCGGGGCCACGACGGCGGCCTCGGCGATCAGGGACTCGTAGGACGGAGCCTCGCCACCGGGAACGGTCGCGATCGCCTCGCGGAACCAGCGCAGCATCGTGCCGCTGCCCACCGCGACCATCTCGTAGATGTGCAGGTCGGGCACGACATGCCGGGCGACGCACAGCCGGCCGCGCGGATCGACGCGCGGCTCGTGGGTGACCGCTCGCCAGGCGAGCGAGGATCCGGTCCCGAGGCTCAGCTCGCCTGGTGCCAGCACGCCGCTCCCGAGCGTGGCGGCCTGGTCGTCCCCGCCTCCGGCCGCGACGACCGTCGAGGTTGGCAGGCCGAGGCGCCGGGCGGCCTCAGCAGTGAGCGTCCCGACCGGCTCCCAGGAGCCGAATCGCACCGGGGGGAGAATGGAGACCGGGATGCCTGCCGCCTCGCACAGCTGACCGGACCAGTCGTCCAGCCGCCAGTCGTTGATCAGGCTGCGCGACAGGCTGCTGGTGTCGGTCGCGATCACGCCCGTCAGCCGCTGCAGCACAAAGTCCTTTGGCTGGACCGCATGCCTGGCGGAGCGCCACGCGTCCGGCCGGTGCCGGCGCGTCCAGTCCAGGTTGGGCAACACGAGGCCGGGCGTCGGGACGACGCCGCTGACGTCGATGATCCGGTCGCGGCCGACAGTCTCGAAGATCGCCGCCGTGCCCGCCGGGTCGCGACGGTCAGTCCAGTGGATCGCGGGCGTCAGGACCCGGAGGTTCTCGTCGAGCAGGACGACGGGATCGCGCTGGCCGACCACGCACAGCCCGGCCACCTCTGCCGCGGCGATGCCGGCCGTCGCCAGCAGCTCGTTGACCGCCGCGACGACGGCGTCGAACCAGTCGGCCGGATCGTTCTCTGCCCAGCCGGGATGCGGGCGATGCATCCGGTAGGGGCGCTCGGCAACGGCCAGGACGCCCGCAACCGGATCGACTAGGACGGCCTTGAGCGCGGAGGAGCCGATGTCGGCGCCGATGAGGAGCGATCCCACGTGCCGGCCTCCCGGTGACGAGCCTGGCGTGCAAGGCGGGGCGGCAGCCTCCGGTCCGAGGCGGCTACCGGGGAGTCAGGACTGCGAGGCCTCGGCCGCGATCTTCCACTGCGCTCGCCAGTCGTCGGCGATCCAGCGGACCTCCTCCTCGGGCAGCTCGGGCACGGGCCCGAAGGCTCGCGCCTGAAGGTACACCTGCGCCGCGCCCTCGGTGACGGACGCGGCCTGGTACGCGTGGTGGAGATCGGCCCCGATGGCGAGCAGGCCGTGGTGGCGCAGGAAGCAGGCGCCGCGGTCGGCCAGCGCCTCGGCCGTGAAGTCGGCCATCTCCTCGGTTCCCGGGCGGGAGTAGCGGGCGGTGACCACCGCTCCGCCGGTCGCCTCGACCCACCCGGTCAGGATGGGCGGCAGCGTCCAGCCGAGCACGGCCATGGTCATCGCCCCGATGCTGTGCGTGTGGACGATGCCCCCTACCTCCGGCCGGCGGCGGTACATGAGCGTGTGCAGCGGGAACTCCGAGGTGGGCGCCTTGCGCCCGTCCACGACCTCGCCGTCGATCGTGGCGATGCACACGTCATCGGGCTCGAGCGTGTCATACGGCGTGTTGGTGGGCGTCACGGCGAACAGGTGCGGCTCGCCCTCGACGCGCCGCGAGATGTTGCCGCCCGTCCAGTAGGTCAGGTGCTCCTGCTGCATCCGGCGGGAGAACAGGACCACGTCCCCTCGCGCTCGTTGCCGGGCCTCGCTGTTGCTCATCGATCTCCTCTCGCTCGTCGGTCGGTCGTCTCGTGATGGTCGATCGCGGATCGCGGGCAGCCCGGCCCGCTGCGGGTCATCGCCCGAGCAGCCACCTCACCAGGACCAGGGCCCCGATGCCGCCCAGGCCCGCGAGCAGGGGGTCCGGGATCAGCCGGAGGATGACCGGGATGTCCGAGGGCTCGATCCGGATGGTGGCGGGCCACGCGCCCATCGCGCCCTCGACGACCAGCCCGGCCTGCTCGTATCGAAGGGAGCGTGGCTCAAACGGGAAGTCGCCCACGGGCGAGCTGACCTTCATGCGACGACCCTCCCTGGCTCGAGCGTGATGCCGCGGGCCGCCGCCTCGGCCCTGTCGACGATGTCCGCCGCGGATGCGGCGAGGTCCGTCGCGCAGATGAAGGTGACGCGCTCGCCGCCGAAGACTGCGCCTTCAACGTTCCGGATCGGCCGCGCGGGGGCGGCGATGACCAGCGCGTCGCAGGGGATGCGTTCGCGGCCGCCGCCTGGCTCGCGCTCAACCTCGAGCTCCGCAATCCGGCGGTGGCCGTGGACGACACGCGGCGTAGCGGTCCCCAGCCACTCGTCTGCCCACGCCGGAGGCGCGTCGCCGGGCAGCCCCAGCAGGCGGACGCGAGCGCCCCGGCGGTGCATGCGGTTCGAGACCAGTTCTGCCCAGTGGCTGACCCCGAGCACGATCATCTGGCGACCCAGGGTCACCCGGGCGCCCAGCAGGTGCTCCGCGACGGTGGCGGCGATGACGCCCGCGGGCCGGTCGCCGGCCAGCCGGAG
>MGOE01000136.1:8950-11126 GCA_001797035.1 Chloroflexi bacterium RBG_16_72_14
GCGTGGCCGGACGGGTGCCGCCCGCGAATACGAGGTGGTCGGCATCGATCCAGCGGATGTCGCCCGGGGCGGCCACCAGGAGGCGACCTGGCCCCCAGCGCAGCGCGGTGGTGCCCAGCAGCTGTCGCACGCCCGCCGCACGCCCGGCCTCGTCGAGGTGCCGCGCGATTGGATCCTCCCAGCCCGCCATGCCGCCGATGGCCGGCAACCGGTCGACCAGCACGATCTCATGTCGCGCGGCCAGGACGCTCGCCGCCGCGAGGCCGGACAGGCCTGCGCCCACGACCACGACGCGCGTCATGGCTCCACGCCGAGAAACCCATGGTCGATCGCCTGAATGCGCTCCGGCGGCAGCCCGTAGCGGAGCGAGCACATGAACGCGACACCCGCGGCGCAGACGGCGCCCTGGCAGCGTCCGCCGGTCGCCCGCGTGCGCTTGCGGATGCCGTCCAGCGTGCGGGCGGGCACGCTCGATTCGAGGGCGGCGGCGATCTCCGCTGCGCTGACCTGCTCGCACACGCACACGACCTGGCCGTAGCGCGGGTCGATCGAGGTCAGCGTCTCGGGCGCGGGGTGATCATGCAGCCGGGGGACGGCCGGCAGCGACGCGGCGGCCCCGGGTCGCTCGCCCACGTCCAGGCCGGCCTCGCGCAGGAGATCCAGCGCGTAGTCCGCCGTCCCGAGCGACGACCCGACACCGCTGCTGCGGTTGGCGACGTGCAGGAGGTTGGTGACACCGGCGTCGAGCCGGACGCGCGTCCGCTCTTCGCTCGCCGGTCGGTTGGCGGCGAAGGTCTTGATCGCGAGGTCCAAGGAGACTGACGGCACGAGGCGGCGGGCCTGCTCGAACACATAGCGCAGCCGCTCCTCGCTCGTGGACTTGTCGTCGGGCTCGTCGCGATCATCGCTGGATGGACCCAGCAGCGCGTTGCCGTGGGTCGTCGGGACGACGTGGATCCCCTTCGATTCCTTCGCTGGCGCCGCGAACACGATCCGCTGCAGGCGCGACCCGAACTCGCGGTCCAGGAGCCAGTACTCGCCCTTGCGCGGCCACATCCGGATGGCCTCGCCACCCGCAAGCGCGCTGAGCTCGCCCAGTCGCACCCCGGATGCGTTGACCACGTACCGGGCTTCGAACCGGCCGGCGGGCGTGACAACCGCTCCGACCCTCGCGCCGTCGCGGTCCATGGCGATCACCGGGCTGTCGAACCGGAGCTCGACGCCGTTGCGAGCGGCCAGCTCGGCGTAGGCCGCCGTCAGGCGCATGGGGTCGATGACGCCCTCCTCGGCCATCCAGAGGCCGGCAACGGCGTCCTCGCTGACCAGGGGCTCGAGCCGCCGAACGGCTTCGCCGTCGAGGATCTCGGCGTCCGCCCCGCAGCCGCGGGCCTCCGCGCACAGCTCCGGCAGCGCGGCCGCCTGCTCCTCGTCGAGGGCGACGATGATGCCGCCCAACCGTCGGTACGGGACGTCGAGGGCGCGGCAGACCTCCGGCCAGCGCGGATAGGTCGCGGACACCAGCCGAGCCTCGAGGGTGCCGGGGGCCGCGTAGTAGCTGGGCGCGACGCCGGCGTTGCCCTTGCTGGCGCCCTCAGCCACGTCGCCCGCCGCCTCGAGCATGAGGACCCGCGCCGTCGTCTGTGATAGGCGGGCGGCGATGGCAGTCCCGATCACGCCCGCGCCGATGACGACGACATCCCAGGTGCGCGTACCTCCCGTGTGGATCATCCGGTCCATCTGCGCGCCTGCCTGCACCTGCTCTCGCGAACCCTGCGGTTCTCGCGTCTTTGATGTTCGATACTTGCGCGTTTAATGCGCGTTGTCAATCGTCAGTATCATCACCGTGCGCACGCCGCCCGGCGACAGGCAGTCGCACCGACAGGAGAGCAACCCATGGCCGAAGCAGGACCCGCGCCCAGTCACCCGGAGCTGCGGGCGGCTTCCTCGGGGGCGTACCTCCGTCTCCGCCGGCTCTTCGATCCAGCCGGGCAGACCGCCGTCGTGGTCCCGCTGGACCAGGGCATCGAGGGCGACTTCCCGGAGCTGGAGCGAGCCCCGGAGCTGGTCGCGGAGCTCGTGGACGCGGGCGCCACGGCGTTCATCATGCGCCGGGGCATGGCTCGCCAGACGGCCGCGTCGTTCGCGGGCCGGGCAGGACTGATCGAGCGGGTCACGA
>MGOE01000136.1:11201-12651 GCA_001797035.1 Chloroflexi bacterium RBG_16_72_14
AGGCGCCGACGCCGCGGTCTTCACCCTGTTCGTCGGGCCGCTCGAGGACCGGCAGCTGCAGTCATTCGGCCTGTTCGCCGACGGGTGCCGGGCCGCCGGGCTGCCGCTCGTCGGCGAGCCGTTCCCCGGCGGGCTGCCAGGTGTCGCCCCGTACGACGGCCCGTTCGAGGTCGATGACCTGCGCACGGCCGTGCGGGTCGCATGCGAGGAGGGCGCGGACATCGTCAAGACCGCGTGGAGCGGGAGCGAGGCGTCGTTCCGCCGCGTCGTCGCGTACTCCACGGTGCCGGTGATCCTCGCCGGCGGGCCCCGGACGGACGATCCGGCGGCGATCCTGGGCATGATCAAGGGCGCCATGGACGCCGGTGCGCGCGGGACCGCAGTGGGACGCAAGATCTGGCAGTGGCCGGATCCGCCCGCCATGCTCCACGCGGTGGCGCGCATCGTGCGCGAGGGCGCGGACGTGGACGCGGCCCTGACGGCACTCCATCCCTAGACGACGACCACCTCCACCCCGCGGGCCCGGATGGCCTCGAGCTCGGCGCGATCGGCATCGCGGTCGGTGATCAGGGTCTGGACGGCCGAGATCGGCAGGAACGGCGCGAAGCCCAGCCGTCCGATCTTCCGCGAGTCCGTGACCGCGATGATCCGGCGGGCGTGCTCAGCCATCGTCGTCCCCACCTCGGCGATCAGCTGGTGGGCGATGGTCATGCCGCCCTCCGCGGTGAGCCCGTCACAGCCGAGGACGGCGACGTCGCCTCGGAGGTGCTGGAGCGCCCCCACCGTCTGGGGCCCCACGAAGGCGGCGTACTCGGGGAGGTAGAGCCCGCCGAGCGAGACCACGTGGGGGTTGTCCCACTCGCTGGTCTCCTCGACGACCGCGAGCGAGTTGGTCACGATCGTCACCCCCGAGCGCTCGCCGCGCGGGATGGCACCGATCGTGCGGGCGACGGTGGTGCCGGTGTCACAGAACACGATCGAGCGCGGCTCGATGAGCGCGGCCGCAGCCTCGCCGATCCGGCGCTTCTCCGCGACCCGCTCGTGCAGCGCCTGTGCGTAGAAGCCACTTGTCCGCGCACCACGCCGGGCGACCGCGCCACCGCGGACGCGCGTGATCGAGCCCTCGGACTCGAGGAGCGCCAGGTCGCGACGGACCGACGCCTCGGTCATCGCGAACCGGCGCGACAGCTCGCCGACGTCCACGTACTCCTGGTCGTCGAGGAGGCGGACGATCTCGGTCCGGCGCGCCCGCGCCGTCAGGCCGTCACTGCCCGCGTCGGCAGGTCGCTCGCCCCGAGTGCCTCGTGCTCGTGCCACCGGATGCTCCTGTCGATCGCGTCTCACCGGCCGGTGTCCCCGCGCGATGCTACAGCGTTCGCGGACGTCACGCGCGGTCCATGTTCGGAACTTGCGCGTTTTCGGATCGTGGACATGGCGGGCCGCTGACGGG
>MGOE01000136.1:12657-14294 GCA_001797035.1 Chloroflexi bacterium RBG_16_72_14
GTCCGCACGCGGTCCGCCGGGTTGCGGGCGCGCACCGTGAACTGGATGCTCGCCGTGGCCGTATCCCGATGGGAGGCCTACGATGGGGCTCGTCCCCATAGCCGTCCCCGACATTGGGACTGGTCGTGTCCGAGGAGGATGCATGAGACGCAAGACAGGCCGGTTTGCGGCGCTGGTCGCGATCGTCGGTGCCCTGACGATGGCCGCGCCGGTGGGCGCGATCACCAACGGGCTGCCGGACGACGGCGAGCACCCGTTCGTCGGCCAGCTGTTGTTCTACGACCCGGATTACGAGGACAGCCGCTTCACGGATCCGGGTGGCTGGTTCAACTGCTCAGGCACGCTGATCAGCCCCACCGTCGTCCTGACCGCGGGCCACTGCACGTTCGCGATCGGTGACGACGGCGACTCGACCCGGCCGAGCGGGATCGGTGGCAACGACGTCTGGGTCAGCTTCGAAGAGGTCCCGGACTACACGGGCATCAGCAGCGCACCGTTCATCCCGGACGACAACGCGGGGCGCTACACCGCCTGGACGGCGATTCTCGAGGCGAGTGGCACGTGGCACCGGGGCACGGCCTATCCGCACCCGCAGTACGACGACAACGCGTTCTACCTGCACGATGCGGGCGTGGTCATCCTCGACGAGCCCATGAACGGGTTGGGCAGGGCCCAGCTGCCGTCGCTCGACTACCTCGACCAGTTCACCGGCAAGGCCAAGGCCCAGACGCTGTTCGAGGCGGTGGGCTACGGCCTGGAGCGGTCGCTCCCGATCGCCTCCTTCGGTGGTGACACCAGGATGAAGAGCCAGCAGGTGATCATCAACGCCAACGGCGTGTACGGGGTCCACGACGAGTCGTCCATCGTGTTCTCGAACAACAACGGCAAGCCGCACCAGGGCGGGACGTGCTCAGGCGACTCGGGCGGCCCGTTCTTCCGCAACAACACCAACCTGCAGGTCGCGGTGAACTCCTACGGGGTGCCGCCCAACTGCACCGGCGGCGACGGCGCCTACCGGATCGACCAGGCCGACGACCTGGAGTGGCTCCACGAGGTCCTCGCGGACAACGACTGAGCCATCGCTTGCCGCGAATCCGAGGCCGCCCGCCGTCCCGGCGGGCGGCCTCTCCACGTCGGGGCGGCCTCTCCCCGTCCAGTGGCGGCCGGGTGGCGGGTCCTCGACGTATCCTCGACGCCATGCCGCCTGTCGCCCGCGCCTTCTGGCCGCGCTGGTACCGGAACCTGGCCCGCCTCGACCCGTTGATCGAGCGCGCGTGGCGCTGGTTCGGCGTCGGCAACCTGGTCCGGGTGGTGGTCGTCGGGCGCCGGACGGGACGGCCCCGGGCCGTGTTCCTGGGCCTCCTCCGCGTCGGGTCGCGCCGGTACCTCGGCCACCCGGACGTGGCCTGCAGCTGGACGCGCAACCTCGAGGCCGCCGGCATCGGCGAGCTGGAGCTGCGCGACGGCAGCCGCGAGCACTTCGCGGTGACGCTCCTCCTGCCCGGCCCGGAGCGGGACGCCGTGATCCGCGCCACGTTCCGCCAGCACCCCTTCCCGGGCGGCCCGCTATACTGGCTGCTGCGCGGGAACGTGCGCGCCGTCGGACGCTTCTATCGCCTGTCCCCGGTGGTGCCAAG
>MGOE01000136.1:14355-14616 GCA_001797035.1 Chloroflexi bacterium RBG_16_72_14
GCCGGGGCGAGCACGAGCTGTTCCCGTGCGACCCGGCTCTCGCTGACACGGCGACGTTTTGCGCCGCATACGGCTTCGCGCCCGAGGATTCGGCCAACACGATCGTCGTCGTGGGCAAGGGCCATCCGCCCGTGTTCGCCGCCTGTGTCGTCCTCGCCACGCATCGCCTGGACGTCAATCGGGCCGTGAAGGGGCGGTTCGGGCGCAAGTCATCGTTCGCGTCGCCGGACGAGACCCGCGCCCTGACCGGCCACGAGATCG
>MGOE01000136.1:14626-14705 GCA_001797035.1 Chloroflexi bacterium RBG_16_72_14
GGTGTTCGGGCTGCCGGCCGACCTGCCGATCTGGGTCGACGCGGCGGTGATGACCCGGGAGCGGATCGTGGTCGGCGGC
>MGOE01000136.1:14729-21072 GCA_001797035.1 Chloroflexi bacterium RBG_16_72_14
CATCGCGCCCCCGTCGATCCTGCTCACGCTGCCCAACGTCGAGGTGGTCGAGGGCCTGGCGAGCCCGGCGCCGCCCAGGGGACCCGCCGGGGCCTGACCGTAGCCCGGTCGAGGCAGGCCGGCCCGGGCCATCGCCCCGGACCATCGTCGAATGCGGCCGGGACCGCCGGACCATGGCTCGATCGGGCTGCGCACGCGAGCCTTGGGGCATCCCTCGCGGTCCACCCTGTCCCGGCCTGACGCCGGCGACTCCAGGAGCCGCCCCAGCGACGCAGCCGGAATGCCCTTGACCTCCAGACTCGCCCGCCTCCTCGTTGCCGCCTGTCTCGTCGTCACGACCTGGCTGGCAGCCGCGCCTGCCCCGGCGAACGCCCTCGAGCCGCCCCGCCCGCTGCCCGGCTACCGCCCCACGTTCGTGACCGAGACGGACGTCCGACCCTGGAACGACTGCCTCTGGGCATCCGGCGCGATGCTGCTGGACAAGTGGACGAACGGCGCGATCACGCGCACCCACCAGCAGCTCCGGCGGCTGTCAGGTGATCTCCGCGGCGGCTCCGACCTCGCGGACCTGCGGCGCGCCTACGCCCGCCTCGGCATCGATCTCACGTTCTCGCCCGACGGCGGCGAGCGGATCACCTGGGGCGGGCTGCTGAGGCGCCTCTCGCAGGGCGCCGGCGCCGTGCTCCTCGGCGACTACTCCGACCTGCCACGCTACTACGGGCGGTGGGAGTACTCGTTCTGGAAGCTGACCAAGGACGAGAAGGCCTCGAAGGACAACCACGCGGTCTACATCGAGCGGTACGACCGCAGGCGGGGCCGCGTGTGGCTGATGGACCCGCTGGCACGCGGCGACTGGCAGGGGGAGTGGGTGAGCATCGGGGCCCTCCGCCGCTACGCGTGGAACTCGGGTGGCGCCCTGCACGTCGCCGTCACGCCGACGGCCAAGGCCGCCCCGTTCGCGGGGGTCACCACCGCCACAGCCCCGAAGGTGTCGATGAACGCGACGACCCTGGACGCGACGTGGAGCCTCAAGGCGCCCCGCCGGTGGACGTTCCCCGGCACCGACACTCGGGTGACGTTCCAGCCGGCCGACGACCCGCTCCGGCTTGCAGCCGGGTCGATGCCCGTGACCGTGGCCACCAAGGTCGACCCGGCCGCGCCGCCGCCGCCCGCCCGCGCCACCGCCGTGGTCGCGGGGAGGACGCTCCGGGCCTCGGCAGCCGTGCCCACGGAACCCGGCGCCTATCGCACCACGATCACGCTCCGGGACCGGCGCTTCGGACGGCAAGTCGTCGGGGTGGACGACGTGCCGGTGTTCATCCCCGGCCCGCGGCGGGCTTCCCTGCGCCTGCACGTGCGCGACGCGGCGATCGAGGCCGGCGAGGCCGTCTCCGTCGAAGTCTCCGTCGGCAACACCGGCACGCTGTCCTGGGCCGGGTACGACGGGCCCGAGGGCGCCCCGGTCGCGGCGGTCCCGCTTCGCAACACGCGCGTCCTCGCCTACTGGATCCCGCTCGCGGTGCCGGGCGACGGCGCCGACGGGACGGCCCCGCGCGCGCCGGTCGGGGTGGAGCTGCGCTCGGTGCCCCTGTCCCCGGGCAAGCTCGCGACCGTCCGGGCCAGCCTGACGGCGCCGGAGGCGCTGGGCGTCTGGGCGCTGGTCGTGGATGTCGTGGACGACGTGGACGGTTCGTTCGCTGCCCTCGGCAGCGCGCCGGCCGTGCAGGTGTTCGAGGTGGTGACTCCCCGCGGGATCGCCCCGGTCGAGTAGCCGGGGTCGTGACCCGGACCCGTGCGCGCCGTACCCCGATCGAGGGTGTCGATTCGGCGTCCCGCCGTTCGTCGTCCTCGTGAAGGCGGCAGGGCGCCGCCGCTCCAGGAGATCCGAGATGGCGAACTACCTGCTCGTGTACCACGGCGGCTCGATGCCCGAGACCGAAGCGGACCAGGCTGCTGCGATGAAGGCGTGGACCGACTGGTTCACGGCGCTCGGCGACGCGCTCGTGGACGGTGGCAACCCGGCGTCGCAGACGAAGATCCTCGCCGCGGACGGGTCGGTGTCCGATGGCGGCGCGACGTCGCCCAGCGGCTACTCGATCATCAAGGCCGACGCGATCGACGCCGCGGTCGCCCTCGCGCGGGGCTGCCCGGTGCTCGCCGGCGGCGCGATGGTCGAGGTCGTGGAGACGTTCGAGGCCATGTGACCCGGCCCGGCGCCGATGCCCTGACCGCGTGGCCAGGGCTCGGTGCCCGCGGCATCGCCATTCATGACACGTCCCGGCGCGGGCGTGGGGCACCATCAACGCATGGACCCGATCCCCCCGGAGGCCTTCCTCGCTGCCTACCCGGACGCGATCCGCAGCCTGGCCGAGGAGCTTCGCGCCGTGGTCCGCGACGCCGTGCCGGATGCGATCGAGCGGGTCCGGCCCGGCTGGCGGCTCATCGGCTTCGACGCGCCAGCGGGTCGCCGTCAGGCCTACTTCGCCTACGTCGCGCCGGAGCCGGCGCACGTACACCTCGGCTTCGAGCACGGCGTGCTCATGCGCGATCCCGGCGGCCAGCTCCAGGGCGCCGGCATCACGCGCCAGGTCCGCTGGCTCACCTGGCGTCCCGGCGACACGATCGATGCCGCGCAGCTCCGGACGCTCGTGCGCGAGGGCCTGCGCGTGGCGCGCCTGTCACGCTCGGAGCGCTACGAGGCGGCGATGGAACGCGAGGACGCGGGGTAGGGGCGCGCGGCCGGGTCGGGCCGGCCATGCCCGTCGGCCGGGGTGCGCCGGCGAGAAGGTTGCTCCGGCGGGACCGGTCAGGCCTTGGCTGGCTTCCCGGCCTTCCCGGCCTTCGCGGGCTTGTCGGGCGGGACGAACCGGGCGCTGCCGGCGCTCGGGCGGATCTCGCTCTCGTGCCCGTCGTCCCACCGGACGCGGTAGTTCACGCCGAGCGGCGACTCGAACACCTCGAGGATCTCGCCCTCGCGGACGTGCTGGCCCACCCTCTCGGATTCGATGACGATCCGATCCCCGGCCTTTCCGATCATGCCCGTACCTCCGTGCGTGGCGTGACCCGAGCATCGCGCGGCCCGGCCGCGCGGGATAGGTCCGTTGGGCTCGACCGGACGGGTACAGGGGTCGGATTCCGGGAGGGGGCTTGACAGCGGGGAGCTCGACCGCTATATATCGCGGCACGATATATCGTCACACGACCTATCAGGAGACCCATGGAGACCCCGATCCCCGAGCTCGGCCGGTTCGCAGAGCCCGCGCTGCTGATCCTCGTCAGCCTGTCCGACGGGCCGAAGCACGGCTACGCGATCATGACCGACGTGGAGGCCGGCACCGGCCGGCCGATGGGGCCCGGCACCCTGTACGCCGCGCTCGCCCGGCTGGAAGAGCGCGGCCTCATCGAGGCGCTTACCCCGGTGGACCGACGACGGCCGTACCGGCTTACCGGCGTGGGCGCCACGGTCCTGGCCGAACAGCTGCGCGACCTCTCCGAGTTCGCCAGCGCCGGCCTCCGGAGACTGGGGCAGGCATCCCGGTGAGTCACCTGCTCCTCGCGCTGTACCCCGCGTCCTGGCGAACCCGGTACGGCGAGGAGTTCGAGCTGATCCTCGCGGATCGCCCGCTCGGGCCCTTCGACGTCGCAGATGTCCTGCTCGGTGCCCTGGACGCCCACCTGCATCTCCGCGGCCTCGGCGCCGCCTCGCAACACGCGAAGGGATTTGCCATGTCACTCCGCATCGGGGGGTGGGCCGCCATCGCCGGCGGGCCCCTCTGGTTCCTCGGCCTCGCCGGGGCCTCCGCGGACGCCAACGACGGCCCGGGTCCGTGGTCCGGCGTGATGGTCGCCGGGACCGCCGCCCTCCTCGTCGCGCTGACCGGACTCAGTGCCTTCCAGGCGCGCCGCTATCCACGGCTGACCTGGGCCGCGTTCGCCCTCCCCGCCATCGGCATCGTCGTGTCGGCGATCGGCGCCGTCGCGATGGCTGTCGTCGGCGACCGGCCGTTCCTGGGCGACCTCAGTCCGTGGTACGTCTGGATGTCCGGCACGATCACGATGTTCGTCGGATCCGGCCTGTTCGCCGTCGCCACCTGGCGCACGCCGACCCTCTCGCGCCGGGCGGCGGGCCTCCTCGCGGTCTCGTCGGTCGCGGTGTTCGCCGCAGTTCCTGCCATGACCGGGTTGTTCGCCGCCCCGGACGCGGTCATCACGGCCCTGTTCGTGGTCGCGATGGCCGCGTTCGTCGGCGGCTGGATCGCCCTCGGCACCAGCGCGCTGCGCATCGATCGGTCCATCTCCTCGACCCTCCAGGGAGCCAACTGATGAAGCGTCCCATCGCAGCCGTCCTCGGGGCGGCCGCCATCCTCGCCCTGGCCGCTGCCCCGGTGTCGGCCAGCCACACCCACGTCATGGCCCTGGGCAACGGGCAGTGCGTGCTGCTCGCCTACGAGGCAGGTGAGGAGTCCGTCGTCCTCCCGCTCTCCGTGTTCGAGAACAACCCCAACGTGACGATCGCGCCCACCGCCGGCCGGATGCACCCGCTGCACGTGCTCGTCCACCTGGGCGAGGCGGGTACCCACCACCAGATCGCCGTCGCCGGCTCTGCCGCCGCGGCGGCCCTGTGCACCGCGGGGATCGTCAACGACTGACGCGCTGCCGAATCCGGGCGGGTGCCGGCGGCTCCAGGGCCCCGGCACCCGCCTTCGCGCGCTCGGGATGGGCCACGCGGGGGCGGTTCGTGCCGCGCGCGGGGGCGTTGCGTCGGGCCGACAACACGTTCCTGTCGACGAGTTTGACGCGGTCAGCGACAATCGCACCCAGCGGGTCGTGAGTCGGCCCGACCAGTGACCAGCAAGGACTCGAAGATGCAGGCGTCCCCGTTCCCCTCCAGCATCCTGCGCATGCCGTCACCGACGGCGGTCTGCACCTGCGAGCACTGGATCCATTGCGACTGCGCGTGCCATGGACGCGCCTGCGACCCGCTCGAGCAGCAGTGCGACGTCGCGTGGCTGGCCGACGAGGGCGGCCTCACCTACTGGGGTTGCCCCGAATGCACGCCCGGTGAGGGCGCGCCGCACTTCCTGGGCTGCGAGCTCATCGGCTGGAACGTGCCGCTGCCGAGGATCGAGACGCTGTCCTGACCGGTCGCCCATGATTCGGGAGCGCGCCCGGGCGCGCCGGCGCATGATGTCCGCGCCATGCACCGGCTGGTCAGGCTCCCGCTCATTGTCGTCGTCGCCCTCGTGGGGGCGGTCACGGCGCTCGCCGCGCGTCCGGCGATCGAGCGGATGGTGCGCTCGTTCCGCACCTCCTCCTCGCCCGGCGCCGGCTTCTACGACGCTGCGGCGGGCCTTTTCCTGGGCGGCTACTACGACGACATCGCGGCCGACTGCGCGGCGACGCTCGGCGACACGGGCTCCCCGTCCGTGCTGGAGGTCGGCCCCGGACCGGGGCACCTGGCGGAGCGGCTGCTGACGCTCGTGCCCGACCTGCGCTGGACCGGGCTCGACATCGATCCCGCGATGCTGGCGGCGACACGCGCTCGCCTGGTGCGCGGCGGCCTCGACGACCGGGCGGTTCCCGTCGAGGGCAACGTCGCCGCCCTCCCGTTCGGGGACGCCAGCTTCGACCTCGTCGTCAGCTCGTTCTCCGCCCATCACTGGCCGGACGCGGAGGCGGGCTTCGCGGAGATCCGGCGCGTGCTGCGCCCGGGTGCCACCGCGCTCGTCTATGATCTGCCGCCGTCGTGGGGGCACGTGGAGACCGGCTCGTCGGGGATCCACGGCGCGGACGCGGTGTTCACACAGCCGCTCGTGTCCCGGATGCGCGGGCTGGGGCCGTTGACGATCGTGTCGCGGGTGGAGCTCCGGCGCCCGCCTGACGCGCCAGCGCCGGCCTGACGCCGCCGGCGCCCCTGCTGACCGACGCGCTACCCCTTCACGACGCCCAGCGGCGTCAGCCGCCGGACCGGGCGCACGAGCGACGCCGACGCCGCCATCACCGCCTCGATGTCCTTGTAGGCGAACGCGGCCTCCTCCGCGACGGCCCGCGGGTCCCCGGAGTGGAGCGCCACCCCCAGGCGCGACATCTCCTCGTACACCTCTTCGGACGTCTTCGCGCGGCGGGCTGCGTGACGGCTCATCGCCCGGCCGGCCCCGTGCTGGCAGGTCTCGAAGGCGTCGGCGTTGCCGAGGCCCTCCGCGACGTACGACGCGGTGCCCATCGAGCCCGGGATCAGGACCGTCTCGCCGGCGGCCGCCCGGACGGCCCCCTTGCGGATCACGATGCCGGTCACGCCGAGGTGCGACTCGATCGCCGCGAAGTTGTGGTGGACGTCCACGAC
>MGOE01000136.1:21082-26587 GCA_001797035.1 Chloroflexi bacterium RBG_16_72_14
GCCGGCCCGCCCGCGTGTGCGCCGCGAACGCGCGCTCGACCACGTCCAGCATCCGCGACCGGTTGACCTCGGCGAACCGGAGCGCGAACGTCATCGCAGCCCAGTAGCCGTGGTGGTCGTCCGTGTCGTCGGGGAGGTAGGCGAGCTCGGGGTGGGGAAGCGGCAGGCGCTGCCGGGTGCAGTGGGCCAGGGCGCGACGCTGGTACGCGTCGCAGATCTGCTTGCCCAGGCTGCGCGAACCCGAGTGGAGCATCACGACCACCCGGCCCGCCTCGTCGCGCTGCAGCTCCAGGAAGTGGTTGCCCGAGCCCAGCGTGCCGAGCGAATCCACCGCGTGCGCGAACCACGCCTCGTCGACTGACGCCGGCAACGCCAGACCGATCTCCTCCTCCGCCCGGCCTCGGTTCACCGGTCGCGGCTGATGGCGTGTCCCGACCGGCACGCCGGCCGCGATCGCCTCCAGCACGCGCGCGAGCTCCTTCGGCCCAAGAGTCTCGACCGTGAGGTCCGTCTCGACGAGGGCGACGCCGCAGCCGATGTCCACCCCGATCGCGTACGGCACCACCGCCCGGTCCGCGAACAGCACGCCGCCGATCGGCATGCCGTACCCGGCGTGCGCGTCGGGCATGAGCGCCACGTGGTCGATCGCGATCGGGAGGTTGGACAGGTTCGTCGCCTGCGCCAGCGCGGTCGCCTCCAGGCCGGGCGCCCAGGACAGGATCGGCACCCGGCCGGGCTGCGAC
Organism: Chloroflexi bacterium RBG_16_72_14; assembly: GCA_001797035.1. Lineage (GTDB taxonomy): Bacteria > Chloroflexota > Limnocylindria > Limnocylindrales > CSP1-4 > CAIXZV01. The sequence goes on from MGOE01000136.1 coordinate 21,826, forward strand.
ACCTGGGGCAGCCTGGTGCGCGCGGTGCGGGTGCGGGCCCGGCTCGTCGACGCCTTCATGCACCGATTCTCGCCCCTCCCGCCACTGTCCGGACGCGCCGCCGGGGTGGACAATGGCGACGACACAACGGAGGTGCGCCATGGCGACCGACCTGACCATCCGCCTGGTCAACCGGCCCGGGACGCTCGCGGAGGCGAGCGACACGCTGGGGCGGGCGGGCGCGAACATCGAGGGCGCGTGCGGGTACGTGTGCGAGACGGGCCAGGGCGTGTTCCACGTCCTGGTCAGCGACCCGGAGCGGGCGCGCCGGGCCCTGATCGACGCCGGGTTCGAGATCCAGGCCGAGCGGCCCGTGGTCGTGGTGCCGGTCGCGAATACGCCGGGCGCGGGCGCGAAGCTGTTCCGCCGGGTCGCGGACGCCGGCCTCAACATCGACCTGATGTACCAGTCCGCGGACGGCGGCCTCGTGCTCGGCGGCGACGACGTGCACGCGATCGGCGACGCCCTGGCCTGAGGACGCACCGCTACCGCTCCGGCGTGGTCCGGCCGGCGCGCGTTGTCGAAGTCGCCGCCGGGATTGCCCGTGCGTCCGGCGCACGGAATCCGGCCCCGACTGTCGCCGCCGTGCGTCCCACGCACGGTCGCGACAGGATCGGCCGGAACCCGTGCTCGCCGCGCACGGGCAGCCCTCCCCGGGGACCCCGAGATGATCGCGAGAAGGGTGATGAACGCCTACCCTCGTGTGCGTGATTCGGTTCGATCTCTACGTCTGGCCGGTCGATCGCGCACTGAGCGCGAAGGCGGCGGCACGCGTGGTCGCGACCCTGGCCGAGGACGACCAGCGGGGAGCGCCGTTGGACGCCCGGCTGGCCGCCTTCGCGGAGGAGCTCGGGGCCCCGGGCGAGACGCCGCTCGAGACGCCGCTCGAGCTCCACATCCACCCCCGCCACGTGCTCGTCGGCATCGGCCGGGGTGACATCGAGTTGATCGGCTCCGGGATCGCGGACGCGGCATGGCGGCACGGGCTGGCCGTGTTCGATCCCCAGCGCGGGGTGGTCGCGCTGCCGGGCGACCTCGGTGGCAGCCCGATGACCTGGGAGGGGATCGAGGGGTACGCCCCGGCCTTCGACGGCTGGGTCAAGCCCGTCGGCGCGGTCATCGACCAGGACAACGTCAAGCAGGTCGCGGCGCTCGATGCCGTACCCTCACCAGCGACCGAGCCAGCCCGAGGAGGACCCCCGATGATCAGCGAGCAGGCAACGAAGCTCCTGGTGGCACAGGTCGCGCACGAGCTCGGCGCCCACCAGACGTACCTGGGGATCGCGCTCCACTTCGAGCGCCAGAGCCTCAAGGGCTGGGCGAAGCTGTTCCACGAGCAGTCCGTGGAGGAGGCCGGGCACGCGGCCAAGATCATGGAGTTCCTGGTCGACAACGAGGTCGCGTTCAACCTGCCCCAGGTCGGCGGCGCACCCACGAGCTACGCAAGCGCGCGCGAGGCCGTGGAGACCGCGCTCGCGAGCGAGCTCCGGGTGACCGGGCAGTTCGACGCCCTCGCCGGCACGGCGCGCGACGCCGGTGACCATCGCACGCTGCAGTTCCTCCAGTGGTTCATCGAGGAGCAGGTCGAGGAGGAGCGCACGATGCGCGCCCTGCTCGACCTCATCGACAGCGGCATCAACCTGTTCCAGGCCGAGGCGATGCTCGAGGGCCTCGAGTAACGCGGCGCCGTGGCCGATCGCCCGTGAGCTTCGACCTCGGCGCCCCGCTGCTTGACGAGCCGCTCGACGTGGCGGGCGCCACTATGCTCGAGGGCGGGGTCGACCGGGACGGCCCGTGGGGCGCGCCCGAGCACGTGCGCCTCGTGGCGTTCGTGCCGGCCTACGACCAGACGGCGTAGGTGACTGTCAGGTAGACCTTCGCCGCGTCGAAGATCGGTGCGCCCGCGGGCTCCACCTCGACCAGCAGCGTTCCCCGGGCGACTCCGGACTTCACGTGGCTCGACCCCGCCCCACTGGTGGCGTAGGTGTCGTACGCGGTGCCGGCCCGCTTCCACGTGTCGTAGGCGCCGAGATCAAGCGAGCTGCCCAGCGAGGGGTTCCAGATCCCGATCCAGGCCTTGAGTCCGTTCCGCGACCGGCCGCGGACCTTGAACTTGACGGTCTTGTACTGGAGGGCGCCGGGCAGCGAGAACGCGTACGCCGTGGCCGCCCATCCGCCGCCGGCTGCCAGGTACACGCCCCCAGAGAACCGGGACCTCGCCTTCGACACGACCCCGGTGTCGATACCGTAGCTCGTGTACTTCGCGGCCAGCTTGGACAGCGTCGTCGTCTTCCAGGTCACGGTCCGCTTGCTGAGGGTGACACCGAGCGTGGAGGTCACCACGTTCCCTGTCCCGTCCGTGACCGTCTGGACGACGCGGTATCCGCCCTCGGCCACGAGGTTGCCTGCGTTGTTGCGGCCGTTCCACACCCAGCCGAACGTGCCGACGGGCCTGGTCCCCAGCGACGCGGAGCGGACGGTCTTGCCGGTCGCGATCGAGACGACCTTGATCGCGACCGAGGCGGCCTCGCCGAGCGTTCCTCGCGCGCTGACCGTGTCCCGGTAGCCATCCACGACGGGATAGAACTTGGCGAGGCTGAGGGCGAACGCCGTCGCATCGACCTTCAGGTCGGCGATCACGACCTGCGAGAGGTGTACGGCCGCAGGCCCTGCGAGGAATGGCGATGTCTGGCCGGTGTACTCGGCCACGAGGTCGTGCGGTCCGAGGGCCAACGGGCCCGTGAACGAGACCGCGTTGCCGTTGGCCAGGTCGATGCTCGCGAGCACGTTGGAGGTTGTCAGGTCGGTGATCGAGAGCGTTCCCTGCGTGAGCGGGCTTGCGAGGCCGTAGGCGCTGACCGTCGCCTGGACCTTTACGTCCTTGGTGACCTCCTGCGGGTTCAGCGTGGACGTGAAGTCGATTATCGACGAGGTGCCCTGCACCTGGGTCACCGGGTCGCTGGCGCTCTGGAGGTGAATGCCGTTGCCCCAGTAGTACCCGGCCACCGGCGTTTCGGCTGCCGGTGGCTGGAACGCTACGACCGCCGTCCCGTCCGCCCCGATCGGTACGCCCACGAACGTCCAGGTTGGCCAGGTCCCGACCCGGACACCCACCTGTCCGCTGCCCGGATTGGGCGTCACGGTGACCTTCGCCCGGGGCATGGCGGGGCTGAACGACGGGTTGTCGAGCAGTTCGATGGTCGTCGTGGTCCGGAACGTCGCATGAGCCTCGAGGCGCGTCCGGCGGGCGCCGGTGTCGCTGTCCGAGGCGATCACCAGCTCCGCGGCCCGCATGCCGCCCGCGGTCGGCCTGAACGCCACCGTGAACGTGCAGGTCTCGCCCGTGTCGAGCGTCTGGCCAGTGCACGTGTCCGCGCCGATCACGAAATCGTCCGGGTTGGATCCCTCGAACGTGACGCCGGAGATCGTGGCGGGACGGGTGCCCGCCCCGGTCGCGGTGAATGCCCAGCCCTGGCCGGTCTCGCCCACGGGGACCTCGCCCCATGGGGCATCCCACGGATCGATGAACCAGGGCGGCGACTGCGTGACCATCGCGACCGGGTTCGTGGTGGCGTCGATCCGGATCTCGCCGCGCACGGTCTGGGGCAAGCCGGCACACGACAACTCGAACGACAGGTCGAGCCGCGTGAGCCACCCCGCGCCGTCACGCGCCACGTCCCGGACGACCAGGTCCGTTCGCTGGTCCGCACAGCGGAAGCCGACCTGGGGGATCGCATGGAACACTGCCTTGCCCGGCGCCGCGTTGTCGAGGTTGCGGGCATCCGGGTACGAGCCGGGGGTCAGCGCCGCCCCGTCGGGTCCTTCCAGGGTGATCTGCCACCAGAACGTGTCCGTGGTGGCCGACAATCCGTCGCGCTCGGGACGCTCCGGATCCTGGGCGAATCGACCTGCCGTGCCGTAGCCATACGTGCCGACGCGGCTCAGCGGGCCGTCGGGCGGGGCCTCGAAGGCGAATTCGGACGGGAGCGCGAACGCCACCGCGGCCGGCGGGGCGGCCACCGGCAGCAGGGCGCCGACGAACGACGCAAGGACCAGCGAGGCGAGGCGGCGCATGTCCCCTCTTTCAGAGCCGGGTGTTGGTGAGAAGCCTAGCCCCGTTGCCCGGCGTCGCGAGGGCCATCGGTCACCCGGCCCGGCAGAGGCGAACCGCCTTGGCGATCGGGCCATCGCTTCTGGCCGCTAGTAGACGCACTGCCAGCAGACGTTCTCGCTGCGCACGATCGCGAAGATGCTGTCGCCGAGGTCGTTCGTGGCGCGGATCAGGATGGCCGAGTAGGGGGGCACGTCGAGCTCGCCGACCTCCCAGCTGACCGTGGCCTCGCGGGCGTCGCCGGGCACCGTCGCGAGCAGCACCAGCTGGTCCTTCGCGATCTTCATGCCCTTCACCACGCACGGCTTGCCGTCGTGTTTCTTCGCATAGCGAAGGCATTCGGTCAGGCCGTAGACCAGGAACGCCGTGGCCTGGCCCGCCGGCGCGGTCCAGGTGATCCGGTACTCCTCGATCGTCAGGCCGTCGCCCTTGGGCGTCTGCTTCGCGAGCTCGAAGGTGGTGTTCGCGGGCTTGGGGGGCGGAGCGCTGGGCGTGGGCGGGGGCGCGGTCGCGGGCGCGGGCCCGCTCGGCTGCGCGGACGGGGAGGTCGCCTCGGTCGAAGGCTCGGACGACCCGATTGCCGAGGCCGCAGGCTCCGGCGACGCGAGCCCG
>MGOE01000136.1:26594-30258 GCA_001797035.1 Chloroflexi bacterium RBG_16_72_14
AGACGGGGCCGCCCGAGCAGCCGCCGACCAGCGACGCCGCGACGAGCCCGGCGAGCGCGGCGAGGGGCAGACGCACCGTCAGGTCCCGATCGGCTGCACGGACACCCACTTGCCCTCCCAGGCCATGCGGATGGGCGCGTAGTGCCAGGGCCTGAAGAAGGTCTTGAGCTCGGCCCGGGTCAGCCTCCTGTCCGGGCGCATGTCGTAGCCCCAGCTCGTGCTCTGCAGGCCCCACAGCGGCCCCACGACCCGGACGCTCGTGACGCTGAAGTCGTTCGTCCGCGCGGGGTCCGCCGTGGCCGTGAACCCGGTCAGGACCCAGGCGTGCCCGCCGCGCGCCACCGTGATCCCCACCGGCAGGTTCGTCCGCCGCAGGCTCTTCACCGCCGACCGCAGGGCGGACGCGAAGCTCGTGCTGTCCACCCGGCGGTAGCGATCGTCCACGAAGCGCCGGAGCCCGGCGGTCCAGCCGGCGGGATCGACCCCGTCGGAGGCGGCGACGGGGTAGCGGTTGTGGGCGCGCATGTAGTCGTAGTACCGCTCCTGGCCCGCGCGCGAGTGGTCCTCCTGGCGGTACCTGATGTTGCGCATGATCTGGACGTCCGCCGCGGTGCACCAGCGCCAGGTCTTCTGGGTCGTGAACACGCCGTCGCGATACAGGTCGATGCCGCCGTTCCACGGGGGCAGGGCGGCCGCGACCGGGTCACCAGGGGCGACGCCGACGGTGAGCGTCGCGAGGGCGACCGCGACGAGCAGCGCGCGTGCCGTCCGGGCGAGGCTGTCGAGTCCGGCCATGCCCCATCCTAGTGCCGCAGAGCAACCACGCATCGCGAGGCGAGGTACCCGATGGCCACCAGCGCCGCATCCCGCGACCGGACGAGCCTCCAGACGAGCGGCCTGGGGGGTGTGGCCGCCCTGCGAATCGCCGGACCGATGCTGGTCCTGGCCGGGGCGATCGTCCTGCTCGGGATCATCAGCGCCGAGGCGCTGTACCCGGCGCCGTACTCGACCGGGGCCAACGAGATCAGCGACCTCGGCGGCACCACCCCGGCCGAGGGCGTCGTCGTCTACCAGCCGTCGGCGACGATCTTCGACGGCTCGATGATCGTGGTCGGCCTGATGGTCATCGCCGCGGGCGGGCTCATCCATCGCGGCGTCGGCCGCCGGTCGGTCACGATCCCGATCGTCGTCCTGGGCCTGGGCGCGCTGGGCGTCGGGGTGTTCCCGGGGCCCACCGGGAACCCGCACGCCCTGTCCGCGATGACGACCTTCGTGTCGGGCGGCATCGCTGCGATCACCGGCTCGCGGGTGACGAGCGGCCCCTTCCGGTGGCTGTCGATCGCGCTCGGCGGCGTCTCGCTGCTGGCACTCGTGACCTACCTGCTGCTGGGCGAGGGCTCGCCGTTCGCGGTGTTCGGGATGGGTGGGCTGGAGCGCTGGATCGTGTACCCGGTCGTGATCTGGGTGACCGCGTTCGGGGGCTACATCGCGGGCCGGGCGGCGGAGGCGTGACCCGAAGGCGAGGCGTCGATCCTCAGGCCGCGGCCTCGGGACCCATCGGGCTCATGAGCTGGAAGTAGTTGTCGTCGGGATCGGCGAGGGTCGCGATCCAGGCGCCCGGCGTGTCCTCGAACGTGTACGGCTCGCGCACGACGGTCGCGCCGGCGGCCTTGAGGCGCTCGAAGTCGCCCTGCACGTCCTCGCTCTCGATGTTGAGGATGATCCGGCCCGGGCTCGCGTTGCTGCCCTTGACCTCGCTGTGCGGCCCCACGGTGATCGCGCCCGAGCCGATGAGCCAGCCCGTGTAGCCCCCGTCCCGCCACATGGGCTCGCCGAACAGCCGGGTGTAGTAGTCCGCCAGACGCTGGGGATCCTCCGATCCGATCAGGACGCTGTTGAAGTTCATGGGACCTCCTCGGCGCGGGTACGGCTGGCACTCGCACTGCCAGCGCACATTGTCGCTTGTGGTCGAGGTGACCGATGCGGGATCCGCAGGCCTCGCAGGCCGATGAGGTCGACAGGTGCTTCGCTCGTTGCCGGGCCGCAAGGGCTAGACCGGCCGGACCTCGTCGACCTCGACAGCGGTGATATGCCAGGGTCCGCCATCGGTCACCAGGTCCATGGCATAGGTGGTGGTTGGCAGCGGCAACTGATGGCTGACGCAGGTCAGGCCGTCCTCGGCGAAGACCTCGAGCGACGTCGCGTCGACGAGGATGCGCAGGCTGAGGTCGCCCTCGCCCTTGCCGAGCTCCGCTCGTCCGGGGCGCACCCACACGTCATTCGCGCCCTCAGAGCCGAGCGCGATGGCCCGGCGGCAGACCTCGAGCGTGCCGCTCCGGCCATCGAGCGTGATCACGGCGACAGGGGTGTCGTCGTGGCCGTCCGGCTCGTCGGTGGTCGATGTCAATCGCAACCGCAGGGCGCCGGCCACGCGGGGTTCGTTCCTGACCGCCAGCCGGACATCGAGGGCAAGCTGCCCGTCGGCCAACGCGATGCGTTCGCCCGGCATCGGCGTGATGTCCGTGAGGGCGACGATCGGCCGTCGCGATCTCGCGATGGCTCCGGTGGGTACCTGGCGCAGCCTGAGCCCGCCAGGCGTGCGCACGAGCGACAGCTCGCGCGGCACGGTGAGGGTTCCCCGCCAGCCGGTTGAGGGAACGCTGCGGGCGTACGCCCAGTTGCCGAGCCAGGCGGCCCAGATCGGCCGCTCGGCCCCGGTCCACGTCTGAGCGGCGTAGAAGTCCGGTCCCTGGTCCACCCAGCGCGGCGTGGATCCCGGTTCGGGGATGAAGCGGGTACCGTCGAAACGCCCCACGAGGTACTTCGTCCCGGTTCCGCCGCATGGTCCGTCTCCGAGCAGCCCGAAGGCCAGGACCCAGCGCGACTCCTCGCCCTCCACGGGCAGCTCGAACAGGTCCGGCGTCTCCCACAGGACGTCCGTCGCGCCCTCGGCATCGCGAAACGTCGAGGCCCACTCCCAACCGACCAGGTCTGCCGAGGTATACAGGCGGACCTCGTCACCGCAGGCGAGCACCATCACCCAATGTCCCGCGCCGGCGGCCTCGGGAGGCTGCCACCAGAAGACCCGCGGGTCGCGGAATTCGTGGACCCCGGCCGGCGCCCTGAGGATCGGGTTGGCCGCGTGCTTGGACCAACTGCGCCCGCCGTCGTTGGACCCCGCCAGGCCCTGGGACTGCCCCGTCCGGTTGTCGTACGTGAACACGGCGACGAGGGCGCCCACCCCGAAGCCGCTCGTCCCGCAGCGATCGATGACCGCGGAACCCGAGAAGATCGTCCCGTTGTCATCGGGCGCGAGGGCGAGTGGCAGCGGCTCCCATGCGAGCAGGTCTCGGCTGACCGCGTGACCCCAGTGCATCGGGCCCCAGTCGTCCGCTTCCGGGTTGTGCTGGAAGAAGAGGTGGTACTCGCCGTCGACGGCGATGAGGCCGTTGGGGTCGTTCATCCAGCCGCGCGCGGGGGCGAAGTGGAACGCCGGGCGCGAAACGATCACGGGATCGGTGCGGTCGACGCGCGGGCGACGAACGGACAGGGCATGCGGTACTGCTCGGGCTTGGCCGTCGGGTCCGCGATCAGCTCCAGGAGGTGCTCGGTCGCCCAGCGACCCATCTCGTAGTGCGGCAGCTGCACCGTCGACAGCGGCGGA
>MGOE01000136.1:30308-40929 GCA_001797035.1 Chloroflexi bacterium RBG_16_72_14
ACAGGTCGCGTGGCACGGTGAGTCCGAGCCGTCGTGCGGCGAGCACCGCCCCCGCCGCCATCCGGTCGTTGAAGCAGAAGATCGCGCTCGGCCGATCCGGGCGCTCGAGGAGCGTGGCCGCCGCTCGCAGGCCACCGTCGTACTCGTCCAGGGCACTCGCGACGAGGCGGGGATCGTACGCCACGCCGTTCGTCTCGAGCGCCGCCCGGTACCCCGCAAGGCGCTCGGCGGCAGCGGGCACCCCGCCGGAACTCTGCAGGAACCCGATGCTGCGGTGCCCAAGCTCTGCGAGATGCGCTACCGCTGCGAAGGCTCCACCCTGCTCGTCGGGGGCCACGGACGAGAGGGTCGCGTCCGGGGAGCGGGCGTCCAGCAAGACGGCCGGCACCTCGCGGAGGGCGGGCGGAGGGTCGACCACCCGGTGATACATCGTGGCGTACAGGAAGCCGTCAACCTGTCGCCCGAGCATGGCGTCGATCGCGCGCTGCTCGACCCCGCGCTCGCCGCCGGTATTGACCATCAGGAGGACCTTGCCCGCGAGCCAGGCGGCATCCTGCGCGCCCTGGACCATCGCCCCCGCGTGCGGCGTGGTCGCGATCAGGTCCGAGATGAACCCGATCGTGTCCGACGTCTGACGGCGAAGGCCCGCCGCGATGGTGTTGCGGCGATAGCCGAGGTCGGCCGCGGCCGCGAGGACGCGCTCGCGCGTGGCGACCGGGATCGCCTCGTGCTTCCCGCTCAGGACCAGCGACACGGTCAACGTGGACACTCCGGCCCGGGCCGCGACGTCACGCATGCTCGGGGCGCCCGAGCCGGGGCGGTTCAGCGGCTGCAGGACACTCCTCCGCTCGCCGGCCGCGCCGCGCCACGACGGTTCGCGCGCCGTCGATCCGCCACCGCTCAGCCACGGATGGCCCCGGCGGTGACGCCCTCGACGATCCGTCGCTGGACGAACGCATAGAGCAGGATCAGCGGGAGGCTGACCAGCACGACGTGGGCGAACACGTAGTTCCACGCCGTGGCCTGGGCGATGCCGCTCGAGAGCCGGTAGAGCCCGACGGGCAGCGTCGCATTGTCGCCCTGGAGCAGGAACAGTGGTCCGTAGAAGTCGTTCCAGGTCAGGACCGTGACGATCACGAACACCGTGCGCACGACGGGCGACATCATCGGCAGCACGACCTGGACGAAGGTTCGCAGCCGCGATGCGCCATCCACGGCGGCCGCCTCCTCGAGCTCGCGCGGCAGCGCACGGGCGAAGCCGGTCATCAGGAACACGACGAGCGACACTCGCAGCCCCAGGGTGAACAGGATGAGGGCGAGCTGGCTGCCCTGGATCCCGACCAGCCGCATGAGGAACACCATCGGGACCACCGCCGGCGGGAGGATGACCCCGACGATGGCAACCGAGTAGGCGAGTCGCATGACACGGGACCGCGATCGGGCGAATGCCCAGGCTGCCGGTGCCCCGACCGCGAGGAGGGCGCCTACGGATGCCATGGTCACCAGCAGGCTGCTCATGAAGCCGGCAATGAACCGGCTCTGGTGGAAGACCTCGCCGTAATTGGCGGCCGCCTCGATGGCGCGCGGCAGACCGAGGCTCAGCTCGGCCGCTTCGGCCTGGCCCTTGAACGAGTTGATCACCACCATCCACAGCGGGAGGCCGACCAGCACGATCGCCGCTGTGGCCAGGACCGCCATCCGGCATGCCTCGAGCGTCCTCGACTGCCGCACCGCCCTGTTCACCCCTCGATCTCCCGTCGGCGGAGGACGGTCACGAGCGGGATCGCGGTCACGATCACCAGCGCGGTGACGACGAGCGAGGTCGCCGACGCCAGGCCGTACAGCCCATTGCCGAACTGGTCCAGCGTGAGCACGTTGAGCACGCGCGTCGCGCTGCCCGGCCCGCCCCGCGTCGTGGCCATGACGATGTCGAAGGCGCTCATCGCTCCGATCACCGTCACCGTGACGTTGAACGTGATCGCCGGTGCCAGGAACGGGAGCTTCACGTACCGGAAGACCTGCCACCGACCCGCGCCCATCGCGACCGCCGCCTCCTTGAGCTCCACCGGGACCGTCGTGAGACCGGCGATGTAGATGAGGGTGAAGAACCCGGACCACTTCCAGGCGTCGACGGCCGCGACCAGGAAGATGGCGAGGTCGCTGTTGCCCAGCCACGGCTCCACGAACCCGGGAACGGCGAGCGAGATCACCTGGTTGACCGGGCCGGACGGATCCAGCAGGCCGGACCAGACGTAGCCGGCTGCGAGCGGCGACAGCAGCACCGGGATGAAGAACACGGCGCGGAACAGGTGGTTCGAGCGCGTGGGCCGCTCGAGCGCGAGGGCGAGCACGAGGGCGAAGGCGTTGCCCAGCGCGGAGGCAGTGACCGCGTACACGAGCGTAAGACGGACCTGGTTCACGAGCGACGCCTGGTCCTGCAGCGTGACGAGGTTGTCCAGGCCGTTGAAGGCGATGCCGCTGTGGAAGCTGTTCCAGTCAGTGAAGGCGAGCCCGCCGTTGATCGCCAGCGGCAGCACGTAGAGGGTGACGACCACGAGTGCGGCCGGGACCGCGTAGGGCCACCAGCCGCCGGCACGCCGGCGGGTGGTGGCCCTGACGCCGTGAGCCACGGGAGGAGCCGCGCTCAGGGATTGGGCCAAGGCGGCAGGTTGGCGGCCTTCGCCCCGGCCTCGGCCTCTTTCTGGAGGAGGTCGACCGCCGATTGGGGCGTCAGCTCGCCGTTGAGGAGCTTGCCCGGGTAGTTCACGAGATCGGTGATCCCGGGCAGCACGGACCAGATCGGGATGGTCGAGCCGTTGGCTGCGATGGCGTCCGCGATCGACTGGAGGGGTGCCGCGACGCTGTCCGGGGTGGCAACGTCCTTGAGTGTCGGGATGATGGAGGCGGCCGTCACATAGTCAGCGTACGCGGGACCGGTCATGAACCGCAGGAACCCGAGGGCCGCCTCCTCGCGGACGGCGTCGCCGGTCTTGGGGAGGTAGTACGTTCCGTTCGGGCTGTACTCCACGGTCACCACCGGGCGCGCCTCAGACCAGGCCGTCCAGCCGATGGTCGAGTTGACATCGTCGAGGCTCGACGCGTCCACGGCCAGGCCGACGAAGCCGCTGTGGAGCGGGACCATGGCGGCCTTGCCACCGAGCAGGATGTTGGCGGCGTTCTCGAACTCGGCGGTGAGGATGTCCTTGTTGAAGCAGCCCTGCTCCTGGAGTTGCTTGTAGAACTGCAGCGAGCGCAGCCACGGCGAGTCCGCATCGTTCACCTTGGCCTCGCGTTCGATCAGCCGCTGGAGGAACCCTGCCTCCAGGGCATCCGCCGTGTACTGGCCGTTGAGGATCAGTGGCGGCCACAGCGAGCCGGCGCTCTCCTGGATCGGCACCAGCGTCGGGTCTGCCGCCTTGATCGCCTGGCAGGTCGCCAGGATCTCCGCGGCCGTCGTCGGCGGCGTCAGGCCCAGCCGGTCGAACACCGACTTGTTGTAGAACATGCCCCAAGCGGTCGGGGTGTTCAGCACCATGCCGTACGTCACGCCATCGAGGCTGGCCGTGATCCCGCTCGCCTGGCGGGCGACGAAGTCCTCGCCGGACAGGTCGCGCAGGGTGTCCTTGGGGTTGATCGCCACCAGCCAGTTGAAGTTGGCATGCCACTCGAGGATGTCCGGCCGATCGCCCGTCGCCCAGCGCTGCAGGAGCGCGGTCTCGAAACCGTCGGACGGGAACGACACGATGTCGAGCCTGACGCCGGTGTCGTCCTCATAGCGCGCCCAGAGGTCCTTCAGGGGCTGCGCGTCGGCGGAGTTGACCCACAGCGTGAGCTCCTCGACGGCAGGCGGGGCCGGCAGCGACGCCGGCGTATCGGTCGCGCCGGTGGCGGGCGCGGAGGTCGCACTTGGAGTTGTAGAACTCGTGCATGCCCCCAAGAGCACGATCGCGGCCATGACCGCCAGCCATCGGGGCGCGGAGCCCCGGCCAACCGTTCCCATGACGCCTCTAGCTCCTCTCCTCAATCGATCTACTAAATCGATTGAGCTACGGTAGACGGGGCTAGCGGACGTGTCAAGAGGATTTCGGGCGCAACCTGCCCGGGTCGCCGGTGGCGGCAAAGGCGGGTCAGCGGCGATGGAGGGCTGCGCTCACGCGGGCATGGCCGTCGGCCGACCTTCGGCGACGACGATCGTGAGCAGGCTGACGGCCACGATCGCGAGCGGCACCACCGGCGGCGGCGCGGCGGCCACCATGATCGCGAGCGCAGCGGCCATGGCCGCGAGCACCGTGAGCCTCGGCACCAGCACCGGCCCGCTGAGGCGCCACAGCGACGCCGCCGATGAGGCGACGAACAGCGCCACGCCGAGGCCCAGCGCCGCGAGCACGGCCGCCGGCATCGGGTCGGCGGGGTGCGCCGCCGTCTCCTCGACGGCCACCGCGAACCCGACGATGCCGCCGATCAGCGGGAAGTGGGCGAGGCTGAACGCGTCGCGTGCGAGCGGACCCAGGCGCTCCTGCTCGACCGCGGCGAACCGGTGCTCGAGCGCGTCCTTGAGCCAGCCGAAGTACGTCCACCACAGCAGGCAGGCGACGACGATCGACGCCGCCGCGACCGCCACCAGGTCCCCGGTCCGCTCCTCGCCCGCGACCGCCGTGCCCGCGACGATCATCGATTCACCCAGGGCGATGATCACGAACAGCCCGTGACGCTCGGTCAGGTGGCCCGGGTTGAGGTCCCAGCTCGCGCGCTGCCCGGCCACGGCCGCCGCCAGCAGGTCGGCCACGATCGCGAGCACCCACAGCGGGCTCCGGAGCCCGGGCTCGGCGAGCGCGCCCGCCAGCACCAGCGCGAGGCCGATGACCGACAGCCCCGCCCAGCGGTAGACCGCCGTGTGACTGACGCCCTCGCGCTCCGTCTCCACGGCGACCTGGAGCCCGAGGCCCAGCCCACGCACGACGAGGTAGGGGACCGCGAACCAGAGCGCGTCGTCCGCGAACGCGCGCGGCACCGACGCGGCCATGACGAACGCGGCGCCGGTCGCGGCCAGCGTGACCACGCGGACGGTCACGTGCGTCGTGTCGGCCGGGTTGAGGGTCCACGTGAACTGCGTCCACGCCCACCAGATCAGCCAGCCCAGGAGGATCGCCCGGAGCACGCCGTCCGCGGTGAGGTCGTTCGCGGTCGTCGCGGTCAGTTGCGTGACCGCGAACACGAACACGAGGTCGAAGAACAGCTCGACGAACGTGACCGGCTGCGGCTGCGCCGTCCGGACGCCGCGCCGGATCGCCGCCGTCACGGGCCACTCCGGGGAACGCGCCGGTGATCCATATGACGAGGGTAACGGCTGACCGACGGCCCGCATCGAGGATCGACCCGGCCCTTGGCGGCGGGCCGGCCCAGCCGCGACGCTCGCCGTCGATGCCGGAGCCACGAGAGCCGCCGGCTCGGATCAGGGGGTCGAGGGACGAGATGGCCGTGTCCAGGTTGACCAGGGACCTGCTGCCGCTGGCGATCGCGACGCTGGTGGTGGGCGCCGTGACGCTGTGGCTGCTGGGGAACAACCCGTCGATCGGCCAGTGGGTCCTGGCCGCGCTCCTGTTCGCCCACGGCTGGGTCCACCTGATGTTCGTGTTCCCCAAGCCGGACCCGTCGAAGGCGAAGCCGGACGCCACCCCGTGGCCGTTCGACCTGTCGACCTCGTGGCTGATCACCCGAGGCGGCGTCGCCGAGGCGGCGGTGGTCGGCCTGGGCCGGGCGCTGATCGTGGTGACGTTCGCAGTCTCGCTGCTGGCGGCGCTCGCGACGCTCGGCTGGCTGGTACCCGCCGGCTGGTGGGTGGGCCTCGTCGTCGCCGCGGCCGGCGGCTCGGCGCTGCTGCTCCTGCTGTGCTTCTCGCCGACGCTGATCATCGGGCTCGCGATCGACGCGGCGCTCGCGTGGCTCGCGCTCGCCGGACCGTGGAGCCCGCCGAACCCGTAGCCCACGTGCGTGCGCCGTGCGATCCAGACTGGGCGCGAGTTGGGACGACCTCAGCAGTCGGAGCGTTTCGGCTCGTGGACCGAGCTGGGCTCGTCTGCCGGCTCAGATAGCGTCTGAAGTCGACCAATCAGTCGAGTGGTGACCGGCACGCCATCAATCTCCGCAGGGATCGAAGGATCCGGAGCCACGAGGTTGATGCGAACACCGTATCCGCTGCCCGCCCGATCGATGCCGACGCCGTTAACTGTCGGGAGCGACCCGAACCGGCTGATTGCCGCCCGCTTGGCTGTTCGTGCCTGAGTCAACGTGGCCACGAACACAGATTATGCGGTAGTCGCCAAGTCGCACTCGTGGACTGCCCTCAGCCATCGATCCCGAGTGCGGCGAAGACCGACGCGATCGGATTCGCATAGGACGGGGTTCCGTCGTCCCAAACCGGGCCCGCAAACAGCAGGCCGATGACGCGTGGTGGCGCGTCCGACTCCACCGTGATGATGGCCGAGCCGCTGTCACCCTGACCGCTGAAGACTCCCTCGATGGTGTCGATCTCGATCTGATCGTCGAATACCAGGCGACTCGTGCCGTAGCTCACGGTGACGCCATCGAGTTCGATGGCGCTCACCACTCCGGCGGTGCGGCCGGTACTGGCGCCGCGCTTCTCGACCTCCTGCCCGAGCGTTGGCGGTCCCCCGCTGATGACCGGATGGCCCCTCACTGTTGGGTCAACCCGGATGTTGCCGGCTGCGACGGCTGCCGCATCGACGAGGTTGCCCTCCCAGGAGAGCGGTTCGATGACCTCTACCCGTCCCACCTCGCCCTGGCCCTGCGCGCCGTAGACGGGGGTCCCGATTGCCGACGGCGTGCCACCCACAACATGTGCGTTGGTGAGGAGCAGCGGCTTGCCGGGCGTCCTTTCGAGAACCAGGCCAACGGTCCCACGGCCCCCAGATCCGCGAATGCTCGACCCGGACCGCACTGGCCCTGCCGAACCACTCAGCAACCGGATCGGACCGGTGACGCGCACGTCAACCTTGTCGCCGTAGGGTCGGGCCAATTCATGCGCGAGATCGTCAAGCCCGCCACCGCTTCCCCAGACACGCAAGGCGGCGCAATACCCGTGCTGGCCAAAGCCAATACCGAACCCGACGGCCGCGTACGGACCAGGGGTTTCGAGATCCGCACTCCTGACGTAGTCGAGGTCACTCCAGCGACTACCCGGGCGGCTCTGGATGTCAGCAAACCTGTGGCCGAGTTCCGCCTTCAGCCTGCGCGCGTGCTGGACGTCCACGACGCGTTATCCGATGGGACTGGCTGCCATGACGTAGATACCGACGACGTACAGCGCCACACCCAGGATCACCAGTTGGAGCCCGGGACCGAACTTGGCGAGGGCATCTAGGAGGCCGGTGATGGCCTTGATCAAGTTCGTGATCGGGTCGAGTGAAGCTACTGCCGGGGGCCGAGGTCGAAGCACCTCGACAATGCTGATGGCGATGCCCCCCGCGATCGCAAACGTGCCGACGCCGAGAAGAAGCAGGCCCACGACAACGTTCAGGTCCATCTCGCCCTCCCAGTTGGATTCCTATTGACGCTGGCGCACAGTCAACCACGTCCTGGCGCGGAGTCAATGCCTCGGCCCGCCGCCGGCCGCCTCGCGCGCCGCGCTCGAGGTCAGGCCAGGACCCTCGCCTTCGCACGCTCGAACTCGTCGGGGGTCAGCGAGCCCGCGTCGCGCAGGACCACCAGGCGCTCGACCTCGACGGCGATCGACGTCGGTGATGACGATGAGACCAGGAAGCTCGTGATCGACGCCGTCACCGCCGAGAACAGCCCGATGCCCAGGACCATCAGGGTCATCGCCGCGAGCCGCCCCTCGAGCGTCGTCGGGTAGACGTCGCCGTAGCCGACCGTGGTCATCGTGCTGATGCCCCACCAGACGGCATCGAAGGGCGACTCGATCGCCTGGTTGACGCCGTGCTCGGCGATGTACAGCCCGGCCGACGACAGGACCATCACGCCGAACCACGCCGTGAGGATCCACGCGAAGCCCCGATGCCGCGTGAGGCGCTCGATGCTCATCCCCGCGCGGTACACGCTGGCGAACGCGCGCACGAGGCGCAGGAGCCGGAGCAGGCGCAGCACGCGCGCCCCCCTGGCGGGCGGCAGGAGCGCGACGGCGTCGATCCAGTGGCCCCGCACGTACGCCGCCCGATCGCGCGCCGCGACGAGCCGGCTGCCGAATTCGAGCGCGAACAGGACCGTCAGCGCGATCTCGAGCGTTGCCACCCACGAGCCGAGGCCCCCAGCCTGGTCCATGGAGAACCCGAGCGCGAGGTACACGATGGCGAGCCCCGCCATCGACAGCTCCCACGCGACCTCGTGACGGCCGATGAACCGGTTGTAGCGCTCACGCATCCTCGTCCCTCGGGTGGTGTCGACGGTTGGTCGCCGGCCCGACGGCTTGGGCAAGCCACCGGGGGATCCGACGATACCAACGCCGACCTACCCCGCCGGCGCGTCGAGGAACGCAATCGCCGCCTCAGCGGTGAGCGGGGACACGAAGATCGCGTAGTGGGCGACCCCGGGCAGGATCGCAAGCGCGTGCCCGCCCGCCCTGCTACACCGGGAGCTGCAGCGTGATCCCATCCTCGGTCGTGCCGTAGCTGGTCTCGTAGTCGAACAGGCCCCGCCAGGTCGGGTTGTCCCACCAGCCGTTGAAGGTGCTCGGCGCGTTGAACGCGAAACGGACGGGCCGTGCACGGCTGCCGATGAGGATGCGGGCGAGCGCCGTCGGATCCGGGTGGCGGTGCTGCGTCCCGTCCGACGAGAGGATCCAGCACGAGCAGTCGACGGCCGCGACGAGCTCCGCGCTCACGTTGTTCTGGCTGCCGTGATGGGGAGCCTTGAACGCGTCGAGGCAGAGCGGCTCGCCCGGGCTGACGGCCTCGATGCCGGCCACGACGTCGGGGGCAAAGGCGTCACCGGTGAGCAGGACGCTCCGCTCGCGGTACCGCAGCAGGAGGACGATGCTGGCGCCGTTCGCCTCGCTGTCGTCCGGCACCGTCGGACGGTCTGCCAGGTCGCGCAGGTCGTCCCTGGTCTCGAGATCGGGAGGGGTCTTCGGGCCCATGGCCTCGAGGCCCGGTGAGACCGTGGTCAGCGTTCCCTTCTCGAGCGCGATGGCCACCTCGTCCTTCCAGACGGGCTCGAGCTCCTGGAGGCGCGTCGGCGTCGGGCCCAGAACCGTGAGCGTCAGGCCGTCGTGGAGGGTCACCGTCGTCGCCGGCTGCCCGGGGATCCGCACAGCCGCAGCGCCGCCGAATGCCGCGTTCCATGCCCGCCCCTTCAGCCACGCGGCGAGGCGCTCGCCCTGGGCAGGGCCCATGGGCTCCAGTCCGGCACCGGCCGCGGCTCCCGGGACGATGCCTCCGTGCAGGTGCGGGAAGCCGTTGAACCAGATGTCGCCGATGTCGAGCCCGGGGATCGGGACCGCGTCATCGTCGGCCAGGCAGGTGAGCACGCCGCCGATGTGGTCCCGGTCCACGTGGGTGACGACGAGGACGTCGAACACGCGCTGGTCCTCGGGCAGCGCAAGGAGCCGCGTCGACAGGTCGTCGCCGACCCCCTCCGTGCCCATGTCGATCAGCAGCTGGTGGGGGGCGGCGTCGTCGCCCCAGCGGATCCAGATCGCGTCGCCCTGCCTCGCGTTGAGGGCGGTGACGGAGAGCATCGGCGCCATCAAGGGGCGTCCGGCGGCAGCCACAGGGTCAGGCAGATCGCATCCCGGTCGATGTACGGCGCGTCGTTCGCCAGCCGCTCGATCGCAGCGTACCGCTCGGGGCCTGAGCGCTCCTCCGGCCATCGTCGGAGAAGGTCGATCAGGAGCGAGCAGGTCTCGGCGTACATCACGCGCTGCTCGCTCGCCCGGAGGAGGCGCGCGAGGTCGTCCGGCGTCGCCTCGCCGCGCGCCACCCGGAGGTTCACGAGCATGACCTTGCCGTCGGGCAGCCAATCGAAGTCGCGGGCGAGATTCTCGACCCAGCTCTCCCATGGCACGAGCTGCCCGGCCTTGTGGAGCAGGAGGGCCCCCAGGGCCGCGCCGGCCGGGTCCTCGTACTTGCCGCGCAACAGCTCGGTGGCCTCGTTCGCCAGCAGCGCGGCCTCGAGCACGTACCCCGTGGCCAGCATGTTCTGGAGGCCGTTCGCAACCCGGCGCTCCGGGCTGATCCACGCCTGGGCGTGGAAGCCGACCGACGTCCGCTCGACCTTCACGACGCAGGCGCCCGAGGGCGTCCAGGTCTGCGGGCCGATCGGCAGGCTCACCCGTTGGCGGTGCTCGCCGATCCGCACGGTGGCGGTCGGGACGGCGGTGATCGTCTGGTCGGCCTGGAACGAGATGCGGGTCTTCCGCCGGTCGACCGTGGTCGCGCCGAGGACCTCGAGGAGCTCGAGCTCGGGCATGTCCATGGTCCGTGCCGGGTCCTCGGGTGCCAGCGCGGCGGCCTCCGTGTACGTCGACCGCCGGTAGGGGAGCTTCCCTGTCGGTGGGAGATCGTCCCTGGCCGATGTCGTGGGCTCGATCATGTCGTCGCCTGTCGAGGTGGCGGGCTCGGCCCCCTGGCCGAACTCCACGGGCGTC
>MGOE01000136.1:40947-43277 GCA_001797035.1 Chloroflexi bacterium RBG_16_72_14
CGTACGTGCTGTGCCGCTGTCCGTCGCCCAGGACCGCGCTCACCTCGTACAGGCCTACCGGCAGGTCGAGCGACCCGGCGCCCTTCGAGCGGGCAACGAGGCGCAGGCTGCTGTCGCGGACCTCGATCGGCAGTGACTGGCCGAGGAATTGCGAGTTGGCGGCCAGGTGCACCGAGACGCGGCCCATGGGCCGCCCGGGATCGCCCGACGACTTGTCCGTCACTGTCCCACCGTGAAGCCCTTCCTCGTCGCGGGCGGGCGGACGTCGAGCACCGTGTCCAGCCCGATGAACGGCGCGTCGGCCTGGATGCTCAGCATGTACAGCCCTGCGTCGACCGGCTGCTGGAACGGCCACGCCGAGAACCCGGACACGACCGGGTCGCCGCCGAACCCGGGCTTGAGTGTTCCCCTGCTGGCCGGCCGGGCTGGCTCGGGGTCGAGGTCGATCCGCAGCTCCGCCATCGGCGTGGCGGCGAACCGCTGGATCGTCGCGTCGTGGATCTTGCCGGCGATGTCAACCGATTGTTCCGCGCTCTCCGCCGCGGCCAGGGCCTGCACCCGGTCGGGGAGGCGATGGATCAGCTCGCGCACCGGCACGTGCCAGGCGTCGAGGCTGTCATCGGGCGGCGCCACGGCCCCGGCGCGGAGGGCCCACAGGAGGGCCTCCGCGAACAGCGTCATGCCGCCGGGCCGGGCAAATGCCGCCGTTCCGGTCGTCGCCGCGAGGAACAGCGGCGAGGTCTCGGTGGTGCCGTTCGGGATGTCGAGCTTCAGTGCGCCGGGCATCGTCTCGAACCTCTTGGCCACGGCCGGCTTCTGACGACACGCATCGACGAACCAGAACTGTGTCCGTGAGCTCGCCGGGTGGTTGAACGCCTCGTGGATCGCCGCCATGTCGAGGGCCATCTCGAGGGTCGAGGCCTGGGTGGGGTCGCCGAAGTCCGTGAGCAGCAGGACGGCGCCGGTCTTCGAGAGCTGCACCCCGTGGCCCGCGACGTACACGATGCCGACGTTGCCGGTGTTCGCGTTGCACGCGGCACGGAACTCGACGAGGGCGGCGCGGGCGTTGGCAAGCGTCGCCTCGGGGATCGGCTGCCCGAGGTCCGTCACCGCCTGGGCGATCACCTCCCCGGGCGACGGCGACAGCAGGATCCGCAGGCTGTTGCGGGGTGCGGTCGGGCAGGTGTACTCGGTCAGGAACCAGGCCGCGAACTCGGATGCCGAACGCGCCGCGGCGGTGAGCTGCTCCAGGTCGAACGACGAGCCCGCCTGGGTGGGGTTCGGGCCGTCCGCGAGGTGCCGGTAGGCGCTCACGCCGATGACGAGCGCGTGCGTACCCGGGGTTGTCAGATCCTCGCCGATCACCGATGCCACGGCACGACCCCTGGGACCGCCCTGAGTGCCCGCTCGCTCGCCCGATGTCGCTGGCCCGTCGAGCGATTCCGGTACTGCTATGGAATACCGTCTGTCAAGCCTCGTCCAACCAACGGGTTCCCGGCGGCGCGGAGCGCTGCCCAGCGTCAGGGCGCCGAGCCCGCGGCCTTCGAGTCTGCCGGCTCCGCGGTGCGATGGGCGACGGACGGGGCCGCGACCCGCGCCCCGATCCACACGGTCGCCGGCGTGGCCCAGTGGCGCGCCAGCGCCTCGAGCCGCCCGGCGTACGTGGCGCGGGCCGCCTCGAACTGGTGCCACGGCTCGTCGCCCTCGACGACCGCGTAGCCAGCCTCGCGCAGCCGCCCGCGGGCCTCGTCGAACTGGCCGTGGTCCACGCCCGAGCCATCGCCCCGGAGTCCCACGATGTTGGAGATGTCCTCCACGAGGTGGGCCCCGCCGCGCTTCGTCAGCTCCGCCTGGCCGCGCGGAATGCCCTCGATCGTCGTGAGCACGAGTGCGCAGGCGTCGAGCACGGCGCCGAGCGCGCTCAGCCAGGACACGTTGTCGTGGCTTGACCGGAAGTAGGCGAGCAGCGGGTACGCGACGTGGGAATCGAGCACCTCGGCCTCCCACCCCTCCCATTGCGCGAACAGCGCCGGCAGCTCGTCGACCATCCCGAGCCGCGCGTACGACTCGAGCAGCGTGACCGCCGACGGTGGCGCCTTGGCCCGCGCCGAGAGCGTGACGACGAGGGCCTCGCGCCGCTGGTACGAGCCGTAGAGCGAGAACAGGAACGTGATGACCAGGGCGACCAGGCCCAGGCCGGTGGCCGCCGCCACGAGCGACACGGCACGGGCGAGCGTCCCGGTGGCCACGATGTCGCCAAACCCGATGGTGAGGATCGACGTGCCGGCGAAGTAGAGGCTGGTGGCAAGGTCGCCCGGGGACGGCTCGAG
>MGOE01000136.1:43301-43833 GCA_001797035.1 Chloroflexi bacterium RBG_16_72_14
GAGCCCGTAGCCCACCACCAGGAGCGTCAGCCAGGCCACCAGCAGCAGCACGGCCGCCCCGGGCGCGTACACGCCGTAGAACCCGTCTCGCGCGAGGCCCGTCTTCGTCCGCGCACCCAGCCACCGCCACAGGCGCCAGGTGGGCCGGACGACGTAGCGCGACAGCCGGTATGGCCCGGGCGACGGCCGGGGCACCACGATCGTCTGGAACACGTCCAGCGTCACCAGCGCGACTACGACGACGCCGAGGACGAGGATCAGGGCATCCATCGGGTGCAGGGTAACGCCCGTTCAGCGGCCGCCGATCGCGAGCAGCCAGTCCATCGCGACCGCGACCGCGCTGAGAACGGAGATGTGACCGTCGCGGGGGCGCAGCCACAGCTCGGCGGTCGGGATGTGGGCGAGCAGCCAGTCCGCGTGGGATCGCGGCACGACCCGGTCCTCGCCGCCCTGTACCAGGAGGACGGGGACCGAGATCGTCGCGGGGTCGAAACCCCACGAGTTTGCGAAGGCGACGTCGTCGTCGATGAGG
>MGOE01000136.1:44011-44212 GCA_001797035.1 Chloroflexi bacterium RBG_16_72_14
CCCGCGGACCAATCGAACCCGTCCGTGAATGGCGCGGGACTCGCGAACGTCACCGCGCCGACGACCCGCTCCGGGAGCAGCGCCGCGCACGCGAGCGCGTGCGGACCACCCCCGGAGGCGCCAATGACGGCCAAGCGATCGATCCCGAGCGCATCGACGGTCTGTCGTACGTCGTCCGCCGCCGACGCGACCGTGCGGCCG
>MGOE01000136.1:44343-45387 GCA_001797035.1 Chloroflexi bacterium RBG_16_72_14
AGGAGCGTGAGCGGCGCCGCCGCGTCGGGCCCGCCGGAATCGTGGGCACGAAGCGAGCGGCCGTCTCGGAGGAGCACGTCGCGCGGGGACGCCATCATCCACCGAGTGTATCCGGGTGGCACGGGATGGCCCCAGGACAGGCTGACCGCCGTCGACCCGACACTGGCCTCGCGCCTGGTAGGAGGCACCCGCATTGGCGCGCAACGCGCCTGGTATGCCTACCAAGCGTAACGGACCGCATTCGACTCGGTCGGGGCGGCTCCAGACCGCTTGCGGCGCCGGAATACGCGTGACAGGCATGGCGCGATCGTAAGGTGCCGCCCTGCGACACCCGGTGTGGGTCGCGCCGCCCGAGCTGCGTGCCGCTAAGCCTGGTACGCATACCGGAGGCCGCTCTGGGATCGGGGGCGCCTCGTCGCGATCCGCTCCGTCTCCCGTCGCACGATCACAGGCTTGGCTGGTTCCGTGGGCATCGCCAGAGTCCAGGTGCGATCGCCCGAGCGCTCCGCCTACGGACCGACGGGCTGCTCCGCTGCGTCTGCGACCCGCCCGGCACCGGCCACGGCTCGATCCCGCCAGCGGCGCACGATCAGGGCGACGCCCGTGACGGTCATGCCCGCGCCGACGATCGTGACCGCATTGAGGGGACCGAAAGTCTCGCCCCAGAGGGTGGACACGGCGCCGCCAATCGGTTCGGGCAGCACGGGTGGCACGTCGTTCACGTACGAGGCGAAGCTCCACACGATCCATGGGAGCAGCACGATGAAGCCGCCGACCACGGCATAGATGACACCGACCCACGCGGACCTCGACCGCCACGCGAGCACGCCGAGCAGCAGCACCGCGCCGGTCGCGACCAGCGTTCCGACCGCCGACGGCAGCAGCCAGTCCGACGAACTGAACGTTGCGGCGGCACGTTGTTGCGCCGCGGTCATCACATCACTGTCGAACCATGCCAGGAAGACCAGGGCCACCAGCGCGGCCCCAAGCGCCACGGCCGCGCGCCATGCGTTCAACATCGTCCCCACCTCGCCAGCGGATGTC
>MGOE01000136.1:45430-45534 GCA_001797035.1 Chloroflexi bacterium RBG_16_72_14
GTCGTCAAGAGTCCAGCGGTACCGCGATCACCGGCGGTCAGGCCGGGCCGGCGAGGGTCCTCGCCCCGGTCGCGAGGTCGGCGAGGACCGCGACGTGCACCTCG